>JAICQE010000016.1 GCA_025938035.1 Vicinamibacteria bacterium
GACTGATCAAGGACGGGTCGAAGTACGCGATCCTCACCGACAGTCTCGGGACCGAGGATCATCTCGGCGACATGGACTTCAAGGTCGCCGGCACGACGAACGGCATCACGTCCATCCAGATGGACATCAAGGTCTCGGGCATCACCTCCGAGATCATGGCCAAGGCGCTCGATCAGGCCAAGGCCGGACGCCTGCACATCCTGAACGAGATGGCCAAGACGCTCGGCGAGACGCGCAAGCAGATGTCGAACTTCGCGCCGCGTATCATCACCATCAAGATTCCGGTGGACAAGATCCGCGACGTCATCGGACCGGGCGGAAAGATGATCCGCAGCATCATCGAGCGCACGGGCGTGAAGATCGACGTCGAGGACAACGGCACGGTGAACGTGGCGTCGGCGGATGGCGAGTCGGCCATGAAGGCGATCGGCATCATTCAGGAGCTGACCGCGACGCCGGAACTGAACAAGACCTACATGGGCAAAGTGCAGCGCATCACCGACTTCGGCGCGTTCGTGGAGATCATGCCGGGAACCGACGGGCTGCTCCACGTCTCGGAGATCGCGAACCACCGTGTGAAGGACGTCCGCGACGAGCTCAAGGAAGGCCAGCAGGTGCTGGTAAAGGTCATCAATATCGACCCGACGGGCAAAATCCGCCTGAGCCGGAAGGCGTTGTTGCAGGAAGAAGCGGGCAAAGCTGAGACGGCCACAGCGAAGCCGTAAAGGCACGAGTAAACCAGGAACCGTCGGAGGGCGTCTAAACTTAACAGATGACCCTGACGCGGCGGACTCTCGGACTGATTCTCCTCGGGACCGGCGCCTGTCTCCTCGCCGGTTCCGCGTCTCGCCTGTTCGCCGCCTCGACCCCGCTCGGCGCAGGTCAGGACCAGGCGCCGAACCGGCGCGAGTTCTCCATCAGAGCGAGCGATTACCGCTTTTCACCGGACCGCCTCGAGGTGATGCAGGACGACCTCGTCAAGCTGACCGTGGAAAGCGCCGACGTGGCCTACAGCTTCACCATCGACGAACCATACCGGGTGTCGCGGAGAATCCCGGCCGGCGGCAAAGCCGTAATCGAATTCCGGGCCGACCAGCCCGGGACGTTCGATTTCTACTCGAACATGACCAACGACGCGCGCCACGCCAAGATGCGCGGACAGCTGACGGTTCGCCGGCGGTAGGCGCAGTGGCGCGGACCTTGTCAGGTCCGCGAGGCGCGCCGGACAAGGCGCGCCCCACGATCAACCCCTAGTTTTTAGGCGCGACGTAGCTCTTCCTCGCCCGCGGTTTCATCCCGCCCTGCTTCACTTTGATCTCGATTTCGTGGACCTTGCCGTCGCGCCGCGGCGGCTCGTAGGCGAGCAGATACTGGCTGTGCAGCTCCTCGGCCACCTGCGCAAACGCCAGACCGAGGTTGTCGCCGAAGTTGATCTCGGTGTATCCGCCGCCGGTTTCCTCCGCGACGCGGGCGAGTTGTGGATCCGGCAGGTCGGCCGACAACGCCGCCTGCAGGCCGCCGATGCCGAGGCCAGGTACCGAGCGGGCACCGCGGCTCCGCATTCCCACCGCGTAAATCATCACGTCCTGGCGCCGCGCCCGATCGATCACGTCGCCCTGCGTGACGAAGCGATCGCGGAAGCTCGTCAGGCCGCTGTCCGCTCCGTCGCTGAGCACCAGGACGACATGCCGTGCGTCGCCTTCAGCACTGCCGGCGGGACGCCCGAACGACTCGACGGCTTTGTCGATGGCCCGCCACAGCGGCGTCGGCGCCTGGGGATCGATCGCCGACGGCAGCGCCCCAACCAGCTCGCGCGCGTCACGGGTGAAGGTCTCGCTGATGACGACGTCCTTGCCGAACGTCCCGACGCGGGCGAGATCGTCCGGTCGCAGGTGCTTCACGAGCTCCGCGGTACCGGTGCGAAGGAGCGGGAGATTGCCCTGCATGCTGCCCGAGACGTCGAGCAGGACGATCAGCCTGATAGCGCGCGGCTGGTTGACGAACAGCGCAATCGGCTGCGTCTTCCCTTCATCGCGGACCTCGAAATCCTCCTGCCGCAGCGTCGTGACGAGGCGGCCATTCCGATCGGTCACGGTCACGTACGCGCGAACGAGCTCGCTGCCGCCGCGAAAGACCGTCTGTTCCGATGGCTGTTCCTGATCCCGGGCGGCGGCGACAGCGACGAGACCGGCGGCGACCAGGGCGGTGATGAGAGTCCGTACCATTGGCTCCTCTGGGTCCGCCTGAAAGCGGACACTACGAGCGACTTCCGCAGGTCCGCCTGAAGGCGGACACGACGAACGACGCCGGCTGACGCTAGGCAGGATCCAGCTTAAAGGATCTGGCGGCGGAAATCCTGGCGGAGATCGATGGATGGCTGTGGAACAGCGTCTCGACGAGCTTCGAGGGCTCCTCTTCGGCCAGGTTCTGCGCCGACAGGCGCTTCATGGCGGTGACAAACGCCTCGAGATTCCTCGTCATTCTCAGTGCGTATCGATCGGCCCGCCGCTCGTGCGACCGCGACAGCGCGTTGCGCAGCGGCATGAGCACCAGTGACACTGCGCCCATCGTCAGCAGCAGAAGCGGCAGGGCGGCGATGTCGGTCTTCCCTGCTGCCCCGAACGAGCTGGCCCACGCGGTGAGCGCCGCGTCCGAGATGTAGAAGCCGAACGCGATGAGCGCGGTCTCGAAGACAATCGCGCGCCAGATATCGTGGTGCACGTGATGCGCCAGCTCGTGGGCCAGGATCACTTCGATCTCGTCGTCCGAATAGCCGGCGAGCAGCGTATCGGACAGCAGGATGCGGCGCGTGCGTCCGAGGCCCGCCAGTGCCGCATTTGCCTTCTTCGTGCGATCGCTGAGGCGCCACTCGAACGTCCCGAGCACCGGCGCGCCGGCACGATCGGCCAGCGCCACCAGTCGCGCCGCCAGCGTCTCCCGATCGAGCGGCTTGACCTCGTAGAACAGCGGCAGCAGCAGCACCGGCCCGAGTTGCGCCAGCGCGACGATGACCAGCGAAAACACCAGCGCCGCCGCCAGCCACCACCGCTCGGGATCCCAGCGGATCAGGCTCCAGATCCCCATCGCCGCCGCCAGGCCGAACGCCGTACCGATCGCCCATCCCTTGAGATGGTCCTTCCACCACCGCGCCGTGCTTTCCGTGGAGAGCTCGTATCGCCGTTCAAGGGTCACGCCCTCGTAGAACGCAAGCGGCAGCTGCAGCAGGTCATACAGGACCGCCAGCACAATCACATAGACAGCGAGCGTGCCGAGAAACGTACCACCGGCGAGATTGGTTGACGCCTCGCGCAGCGACGCCGACCAGCCGGAGACGAGCAGACCGATCAGGAACAGCGCGCCAAGAGAGGCGCTCAGAACGGACGCGCGCCGGCGCAGACGATGGTAGCGGGTGGATTTGTCCTCGTTCGCCACCTACGTCGGCGGCTCGCCGCCGCCCAGGCGGACGTTGCCATTGGTGGTTCTCAGCTCGATTTTCGCGCCGGTCCCCGCGCCGAGGCGGCCGGAGAGACGCTGGCGATCCTTTGTCGTCGCGGTAATCGGCAGTGAGTCCTGCACAATCACACCGCCGTTGAGCGCTGACGCCTCGACGGCTGCGTTGGTGTTCGGCGGAAGTCCAAAAATCGCATGGCCGTTGACGGTCGTGACCTTGATGTCGCCGGTAACCGAGGTCATCTGGACAATGACCATGCCGTTGACCACCTGCGCTTCGAATCCGCCGGATACGCCCCTTCCCATCACGTGCCCGTTCGTCGAGTCGACGGTGAAGCGCCCGTTGACGTCGGTCAGCCGAACTGTGCCGTTTGCGTTCTTGATCGTCACAACCGAGCCCGCCGGGACGGTGATGCGATAGTCGGTGCGCACGCGCCGGCGGAAGGCCTCCGGCCCTTCGGCCTTGACCGACTGGATGCTGACACGGTCGGCAACGGCTTCGACGGTTGAATACTGCTGCTTCAGCAGCTCTTTGGCGGCCTCGTCGTTACTCGCACGCGCGCGGCGCCGGGTGTGCACTTCGACCGCTGTCCCTCTACCGCCGACGAACTCGACCTCGCCGTTTTCGGTCTGCAGCTCGATGCGGCCGCCCTTGGCCAGAGGGTAGGTCCGGGTCGATTCGTCCTCGGCGCGCCCGCCCTCGCTGACGTCGACCGACACTTCACCCCGGTCGTCTACGCGAACATCGCATGCGGCCAGGCCGGTGGCGACGAGGATGGCGCTTACCGCGAGGGAATGGCGGATCGTCATGCTTCGCACTACGTGCCGCAGCCGGATGGGGTTCACTCGGTACCGGTCCGGCTGACGCCGGACACTACATCATGCGCTAGTTCAGCTGCACGGAAATCAGCTTCGAGACGCCCGGCTCCTCCATTGTCACGCCATACAGCCGGTTCGCGATCTCCATGGTCCGTCTGTTGTGGGTGATGAGGATGAACTGCGTTCGATCGAGCATCCCACGAAGCATGTCCACGAAGCGACTGACATTGGCGTCGTCCAGCGGCGCGTCGATTTCGTCCAGCAGGCAGAACGGGCTCGGCTTGTACTGGAAGATGGCGAACATCAGGGCGATGGCCGTCAATGCCTTCTCGCCGCCCGACAGCAGCATCACGCTCTGCAGGCGCTTGCCCGGAGGCGACGCGACGATGTCGATGCCGCTTTCGAGCGGATCGTTCTCGTCGAGCAGCGTCAGGCCGGCCCGGCCGCCGCCGAACAACGTGCTGAACGTGCCCTGGAAGTTGTGCTGGATAGCGGTAAAGGCCTCCCGGAAGCGCGTCTTCGACGTCTCGTCGATGCGCTTGATGGCCTCCGCCGTCTGCGCAATCGAGTCGACGAGGTCGCGCCGCTGCGTGGTGAGGAACGTATGCCGTTCTTCGAGCTCGTCGAACTGCTCGATGGCCATCATGTTCACCGGCCCGAGGCGTTCGATCTTCGCTTTCAGCCGGGTAATGGCCTCTTCGGCCGTCATCGAGGCCGGCGCTTGTGGGGCGAACCCTTCGGGTTCGCCTGGCGCGCCCGACAGGGCGCGCCCCACGTCAGCAGCTTCCCCTTCTTCGGTCTCGGGGTCAGGCTCCTCCGCTGCGATCGCCGCCGCGTCGGGCTCCGTCTCGCCGGCAGCTTCCATCCGTTCGACTTCGGCCAGCACCTCGTCGAGCGACGCCTGGACGCCATCCACGCAGCTCTGCGCCAGGTGCGTCAGGTCGCCTTCCGCCGTCGCTCGCGCGATTTCAAGCTCCCCGGCGGCGGCGCGGACCTCCTCCAGCGCCGTGCGCGCGGCGCGAATCACGGAATCCTGTGCGTCGACGCGGGCGCGCACCGACGCTGCTGTTTCGTCGGCGGCCCGCAGGTCCTGCCGCATCCCGTCCAGCGCCTGGATGTCGGCGTCGAGCGTCCGCACGCTCTCGGCAATAGAGGCGAGAAGCGCCTCACGGCGGCTGCGCGCCTGGTCGAGCTCGGCGGCCCGGAGCGCAATCCGCTGCTCGAGCTCACGCGCGCTCTCCTCGAGCCGTTCGACTTCGGAGGCAACGGCTGATGCACGTTCGACGAGCGCGGCATGCGAGGCGCGCACCTCGGCGGCTCGCGCCCCCAGTTGTGCGACGGAATCGCGCGCGTCCGCCAGCTGGCGCTGCGCGCCGGTCAATCTCTCATCCGCCTGGCGCTGCTCTTCGCCGATGCGGCTGATCGACGATTCGGCCTCCGTGCGGCGGCCTTCGAGCGTCCGCCGCTCCTCTTCGGCCCGGCTGCGCTCGAGCGCAATCACTTCCGCTTTCCGGGCGATGCGCGCCGCCTCCTCCTCACCGCGCGACAGCTGCGCGGCATAGGCGACGACGTCTTTCTCCTGGCGATGCTGTTCGGCGACGAGCGCGGCAATCGCCGATGTCGCCTGAGCGATTGTGATCTCGAGCTGCCCCGCCTCGTTGCCGAGGCGCGCCAGCGCCTGCCGGTCGGACGCGACACGCTCGCGCAGCTCCTTGATTTCGCGGCGCGTCGCCAGGATGCCGCGCGACTCCACCTTTGCGCCGCCGGAGACCAGGTGCGGACCACGGAGGACGTCGCCGTCGAGCGTGGCGACCGGCGCCGACGTCTGCCGCGAAAAGGCCACGGCCTGCTCGAACGTTTCCGCCACGTACGCTTCAGGCATCACCTTGTTGATCGTCACGACGTGCGGACCCTGCAGCCGCACGACGTCGGTCACCGGAACGATCCCGGGCACGCGCAGTGCCTCGCGCGGGTGATAGCCGTTGGAGCCGGGATCGATGACGACGAACCCGCAGCGTCCGGCATCGTGCTCGCGCACCAGCGACAGGCCGGCGGCCGCCTGGTCGTGCCGCTCGACGATCACGTGCTGCAGCAGCTCGCCCAGGCACGCCTCGACCGCGCGCTCATAGCGGCGATCGACCTCGAGATAGTCCGCCACGGCCCCCTGCTGCCCAACGTGCCCGTTCGCCTGGACCAGCACCATCCGCGCCGCGTCACCGAAGTCGCCGCGCGTGGACGCCAGTTCCTCGAGCGAGGCAAGCCGCGCGTCCGACGCCGCGAGCTCCTGCTCCCGCGCCCGAACCTCACGCGTACGCGCCTCATGTTCGGAGCGCGCCGTCGCCAGCTCCGATTCGCGCGCCGCCCGATCGAGCGTCACCGTCTCGAGCAGCGCGTTGGTGCGGGCGAGGAGGTCCGCCGCCGCAGCGCGGTCGCTCTCGACTTTCTCGGTCTCGCGGCGGAGATCCTCGTGCTCGACGTCCAGCTTCGCCAGCGTCTCGCCAACGCGTTCGTGCTGCTGGCTGGCGTGCTGCACGGCATGTTGCAACGCCGTCACGGTATTCAGCGCGGAGAACACCTCGGACCGCGCCGCCTCGACGTCTCCCTCCAGGCCCTCGATCTGCCGCTGGGCGCGGGCGAGGTCTTCCTGCGCCGCCGCCGCGACCGCCTGCGCATCGTCGCGCGCCCGTTCCGCCTCGACGACCGCCTGCCGGCGCGATTCGAGCGCCACGCGGGCCGGCTCGCGCCGCGTTTCCAGCTCGCCGAGCTCGTCGGAGATTTCGGCCGCGCGGGCGGCCAGCGACTCGGCCTGATGCCGGTCGAATTCCTGCTGCTGCTGCCGCCGGTTGATCTCCAGTTCGCGGCTGTGAGCGTCTTCGCGGATTTTGGCCGCGCGGCCATCGGCTTCGGCCTGCTCGATCCGCAGCCGCGACAGGTCCGCCTCGACCTCGCTCAGCCGTGCCGCGGCCGCGCCTTCGCGCTCACGCGCCTCGGCAAGGCGCGCCCGCGCCGTCTCGATCGTCTGTGCAAGCTCGCGGTATCGCCGGGCGAACAGCACCTTTTCCCAGCGCCGCAGCTCCTCGCGCAGCCGCTTGTAGCGGCGCGCCTTCGCCGCCTGCCGCTTGAGTGCACCCCGCTGTTTTTCGACCTCGAAGACAATGTCGTCGATGCGGGTCAGGTTCTGCTGCGCGGCCTCGAGCTTCAGCTCCGCGGCACGGCGGCGGGACTTGTATTTGGTGATGCCCGCGGCTTCTTCGATCAGCTGACGGCGGTCAGCCGGCCGCGAGCTGAGGATCATGCCGATCTTCCCCTGCTCGATAATCGCGTACGCCTTCGCGCCAAGGCCCGTGTCCATCATCAGCTCGTGGACATCGCGCAGGCGGCACACCTCGCCGTCGATCAGGTATTCGCTCTCGCCGGACCGGTACAGGCGGCGTGTGACCTCGACGTCGCGCGTAAACGCGCTGACGACCTCCTCGAACGACGCGTGACCCTCGTGGCCGTTCCCATGGCCATTACCGTTCCCGTTCGAGTGCCCGTTTCCGTTCCCGGCCGGATCGGTCGCGTGGAACTCCGTCAGCGACGGGATGTCCGCCGCGGGTGTCTCCGCGCCGGGCGACCTGGCCGGCAACCCCGAGAGACGAAGCCGGACTTCCGCCGTCGCACCCGGCTTGCGCGCATCGCTGCCGCTGAAGATGACGTCCTCCATCTTCTCGCCGCGCAGGCTCTTCGCGCTCTGCTCCCCGAGCACCCACGTGTTGGCGTCGGCGACGTTGCTCTTGCCACAGCCATTGGGGCCGACGATGGCGGTGACGCCTTCGTCGAAGGCCAGTTCGGATCGATCGGAGAACGACTTGAAGCCGGAAATCTCGAGACGTTCGAGGCGCATTACTCGTCCCCTGTCCTTACGAGGAGATAGACCACGGCACACACGGACCGGCGCTGAACACACGCCAGTTCGGACCAACCGGATTCCGCTGTGTCGATTACCGTACTGACCTTGCCGGGGGCCGACGCACTGCGCTGGGAGAGCAGTTTGCGCATCGACCCGATCAAACGGCGGTCAGTCTAACAAGGCCAAGCCATAGTGGCAAGGCCAAAGTAACACCACAATATTTTGGGCTGGGGACCCAAAAGGAGGGGTGGTGTTACTCCCACCCGGGTTACCGCGACGCTCTTCGTGCCGTCGTCGACTGACGGCTCTGTTCCAGCAGCTGCTGCGCCTCGCTGAACTTCGAGAGCGCGAACTGCAGCTGCGGATCACGCTTTGCGAGGTTCAGATACGCCCTGGAGAGGCCAAACAGATCGACGTCGATGTCGTTGTGGATCATGGCCTTGATGAAGTCCTGATCCTTCTCCCACGCCGCCTCGTCCCACTTGATCGGCTCCTTCTTCGCCAGCTCCTTGAACTCGGCGACCATTTCCGCGGTCACCTCGAAGTCAGGGCCCACGACTTTCGTCGTCGGACTTGGCGGGATCCGCGTGTCGCCGCGCCGGGCAAACTGCTGCGCGTAGCGGCCGAAGACATTGTGCGGATAGTTGCGCGCGTAGAGCGTGCGACCGAATCGCGAGGGATTGAACCCCTCGACGGGGCCATCGAAGCGTTCGTCAGGCTCGACGCCGCCGCCGCTGTAGACCTTTCGCCCGAGCACAACCGTGTACTTCAGATCCTTCTCGCTATGCGCCTTGGCCGCGTCCTGCTCGCGGTAGCGGTACGCAAGATAGTCGTCGAAGGTCCCATCCCACGGACGCTGAATCATCCGGCCGCTGGGCGTGATGTATCGCGCCGTCGTAATGGCTGCGCCCGCATTCTGGCTGACCTTGTAGACGGATTGGACGAGAGCCTTGCCAAACGTCGTCTCGCCGACGATGAGCGAGCGGTCGTAGTCCTGAAGGGCACCCGACACGATTTCCGATGCGCTGGCGCTGTTGCGGTTCACGAGCGTGAGCATCGGCAGGTTCAAATACTCCGACGATTCGGTCGCGTGGTAATCCTGATCCGAATTCTGAACGCGCCCGCGAGTGGATACGACGAGTTTGCCCTTGGCGATGAAGCGGTTCGTGACCTTGATCGCCTGATCGAGCGCGCCGCCCGGATTCTCGCGCAGGTCGAACACGAGACGCGTCATCCCCTTCCTGGTGAGATCGCGTAGCGCGTCACCCAGCTCACGGTCCGTGTTCTCGCCGAAATCGCTCACGCGGATATAGCCCGTGCTCGCATCCAGCATCACCGACACCGGCACCGTCGCCATCAGCACGGCATCGCGAGGGACCTGCAGATCGATCAGCTTGTCGTAGCCGACGCGCCGAATGCCGATATTGACCGAGGTGCCCCTAGGGCCGCGCAGCTTCTCCACCGCGTTATTCGTCGTCCAGCCCTTCGTGTTGTCTTTCTCGATCCGGGCGATGACATCGCCGCGGCGAAGGCCCTTCTCGTATGCCGGTGACCCTTCGAAGACCTGGCTGATCGTCAAATCGCCGTCGATCGCGCCGATCTGAATGCCGAGGCCGAAGTAACGTCCCTCCTGGCGCTCGCGCATCTGCCGGTAGTCGTTGGGGCTCATGAAGCTGGAGTGCGGGTCCAGCGTCTGGAGCATGCCGCTGATGGCGCTGTACACCAGGCGATCCGACTCCGTCTCGCCGACATAGTTGTCTTCAATAGCCTGCAGTGCGTCAGCGAGGACGCGGTACTGCTGATCCAGCTGATCCTGGGCAAGGGCCCTGCGGCCGGAGAAGCCGCCGGCGAGCGCACAAAGGACCACCACGAAGACGGCTGCGGAGAGAGACCGGTACTTGCGCATATACCTTAAAAATGTACACCCTTGCCACGACCCCGTCCAGACCGTTCTATAATCGGATGAATCACTTGCGGGAAATTTTCCTGGAGTAACTATGGGATTCCCTTCCCTCGGCATGCCCGAGCTCCTGATCATCCTGGTGCTCGCGCTGATCATCTTCGGACCGCGGAAGCTGCCCGACCTCGGCCGTTCGCTCGGCAAGAGCATCGGCGAGTTCCGGCGTGCCTCCAACGAGCTGAAAACGACGCTCGAGGAGGAAATCCGCCTCGAAGAGGTCAAGGAACAGCGCGCCAAGATGGAAGCGGAACAGGCCTCCGCCGTGGAGGCAGGTAATCCAGCCGCCGCCGACCAGGAGAGCCACCCGCCCGCGGACGTCTCCCCCGACGAACCGACGGTCAGCCGCGGCACCAACACGGGCACCACGGCCTAAGCGTTTCTATGGCGTTGGTGCCGTTCCCGAACAAGGCGGCAAAGCCGGCCGCCAACGACGACGAACCCGACTGGGACGATCACGAACCCGAAGAAGACAGCGCCGGCAAGATGTCCTTCCTGGACCATCTTGACGAGCTGCGCCGCCGCATCATCATCTCCGTCATTGCCGTCGGCGTCGCGTTCATCTTCACGTTCGTCTATGTGAACGAGATCCTGCTTTTCATCCTGCTCCCGATGGAGGCGATAGCGGGTCAGACGCTCAGCTACATCGATCCGACGGAAGGCTTCTTTCTGAAGATCAAGATCGCGCTGATGGCCGGACTCATCGTGGCGGCTCCGATTGTCTTTACGCAGGTCTGGCTGTTCATCGCGCCTGGCCTTTATGCACACGAGAAGAAGCTTGCGATCCCCTTCGTCTTGATGTCCACGTTCTTCTTCGTCGGCGGTGCGGTGTTTTCCCACTACGTCGTCTTCCCGATCGTTTGGAAGTTCCTCGCGGAGCAGGGCCTCACGCTGGTGGATCCAGTGACCAAGGTGTCGAGGCAGGTGCTGACATTCGAACCGCGCGTGGAGCCGGCCTTCTCGCTTTACCTACGACTCGTTCTGGCACTTGGGATCACCTTTGAATTGCCGACTGTCGTGTTGTTCCTCGCCAAGATGGGACTCGTCACGCCGCGATTCCTGATCCGGAACATCAAGTACGCGGTAATGATCATAATGGTGGCCGCTGCCGTGCTGTCGCCAGATGGGGGCGGTGTTGGAATGCTCGCGATGGGAGCGCCAGTCGTTGGGCTTTACATCTTCAGCATCGGCCTGGCGTGGATGTTCGGAAAGAAGCGGAAGAAGCTCGACGAGGAGACGGCGTAGGTTGCTGCGCCGGGGCGGTGCGAGCGGGTGCGATCGTGGGGCGGGCCTTGTAAGGCCCGCCTGCGGTCGGTGCGAGGTTGCTTCGCTGGTCGGTGCAAACGGACTGACGCGGTCGCTATTTATTCGGAACCGTCGCCGCGTGTGACGTCAACGTAGCGTTCCCCATCCTCCCACCAGACCTCCACGCGCCACGGGTTGCAGCACACTTCACAATCCTGAACGAGCGTCCCCTGCACGTCGGGTTCGACGTAGATGTTCGCGTGCTCGCCACAGTACGGGCATTGAACCGCGAATTCATCGTCAGCCTTCGTCATTCCACCTTGACTCGCCGTGTTTCAAGCGACTTTCCGTCCAGGATCACTTCGATGGCGTAATCGCCGATGGGAAAATCGTCTGCCGCCTGAAAGCGGAAGTCCGTCGCCGCCTGGTCGTTGTACGAGACCTTCTTCGTCGCCTCGTGCACCACGCGGCCGGCAAAGCTCCACTTCACCGTGATGGTTCCCGCGCCGCGCCCGTTACTCAGGACGGAGACATACATCGTGTCTTTCGGGCGGAATGACGTCGCGTGCGTGCCCACGCTGTGATCGGTGTTCAGAGACTTTCCGGTCTGGATCGCGACGACGTTCAGCGGCTCGGACGGGCGGCACGCAGCGGCGGCGAGCGCCAGGAGCAGGCAGGCAACTCTCATCACAACCATCAATACGCCTTCGCGAACCACGCGTTCGCCGTCGATGCTTTCCCACACTTGAGGCACGGTTTTCCGTCCGCGCCACCGGGCGTGAACGGAATGTTGCGAATCGTCGCCTGCGTCTCGGCCTTGATCGCCGCCTCACACTCGGCAGACCCGCACCACGGCGAGATGACGAAGCCGGGACGGCCGTCCATGATCTGCTTGAACTCGTCGTACGAGCTGGTCTCGCTCGTGTGGTCCGTCCGGAACTTGAGGGCACGGTCGAACAGCGCCTGCTGAATCTCGGCCAACAGCTGCTCGATATGCGGGGCCAGGCCCTCCATCGGCGTAAATGACTTCTGGCGCGTATCGCGGCGCGCCAGCACGACCTGCGACTTCTCGATGTCCTTCGGTCCGATCTCGAGACGCAGCGGCACGCCGCGCATCTCCCACTCGTTGAACTTCCAGCCGGGCGTCTGCGAATCGCGGTCGTCCAGCATCACCCGGACGCCACGGGCGACAAGCTCGTCGCGGATGGCCTGCGCCTTCGGCAGCACCGTCTCGCGCCAGTTACCCCGGGGAATCGGCACGATCACCACCTGATACGGCGCGATTCTCGGCGGCAGAATCAGGCCACCTTCGTCGCCATGCACCATGACAACAGCACCGATCAGACGAGTTGTCGAGCCCCATGATGTGCCCCACACGTACTGGAGCGACTTGTCCCGTCCCTGGAACTTGATGTCATACACCTTGGCAAAGTTCTGGCCGAGGTTGTGCGACGTTGCGGCCTGCAAGGCGCGACCGTCGCCCATCAGCGCCTCGATCGAATACGTGCGAACCGCACCGGCGAACTTCTCGCTGTCCGTTTTCCGTCCGTCGAGCACGGGCATCGCCAGCTCGGTTTCGGCGAACTCCTTGTAGACCCCGAGCATCTTCAGCGTTTCCTGCTCGGCCTCCTCGGCGGTTTCGTGCGCCGTGTGCCCTTCCTGCCAGAGAAACTCCGTTGTGCGCAGGAACAGCCGCGTGACCTTCTCCCACCGGACGACGTTCGCCCATTGGTTGATGAGGATCGGCAGGTCGCGCCAAGACTGGATCCATTTCGCGTACATCGTGCCGATGATGGTCTCGGAGGTCGGCCTGACGACCAGGCGCTCTTCCAGCGGCTCGGTCCCGCCCTGCGTCACCCACGCGACCTGCGGCGCGAAACCTTCGACGTGTTCGACCTCCTTCATCAGCAGGCTTTCCGGAATGAACAGCGGGAAGTACGCGTTCACGTGCCCGGTCGCCTTGAAGCGCCGATCGAGCCCCTGCTGCAGGAGCTCCCAGATGGCGTAGCCGTAGGGGCGGATGACCATGCACCCCTTGACCGGCGAGTAGTCGGCAAGCTCCGCGCGGCGGACGACGTCGATGTACCAACGGCCGAAATCCTCGGACTGCGGGGTGATGGACTCCGGATAGTCCGGAAAGTTCTGTTCGTTCGACATGTGGCTTGTGGTCAACTCCCAACGCCCAATTCCCAACTTCCAACAGCCGCGGATTTTTGGGAGTTGGGAGTTGGAGATTGGGAGTGTTCAGGCACGGAGCGCGTCCGCGAAGTGCCTCTGAAAGTGTATATCGTCGCGATCGGGGAAATCGGCGCGGAAGTGGCCGCCGCGCGTCTCCTCGCGCCGCAGGGCCGCGCGCGCGATCAGGAGCCCGACGGTTGCCAGGCTGGCGACGCGCCGGCACTCGCGATCGGCCGGCGCCGCGGCGACTCGCGCCGCGGCCGCTGCGCGCCACGCCGCCAGCTGCGGCAGAGCCGTCCGCAGGCCGTCGGCGGTCCTGACCAGACCGGCGTGCCGCCACATCAGATCGCGCATGGCAAACGAGTCCGGCAGCGCGACGCTCGCGGGCCGCTCATCGACCGGCTCGTCCGCCGTCGCCGGAAGCGAGGGCACCACGTTTGACGCCCGCATGGCCTCAGCCGCGCGCGCGCCGAACACCAGGCCTTCAAGCAGGGAGTTGCTCGCCAGGCGGTTCGCACCGTGAAGGCCGGTGCACGCGGCCTCCCCGGCGGCAAACAGGCCGGCCACCGACGTCCGCCCGTGCAGGTCCGTCTCCACGCCGCCCATCACGTAGTGAGCGGCCGGACTCACCGGCACGCGATCGGTTGCCAGATCGAATCCCGCCTCGCGGCATGCGTGCGCGATCGTCGGAAAGCGGCGATGGACGAACTCCGGATCGAGATGCGTCATCGTCAGGTACACGGGCGCACCGGTGCGGGCCACTTCCTTGACGATGGCGCGGGCCACGAGATCGCGGGACGCCAGGTCGCCCGCCGCCTCGTAGCGCGTCATGAACGGGTCGCCGGCGTCGTTGATGAGGCGGGCACCTTCGCCGCGCAATGCCTCCGACAGCAAAAACCGTGGTGCGCCTTCGGCGCTCAGCACGGTCGGATGGAACTGGACGAACTCCAGATCCGCGACGCGCGCGCCGGCATCGAAGGCCATCGCGATCCCGTCGCCGGTGGCAATCGCCGGATTCGTCGTCTCCCGGAACACCTGTCCCGCGCCGCCGGTCGCGATGAGCGTGCGCTCCGCTTCGATCTGCTCGAGCGTTCCAGCGCGGCCGACAAACCTTGCGCCAACGCATTCCCCGCGCTGTGTGAGCAACGACATCGCCAGCGCGTCGTCGTAAACGGTCACCCGGGAGTGGGCCGCAACCTTCTGCCACAACACGCGGCCGATCTCGCGGCCGGTCGCGTCGCGCGCGTGCAGCACCCGCCGCACCGAGTGGGCCGCTTCGCGCCCAAGCGCCGGCGCGCCGTCCGGCGCCCGATCGAAGGCGGCTCCCCACTCGATCAATTCGCGCACGTAGCGCGGACCCTCTTCCGTCAGCGCCCGCACGGCTTCCGGCACACACAGCCCGTCGCCGGCAGCGATCGTGTCGCTGGCGTGCAACTGCGGCGAGTCGTCCGGGCCAACGGCGGCGGCGATGCCCCCCTGGGCGTATCCGGTGTTGCTTTCTCGCGGATCGGCCTTGGTGAGAATGACGACACGGCCGACATCGGCCAGCGAGATCGCCGCGCGCAGGCCGGCGATGCCGCTGCCGATCACCAGAAAATCCCCGCCGATGGGCACGGTGCTATCCTATCAATGCCGCGCTGAGGGATCGGAGCGACCTGCCCGCCCTCGTTGACAACGCTCTCCCGTGACAACTCCAGATCATCCCGTTCGCATCGACGTCCACACCGGAGATCGAACGTCCACGATCCTGATTGGCGAAGGCCTCACCGATCGGCTGTCGCCCGTACTCGATGCGCAGCGTATCGGCCCGCGGCGGTTCATCGTCTCGAATCCGGTTGTCTGGCGGCTCCACGGACCGCAGATTCAGCGGGCCGTCGGCGACGCGGAGCCGATCCTCATCCCCGACGGCGAGCGCTTCAAGAACCTGCAGTCCGTGTCGCGGATCTACGAGGCCCTCATCCGCGCCAACGCGGACCGCGGCAGCGTCCTCATCGCCATCGGCGGAGGCGTCATCGGAGATACGGCTGGATTCGCCGCGGCGACCTATCTGCGTGGAATCACGCTGATTCATGTGCCAACCACGCTGCTGGCGCAGGTGGACAGCTCCATCGGCGGAAAGGTCGGCGTCAACCACACGCTCGGCAAGAACCTGATCGGCGCGTTTCATCAGCCGGCGCTCGTGGCGATCGATCCGCTGCTCCTCCGCACGCTGCCCCGCCGCGAGTTCCGGTCGGGCCTGTACGAAGTGGTCAAGTACGGAATGATCGCGAACCGATCCCTGTTCGATCGGGTGGCGGGGGGAACGAAGGCCGTCTTCGACCGCGACCCGGCGGTCCTCGGACCGGCCATCATCGAATCGGTGCGCATCAAGGCCGACGTCGTCTCGAAGGATGAGCGCGAAAGCGGACTGCGGCGGATTCTCAACTACGGACACACCGTCGGCCATGCCCTGGAGGCGGTGACCAGGTACCGGCGGTTCAGGCACGGTGAAGCGATCGCCTACGGCATGCTCGCCGCCGCGGAGCTCGCCGCCGCGCGTGGAGCATTGGCCGCGCCCGAACACGAGGCGCTGGCACAGCTGATCACCCTCCTCGGTCCGCTGCCGCCGATCAGCGATCTCTCCATCGCCGAATTACTGGAAGCGGTCCGGCGGGACAAGAAAGTCGTGCACGGCAAGCTGCACTTCGTGATCGCGATCGCGATAGGCGCGACGATGACGGTCGATGATGTGACCGAGGAAGAATTGCGGGCCGTGCTGGGGCGGTTGGGATTGAAGAACTAGTCGTCCGCGATCCCGTACTCCTTCAGTTTCTGGAGCATCGTCTTGTAACTGATCTGCAGTGCTTCGGCCGCCCGCTGTTTGTTGCCGGCGGCTTCGCTGAGCGCCCGTTCGAGCTTGCGCCGCTCGACCTCCGCCGTCACCCGGCGCAGCGCGTCGGTCATCGTTCCCGACAGATCGATTTCCTCCCAGGGCGATGAGACCGGTGAGACTGTCACCGGCTGTCGGAACGAAAGGTTCAGGTGGCGCGGCTGAATCGTGTCCCCGTCACACAGGATCACCGCCCGCTCGATGCAGTTCTGAAGCTCGCGCACGTTTCCCGGCCATGAATAGGTGTTCAGCTCGTCGAGCGCCGCCGTGGACAGCGTGAGCGGCCGTTTGTTCAGGTCGCGGCAGAACCGATCGACGAAGTGGCGTGCCAGGATGACGACGTCCTGCGAGCGCTCGCGAAGAGGCGGAATCTGGATCGGAAAGACCGAAAGCCGAAAGAACAGGTCCTCGCGGAATTGCCTCTCGGCGACGCGCTGCTTCAGGTTCCTGTTGGTTGCCGCGACGACGCGCACGTCCACGTGCAGCGACTGGGTCCCGCCGACCCGTTCGAAGCGCTTCTCTTCGAGTGCGCGGAGGATCTTGGCCTGCAGCGCCAGCGGCAGATCGCCGATTTCGTCGAGAAACAGCGTCCCGCGGTGCGCCAGCTCGAAACGGCCGGCCTTTCGCGCCACGGCGCCGGTGAACGCACCCTTCTCGTGGCCGAAGAGCTCGGTCTCGAGCAGGGTATCGGGAATCGCCGCGCAGTTGATGGCCACAAAGGGCGCGTCGGCGCGCGGGCTGAGCGCATGGAGGCCGCGGGCGAACAGCTCCTTGCCGGTCCCGCTCTCGCCCTCGAGCAGGACGGTGGCGTCGGTTGCCGCGGCACGGTGAAGCTGCTGGAGAACGTGACGGAGCTTCGCGTCTTCGCCGATGATCCGCGGCGCGCCGCGGCGCTCGGCCATCTCCTCCTTCAGGAGGATGTAATCCGCCATCATTCGCCGCTGGGCAATCGCGCGCTCGACCATCAGCAGCAGGTGATCGGGATCGACCGGCTTGGCCAGGAAGTCGGTCGCCCCCTCGCGCATCGCCGTCACCGCGTCCTGAATGCTTCCGTAGGCGGTCATCACCACCACCGGCAGCTCCGGATCGAGCTCCTTCGCGGCGCGCAGGACGCCAAATCCATCGCCGGCTGGCAGCTTCAGGTCGGTGAGAACGACCGCCGGGCGCGACTGGCGGAGCTGATGAACCGCCTCCGTTTCGTCCCGGGCCTCAAGGACGACGTGCCCCTGCGCCTCGAGCGCGTGGCGAAGCATGGCACGGAGTGAATCCTTGTCTTCGACAAGGAGGACGGGAAATGAGGTTGTGGAGGGCAAGGAGATCAGAATACTAGGAGTCAGGAGGAAGGAGTTAGGAGGAAGGAGGACGACGCAGACTTCTCACGTACGCGCCCAGAAGTCGGCCGACCTCCGCAACGTCGTGGCCGAGTGAATCGCCTGATACGTATCCCAGATCGGCTGCGAGCTTCAGGTAGTAGCGGGCCTCCTCAAGCGAGCCCTCAGCGACATTCATGAGTCGGGCTTTGTCCGTCCGGCCGCGCCTCTTGAACCCTTCGGCGATGTTCCCGGGCACTGACACGGCCGAGCGTGAGCGCGTGCGCCTTCTGCCAGACGACCAGGTCTTCGAACGTTCGAGCGGGATTCCTCATCCCCTATCTCCTACCTCCTACCGAATCTCCCTCCATGAAATGAGACGCACGACCCCATTCTCTCGCCTCGCAGCGACCTCGATCTGGCGGCGCACGGAATAGCCTGCGTATGCCGCCGCCCTGAGAAGCACCGTCTGATGGCCGGGCGCAGCGGGGCTTCCATCGTCCGCCAGCGGGTCGCCGTCGGTTTCGAGCGGGTCGTCGCCGATCCAGACGACGATGTAGACGTGAGGAGCATCGATGCCCGGCGCGAGGTCGCGCAGCCAGCCCGAGCCGTAGAGTTGCCACCGGGCGTTGTTGGCGCCCCAGGGCCGCTCGGCAGTGATCGCGTCCATCTGCGCATCAGTACATGCGACTCCACCGCAGCGCTGGATGTTCGTCGCCGCGGTGAGGTCCAGCAGCGTGCCGTCGGGCAGCCTGCGCGGCGAGACCGCGGACCCATCTGTGAACGTCGAGGAGACGGACCCGGCGAGGAGCGCATTCAGATCGAGCGCCGACGCCAGATCTGACGTCACACGGGCCACCGCCGCATCGGCCGCGGCGAGCGACACGGCACCCTCGCGGAATGTTGCGGAGATGACACTCTCGGTGCTCCCGACCGTGACGAGTGCGCCGCCGAGGATTAAGAAGAGCGTGGCGCAGAGGAGGACCATCACCAGCGCCGACCCGCGCTCAGCGCGCCACATTGATGTTCCTCGGCGCGATGTCGAGCGTGATGGTTTCGTCCGGAACGTAGCGCGATGGACCGCCGGCTGACCCGCTATTGGTGAACAACGGACCAGCCAGTCCGCGGAACGGCTGCGACGCCTGCAGCCGGATCTGCACGCGCACACGCCGGACGCGCAGCAGGTCCGCGTCGAACCTGAAGGCATGAAACGCGTCAGGACACCAGGGACCGTCAGCCAGCACGGCCTGACTGAGCGGGCTGATACCCGGCGGACCGATTGCCGCGAGCCGCGGCGCGTACTGGCCGCCGGCGTTGGCGATCGTGCAGTTCTCCCCTGCTCCCCACGAATCGGCTGGATCATCCACGTCGAGGGGCGGAGGCACGGCCCCGTATGTGACGCGTACATCGCCGCGCTCCGACACGGTTGCAGCGGGCGGCTCGGCATCGCCGAAGTACTCGACTCGAAGCGAGACGACGTCTTCAACGGCTGGCTGGTCCGAGGCATGCCCGTCGTACTGCATCAGTTGCCACACACCTTCCGAGTCCTGCTTCAGGTGATACGTGCGGATGTTGGACGGTGTGATGAGGCCGCGGGCCAGCGCCTCGACCGGGTCGGCGACCGCCGACAACACATCGCTTCGGTAAAAGACGCCGCGCGCGATGTCGTTGCCGACGTCGCCAACGCGGATGGGAAGCACGAGTGCCGCGCGGCGCAGGTCGGAGGACAGGAACTCGGCGACGACCCGCGTTCGCTGCGCGAGGCTTGCAGCCTCGGGCTGCCTGGCGAATCCCTGCTGGAGCGGCGTGACGGCGGTGAGGGCCGCTCCTGCCACGAGCGTCGTCACGCAGGCGGCCACCATCAGTTCCGGCAGCGTCATCGCCGCACCGGCATCCATCCGCCGATCAGCCGGACCTCGCGGCTGGCGACCCCCTTCGGGAACGGCGTCACCCGAACCGTCAGAATTGCCGCACTCGACGTGGCAGCGGCAACCGACCAACGCCGCTCAAACCGCCGCGACGTTCCGTCCACGGCCGGTTCGCCACGGCCGTCCACCGTATCCGCTCCATCCACCGGAGCGATCGACGATCGCAGCTCCTCCAGCTTGGCGACGGCGAGCGTCGTGGCCAACGTCCGGTTGCGGGCGTCGGCCATCAGCACGATGGCGCCGCTCGACACGTGGCCGATCGACAGCAGCGCCGTGCCGAGCAGCGCGCAGGCGAACAGGCTTTCAAGGAGTGAGAATCCGCTATCCGCTGTGAGGTCTCGCACGCACAGGACAGAGCAAACGGACTGCCCTGTGCGAGCGATGCGAAATATCGCGGAAAATCAGCGGACGTGTTCTCGCAATCGAGACGATGTGGCAGAAACGGCGATGAAGGCCGCGGTCAGTCGTCGCAGAAAGTGCGTACGTGAGAACCGCCGACGCGCGGGGCGAACCCGACGGGTTCGCGCCACGTCCAGGGGTCCGCGCTAGCTAGCGCAACCAGCCGGGTGGCACGCCGGCGCGGCGCGCTTCCTCCTGGATGTCGGCGATCGCCTTGGTCTGCTGCACGATGTCGTTCTTCACGCGATCGAGCTCGGCAAGCGCCTTCTGGCGATCGTTGGCGACCACAGCACGCTGTGCCGGATCGTCACGAGCAGTGAAGTCGGTGGTCAGCCCGTTGATGCGGCTCTGCAGCGCCTCGGCGAACGTCTGCGACCGCTGAAGCGAATCGCGCGCCGCCTGAATCCTCTGCCGCCAGGCGAGCTCCTGCGCTTTCCGGTCCACCTCGGGCTTGGGCTTCTCGGTGGCGGCGGATCCAGTCGCCGCTCCACCCGCTGCTGGCGCCGGCGATGGAACACTCGCGGGCGATGGCGCAGGAACCGAACGGATGGAGTCGCCGGTCAGCACTTTGCCGGGCGATTTGATGGCCTTTCGGCGTTCGGCTTCCTTTTTCGCCATGTCGCCGAGAGACTGCGCCGACGCCGTTGCGGTCAGTGCCAACGCCAGCGCGGCGCCGAAAAGCATCCGCACGGAGGATTTGGCGGTGTCGCTTCTCATCGATTTGATTCTAGCTCTTCGATCCGCTGTCTCACCTTTTCGGCCGTCGCGCCGGAGTCCTGCAGTTCGAGATACCGCCGGTAGGCGCTGACGGCGTCACCCGGCCGCCGGGCGGATTCGAGGGCGTACGCCAGAGCCAGCGGGAAATCAGCCTCTCCCGGGGCGAGATTGATCGCACGCTGGAATTCGTCGATGGCGCCGTTCAGATCGCCGCTCGCCTGCAGCGCGCGGGCGAGGTTGAACGCGGTCGCGTAGTCCTGCGGAAACAGGCTCGCCGCCTGACGGTAGCCCGCCACGGCTCGAGACCAGTCCTGCAGCTCGCCGTACGCCTTGGCGCGATTGAAGTGATAGGTCCAGACACTGCCGGTCACGGCAATTGCCTGATCGAAGTACGGAATCGCCTCGCGAGCGCGTCCGGCGCGAACGAGCGTCTGCCCGAGGTTGTTCAGCGCCTGGGCATTCTTCGGATCGGCCTCGACGGCAGCCATGAACTGTTCGATCGATCCGGCGACGTCGCCTTTCGCGTATGCGGCGACACCGCCGCGCGCCAGGTCCATCGAATTCGCGCCCGTGGACGTGCCTTCGAACTGCGGGGTCGGACCCGACTGGCCCCGCACCGCTGCCGCCGGCGATTCCGTGGATGGCGTCGCCGACGCGCTCGACGTTCCGAGCTGTACCGCCACGCCCGCGGTCAGGACCAGCGCGACAACGCAGACAATGGCAATCGGGATGGCCGTGCGGCGCCGCGCCTGACCCTGCGGCGCTGGCTGCGCGGCCGGTGCCGCGGCCGTCAGCGGCGCACGGCAGCGCGGGCAGTGCGTCCGGCGTGCGTAGGTCTTGGTCCCGCACGCCGCGCATTTGATTGCTGCAACCACCTCGCTACCTCACCTCGCGCCAGGAGAGGATTCGCACGCCGGCCTGACCAACGCCGTTGTTGAAGTCGTTCGTATCGCCGAACATCTGCAGACTCTTGCCCGTGCCGAAGACGAGGTGCTGGTCGACGACAAACGGCGCCGTCGCGCGCACCCCGGTGATGGTGGTGACCTTCGGACTGTCGGAGCTGGTGACTTTGTCGTCGCCCGTGCTGTCGTAGGCGGCGCCGCCGATGAACGTCAGCGCGTAGAGGTTTGCGTCCGGCAGGCTGCAGAGCGCCGCCGGCCTGAACGTCGTCGTCGTGAAGAACACCACGTCGCCCGCGACCGCGGGAAACGCCGTGACCTTCTCATCGTCGCCAATGCCGTCGACCATGGTCAGCAGCCTCGTGAACGTCACCGAGCCGGAACCGCCCTGATCCAGCAGGCCGAGCAGCTTGTACTGCTGGGACACGCCGGCGGACGACAGCAGGTCGCTGCCTGTGCCGACAAAGAGATAACGCAGCGTCGTGCCGACGTCGATTTCCGCCATCGAGTTGAAAATCGGCTGCGACAGGGCATCGTCGTACAACTTGACCGGGCCGCCGCTGAACGCGGGGACGTCGCCCGTCGCGAGCACGAGGTCGAATCGCCAGATGCGGCCGTCGAGGTCGCCGATGTATGCGTCGCTGATGAACCGCGAACCCTGCGGACCGGCGGCAAGGGGGTCCGACTGCAGCGCGTTCTTGATTTTCGAGCAGTCGCCGGCAGCCGCGCAGTTGTCCACGTTCTCGTTCTTGCTGTCGTTGCCGACGTCCTTCGAGCCGAGCACCGAGCCGTCGTTCACGTTGATCATGTAGAACGTCGTCCCGGCGGCCTTGCCGCCGCGGTTGGCCTGGTTCTGCACCGAAGCCGGGAGGAAGCCCGAACCGACGAGCGCGACATACGGACTCACGGAGCCCACCACCTGGCCGATGGCCGGATCCGACCAGGTCTGGCCAACGCTCAGTTCAACCGCCGACGCCGTCGATTTCAGGTCACCGTAGGGCATGAGCGTCGTGCTGATCGCCGGATCGAAGCTTCCGTACGACGGGAACGACCACTTCAACACGATGCGGTTGGGCGCGGAGAAATAACTCAGCAGCCCTCCGAGACTGTCGGACGACGAGGAGACGCTGCTGGCGATATCCGGCAGCGTCACGTCCATTGCCTGATAGAACGTTCCGCCAGGTCCTTCGCCGAAGAACAGGTACGTCTTCCAGTCGCCGCCGACCTTGACGTCCGCGATCTTCGGCGAGCTGTCCACGAAGTAATCGAAGCTGCCGACGGACTGGCCGTCGCGCAGCGTCTTCAGCTTCGACAGCAGGTTGTAGGGTATGAAGCCCCACACTTCGACGCCCAGCCGCGCGTCGATCGCCTCGAGGATGCCGCGGTTCGTCCCGACGAAGACGAGACTGCGCCGGTTCTTGTTGTCATTCACGAACTTCGCGTAGTCCGCGTCCGGCGGCGGATCGAGCGACGGCGGATTGAAGATGGCCGGCGTCGAGCTGACCGGCGCGCCAATCGGCAGCGAGCGGACGAGCGTGATCACCGCCGCCGCGTCGGTCGCGCTGAGATTCATGTGCGACGCGAGGGCGCCGGCGTTGGCGGTCGTAAACGCGACGGGCGTTCCGTCCGGCAGCACCGTGTACAGGTTCCGTGATGCCGCGTCCGGCGCGGAGGCGACCCACAGCGGCGTGCCGTCGGCAACGAACCGGTAGCCGGACCACGCGCTGGCGTCGACCACCGGCTTGTAGACGCGGAACGCGCGCAGCTTCGCGTCAAAGCCCGGCAGCGAAAAGGCCGTCGTGATCATCAGATTCGACCGCTGCGGAAGCGTGGTGCCATTCGCATCGGTGATCACCGTGAGGGGCAGCGCCGTCCCGTTGATGTCCTTCATGTTCGTGATGTCGAAGGACCCGACAACCGGGCTCGTCACCTGGAACTCGGAGTACGGACCGATTGGCAGCGACGGCGACGGCGCGGTGTTGAACGTGGCGAATTCCTGGAACGCGTGCTGAACGGCCGTGTTCAGCGCCTTCACGATCTCGGGCACGACGATCGTGCCCGACGGCTGCCCCGCCAGGTATCCAGCCGGCACACCGGCGGCCCAGGAGTTGTACGCGGAATCGATCATCTCCTTGGTGATCTCGAAATACTGGCCGCCGGAGTTCGAGGCAATCGATTTCAACTGCGCGACCTCGGCCGCAGCGGGCGCGATGGCCACGACGTAGACCGGCACGCGGCGGCCGCTGACGCTCAGGAACTGCGACGCCGTGATGGCGGGATCGCTGCTGGCGGACGTTCCCGATCCCTCGCCCCCGCCGGCGATCAGCACGACGATCGTGTTGGCACAGTCAGGGTCGGCGGCAATCAGCCGGGCGCTCTCGGTCTTCGCGTCAACCAGCATGTGGTCGATCGGCGAATCGACTTTCGTCGCCGTGTCGTGTCCCGCAGGGATCAGCGCGCCTGCCTCAGTCATGCTCTTTGAAAGGATCGACACGATCGAGGTGTTCGCGCCAGCGGCGTCCGTGTACACCACGGGAAGCTGGGCGAGTTGAAGGCCGTTGTCCGTCGTCACGGTGGCTACGCGCGAGTTCCACAGCGGGCCGAGGATGTTCTCGGCCGGCACCTGTGTCCCGTCGAGGTTCGTCACGGTGGCATTGGAAGCGGCCGGAACAGCGGGAGACGCCTGCCGTGTCTTCAGCAAGCCGAACCGCGCCACGCTGGTGTTCTCCTTGATCGCCTGCGTGACCGCGGCGCGCACCAGCGCCAGGCGCGTCTTCGCGGCGTAGTGGGCGTACTTGGAATCCGTGTTGGCGACAACGCTGATCGTGCTCGTGTTGTACGTCAGGGTCGGCTGGACCACGGTGGTATTCGCCCAGCCCGCGAACTTGCGCCGATATGTCGTCGCCCCGCTGGGGACGCCAATGACCGGCTCCCACGCTCCGCCCGTGACCGTGTATTCAGCCGGGTCGTAGTAGGTCCCGTCGGCGTCGAGACGCATCCTCGCGGAGGTGTCGATCGCCAGGATGATGTTCGGCCTGGCGTTCTTCAGGAACAGCAGCGGGTCGAGTTGCGCCGACGCCTCGCGTGGCGCGCACAGCGCCGCAAGGGCCACGGCGCCCGCCATCACGAATCGAATCTGTTTGGTCGTCATTGGATTTGTGCCTGCCATCACAGCGCCCATGTCGAGCGCGTGAGAGCTTTGCCGGGCGTCTGCACCGGCGCCTTGCGCGAGCGGCGGTTCTGCTCGTCCTGACCGCGCTGTCCCGTGTAGCCGCGTTCGAGCTCGGTCGTGTCGGTCCGCGCCAGCGTCACCTCGATGGTCCGGCTGGTGCCGTCGGGTCCGAACGCCTGGGCCATCATCGCGATGACACCGCGGCCGAGGTTCGACGTCGCACACGGGCTCGCACACCCCGCTGGAGGCTGCCCGTCCTTGAGCGGGTCGTTGTCGTTTTCGGCAATGTCGTCGGCAATCCAGACGAGCACGTACTGCCGCGAGCGGATCGTTCCCGTCGGAATCATGTCCTCGAGCGGGCCATAGGCGTAGAGCTGCCACACGGGGTTGTTGGCACCCCACGGGCGCGCATCCGTGATCTCCGTCAGGTCAGCAGCGCTGCACGTGAGCTTGCCGCAGCGGGCCATGTTGGTCGCCTGGGTGAGGTCGATGGTCATGCCGTTCGGCAGCGTGCGCGTGCCCGACGGGGCACCGTCGATGAACGCCGACGTGACCGCTCCGCTCAGAATGTCGTCCCAGGTCGGTACCGTCAGGATGTCCTGCATGACGCGTTCGACCGCGCCGTCGGCGGCGTACAGAGTCTCGTAGCCGCCGCGGTAGTTGCCGGCGATCTTCGTCTCGGTCATGGTCGTCATCATGAGCGCCGTGCCGAGCGCCATCATGAGCATCATCGCCATGAGCGAGATCACCAGGGCGACGCCCTGCTCGTCGGCGAGACGGGCTCCCACCGGGCGGGCCGGGTTCGGCCGGGCATCGCGTCCGCGCGACGCCGACCCGGCAAGCGGAGTGTGCAGTGTCTTTCTCATCGGCCGAGATTCAGGTTGCGCGGCGTGACGTCGAACGAGATCTCCTGATCGGGCACGAAATGCTGGCCGGCGCCGGACGTGCCCGCGCGGCGGAACAGCGTCCCTGCCGGGCCGCGCATTTCCGTCGGAGCCTGGACGCGGACCTTGATGCGAACCCGGCGGAGACGAAGCAGGTCGGCGTCGTACCGCATCGCGTTCGCGCCGTCAGGACACCACGGGCCGTCGGTCAACATCGCCTGCGTCAGCTGGACCTGGCCGAAACCGCCGGCAAGGTTCGGCAGGCGTGGCGAGTGCGCGCCGCTGACCACGGCGTAAAGGCAGTTCTCGCCCGCGCCCCACGTGTCGTTCGTGTTGTCCACGCCGAGCGCCGGAGGCTTGGGTCCGTAGGTGGTCCACGGCCCCACCGGGTCCGAGAGCGGCTTGTTCGGCAGCAAGACGGGCGCGCGCGGATCGCCGTAATACTCGATCTCGAGCTTCACCACGTTGTCCACGAGCGGCAGGTCGGATATGCCATCCGAGTGGCGCAGCTGATAGGTCTTCGTCGCGTCGTCGGCCAGCAGGTAGTACGTGTGCAGCGACGCCATCGTCACAACGGCGCCTTTCTTATACGACTTCGACAGCGGGTCCTTGTGCTGCATGTGCAGCGCGGCATCCTGGACGTTCGTGATGACCATCGGATCCCAGGCGCCGGATTCGTCGAAGATGATTGCCCGCATGCCTTCCACGAAGCCGCACAGCTGTGCGGTCTTCGCCGGCGGGCAATTCGCCTGCGCCTCGACCTTCAGCTCCGACGACGGCTGCGGCATGTCCTCGCGAATGGTCGTCTGCGCGGCTGTCGACGGAACCGAGAAGAGGCTGATGGAATCGGACGCGTCTGTCGCGCCCGACGCGAGCCGGAAGTAGATGCCGGCGCCGGGGTCGCCGAACCGGTACGGCATCACCGGTGCAAAGTAATTGGAGAGCGCGCCGGTCATGCCGCCCGCGTAGGCGCCGCTGCCGGCCATGACGAGGTCCTTCGACATCGAGTCGGCAGCAATGCGCAGGCGCTGCTGGAGATCGGTCACCTCGGGCTGCGTCCGGTACATGCCCTGCGACGGGTTCATCACGGAGAACACCGCGCCGACGACAGTGATCATGATGGCCGACGCAATCAGCATTTCCGCGACGGAGAAGCCCGCTTCCGATTGCACACGCGATCTCATTGCGATTTCCTCGTTTTCACCGTGACCAGCCGCGCCTCTTCCGGCAGCAGCACCCCCGCGCCGTTGTTCGCAGCGCCGCGCTCCTTGTTGCGGAAGACCAGCACCTGCAGGATCAGCGTGTTGTTCGGGTTCGACGGCAGCGGTTCGACCGACCAGCGGCGCACGAACACCGTGTTTGCGGGGGGAGCCGCCCCGCCGCCGAGCTTCTCGCCGAACTGGCCGATGTAGTCGACATACCCGTCGGTGTTCGCGCCGAGCGTGCCCGCCGGCGATGGTGCGAGCCCGGTCCCGCCGGCCGGCGTTTCCGGCGAGACGGCGGTGTTCGTGCTCGTGTCGCTGATCGGCAGGCCCTGCGTGTCGAAGCCCCATGTCAGCGCCCGGAGTTCCTCGAGCTTCTGCTGCGCGAGCACGGCGGTGAAGGTGGTGTTGCGCGCTCCGATGTTCGACTGCGTCGAGAGGACGAACAGCTGCGCGAGCATGACCAGCGCCGTCGCGAGCAGCATCGTCGCGATCAAGACCTCGACCAGCGAGAAGCCGGCCGCGCTATCGGACGAGCGTGATTTTGCCAACCCCATTGACGTCAATCCTTTTGGTCACGCTGCCCTTCACGAGCGTGATGGAGGTGCCGGCCACGCCGACTACGGGCCACGGTAGGGTGCTCCCTGACTGCTGGTGGACCGTGCCATCCGGCCAGAACTCCAGCGTGGCTGCCGTCCCGAAGGTGATGCCGGTGGGGAGCCGGCGCATCGGACCATCGTGGTTCGGACGTGTCAGGGGGTTGTTGTCGCCGGCCGGTGTCGGATACACAGACTCCGTACATCGGTTTGCGGCAGTGTCGGACGATGCGGGAACAGACGGCGTCCCAATCAGCTCCGTGATTCGATACTCCCCGGTCGCGGGACAGTTGAAGCGGACGCGCAACGGCCGGTTCGCCGTGACCGCCTTCAGACGGGCCGTCTGCAGCTCACGCTCGACGTCGCGCAACGCCTGGCCGTGCTTGTAGCCCTCGGTGACGTTCTGGAACGCGGGCACCGAGACGCCGGCCAGGATCGCCAGCACGGCGACGACGCAGAGCATGTCCACCAGGCTGAAGCCCGCCGCCGATCGCACGCCGCCGGAACGCGTTGCCACGATGTCCAGTTGAGCAACGGCTTTGCCACGCGCCCTATCCTCGTCTCAAATTTGGCTTAAATCACTGATCTACAAAGAGTTGTGACGTGCGAGAAAGACCTGAGTCGTCGCCGGTGAAATTCTGATAACCGCGATTTTGTTACCTGAAGTAACAGGCGTGGAATCAGCTCTCGGCGGTCGGAATCGAGATCTGAATGCTGGCGCCGCCGCCGCGCGCGTCGGCGACGACGACGCGCCCGTTGTGCAGGACGACGATCTTCTGAACGATGGCCAGGCCGAGGCCTGTGCCCTGTGAGCGCGTCGTGAAGAACGGCTGAAAGATCCGCTCGCGCGCTGCCTCCGGGATCCCAGGACCATTGTCGTCCACCGACACGCGGCAACTGTGATGCGCCACATCGACCCAGCCGCGGATGCGTATATCCGGCGTCACGCCGGCCCCCTCGCACGCGTCGACGGCGTTGCGAACGAGGTTGCCGAACACCTGCCGCAGCAGCACCTCGTCGCCCAGCACTTCGGCAAAGGCGCCGTCAACCGTCAGCGTGGCCTCGGCCGGCAGCTCATAGCGCAGGTCGTCGGTGGCGCGCCTGACCACGGCCTCCAGATCGACGCGCGACAGGGCGATGTTCTCCGGGCGCGCAAAGCTGAGGAAATTGGTCACCACCTTGCCTAGAGAATCCGCTTCCTGCCTGATCCCCTCGACGTAGGGCCGGTACTTCGGCGTCAGCGCGTCCACGTCGATCAACCGGCTGTAGCCATGAATGGTCGCCAGGCCGTTGCGGAATTCGTGTGCGAGACCAGCCGTCAGCTCTCCGAGCCTTGCCAGCGTCTCCTTCAGCCGCAGCTGCTCCTCGAGCTCGACGACGGACGTCAGATCGGAGAACAGGCAAATGACTCCGTGCGGCAGGGGCTTGCCCAGGGGCGACACGGTGACGCCGAGATGCGTCGCTCCCGCACTTTCGACCTGCACCGTTCGCCGCACGATTGGACGCGCGGTCGATAGACACTCGCCAACGAGCTCGACGAGCGGAGGAAAGGCCGCCAGGACCTTCTGATAATCCGAGCCAATCGGGTCGGTTTTCACGCCAATCATCGCGCGGCCGGCGCCGTTGAATATCTCGACACGGCCGCTTCCGTCGACAACCAGCAGCCCGGCGGTCAGGCTTTCGACGATGTCCCCGCTCAGCTGTTCCGAGGCAGCGGCCCTCGCGGTCATCGCCTGTTGCTGCGCCTTCAGCTTGGCGACCGCTTCCTGCAGCGCCGCGGCCAGCAGCGGCGTCTCGCCGCTTTCCTTCAGGCTGCGGCGGGCATCGCGCGCGTTTGCCGCGAATCGCAGCAGCGCGAAGACCAGCACCGCGGCAAGCGCGGCGACGATGGCGGTGAGCCCGAGGAACGCGTATCCCGCCTGCGTCATCGATAGAAGCCCGTGTACCACTCGACGAGGGGATCTCCCACCACGGCCGCGGTCAGCGCTCCGACGGCGAGGAAGGTGCCAAACGGAAGCGCCGCTTTCATCCCGCCACGGCCAAGCGCGATCACGCCCACGCCGATCAACGAGCCGGCAAACGAGCCGAGGATCAGCGTGACGAGCATCAGCTTCCAGCCGAGGAACGCGCCGATCATCGACAGCATCTTGACGTCGCCCATGCCGAGGCCTTCGACGCCGCGCAGCCGGTAATAGCCTTCGGCAATCACGAAGAGCACACCGCCGCCGGCAATCAGGCCGATGAGCGACGCCTTCCACCCCGGTGGCAGGAACAGACTCAGGAGGAACCCTATGACAATGCCCGGCACGGTGATGACGTTGGGCAGCAGGTGGTGCCGCAGGTCGATCGCGAAGAGCACGACCATGGCGCAGGCAAACGCCAGACGCACGGCGAGCATCGGCGTCCAGCCGTAGATCGCATATCCGGCAACGAACAGAACGCCGGTGATCAGTTCGACCAGCGGGTAGACGACCGAGATGCGTTCGCCGCACGTCCGGCAGCGGCCGCGCAGGACGAGCCAGCTGATGATCGGAACGTTCTCGTACCAGGAAAGCGGGCGGTTGCAGGCCGTGCAGTGCGATCCCGGCCAGTTGACCGACTCGCGCCGCGGCAGCCGGTAGATGCAGACGTTCAGAAAGCTGCCGACGATGAGCCCGAGCAAGGCGAGCACAACCGTCAGCCAGACGCTCACGCCGGGTTCTCCGTCGGCAGCGGCCAGACCGGAGAGTCGTCGCTCACCGTGACATCACCCCACCAGGGATTGAGCACGTAGGGATGCCCCTCGGGATCGAGAGGGATACCAGGCAGCAGGCCCACCTGAATCAGGTGCTCCCACGTCGGCGGTGGATCGCCGAAGCGCCGCTCGTACTCGCGCGTCAGCCGCTCGAGCTCCGCAATCCGGTCGATGGCGTCGAGCTTCTTCAGGCGGCGCGCGGCGTCCTCGCGCAGCCACGTGGCCTCCGACGTCAGCAGATGCTCGTACATCACCCGCGACGATCGGGTGTCGCCGCCGGTTGCCAGCGTATTGGCGGCCAACGGTTCCAGCCACATGTCGGCGCGCTCCCCTTCCTTCCTGGCCCCGGAGGTTTTTGCGGCGCGAAGGAACCACTCCGCCGCCACCTTGTAATTGCCATCGCGATAGTGAACGAACCCGATGTCGTAGGGGTACTGCCAGCGATCGGGGCGCGCGACGAGGCCTTTTTCCAGGAGCTTGATCGCCAGCGCCGATTGCCCCGGTCCGCCCGGCTTCTTCTCGGACAGGAAGAACGCCCCGAATTCGTAGGCGATGTTGAAGTTCGGGTCGAGCGACGTGGTCAGATCCAGCAGCGGGAAAAGCAGCGCATATGATTTGTCGCCCTGCTCGGACAGGCGGGTTCCGCCGTAGTACTGAATCGCACGAATCCAATAGAGATCCGCGACGAGCGCGTCGTACGACAGGGCGAGCCGTGTCAAGACGGCCGGCGAGTTGACGTAGAGGATCTGCTGCGCCGGCTCGGCCTGCGGAAATCGCCGCTCGCGGTCCATCTGCAGCCCGACGACCGTCGTCAACAGCACCGCGATGGCGACGACACCGGCGGCGATGCCCACTTACTTGAAATCCCTCCGCGCAAAAATCATGACCGAGGCGACCAGCAACGCCGCGATGTACACGATGGCATACAGTGCCGTCATCGCCAGGTATCCGGCCGGAAGCGGCAGCGCATGCACGACCTCGGTCTTGATATCGAACGCGGCGAAGTTCGGCAGCACGTAGTACAGCGCCCGGCCGACGATTCCCGCGGCCGGCGATTCGACGACGTGTTCGAAGTTCTTGAGGTCAGCGCCGAACTGGCCCGCGATGTACAGGGCGACGGTGAACCCGGCGGACAGCAGGGCGCTGGAAGAAAACGTGGACCAGAAGAGCGCCACGGCCGTCACCAGGGAGAGCTCGAGGGCGATCATCAGCACGGCCAGCATCAAGCGGGGGTCGGTCGGCGGCGCCGGCGCGGCCTTCAGCGCCGCCGGTGAAAGCGTGGTTCCGATATACGCGAGCACGACGTAGTACGCGAGCGCCATCACCGACAGGTTGACGAACAGCGTGCCGACGAGTCCGAGGTACTTCCCGAGCAGCAGCTCGTGGCGGCGGACCGGTTTGGCCAGCACGGCGTAGATGCTGCGGCGATCGATCTCGCGGGCGATGAGACCAATGCCGATGAACACGGCGATGAACAGGCCCATCAGCGACATTGCCGCGAGGCCGAGGTCCTTGATGATCTTCAGGTCCTCCCCGGCGGTGAGCTGGCCGATCAGATAGGACACTCCCATCAGCACGACGGCAAATGCCACGATGCTGTAGAGGACCTTGTCGCGGACCGAGTCCCTGAACACGTGCAGGGCCACGAGCGCGGTGGTTCGCATCAGTCGAATGTACGGCCCGCGCTCTTCTGTACGTGGGCGAGAAAGAAATCCTCGAGCGTGTCGCGAACGGGATTGATGGACACGAGCTCGCCATTCGCCGCCTTCGCCAGTGCCACGGCGTCCTCGGAAGAGGCGGTGGCCGGAAGCACGACGTGATACCTCCCGTCGCCGATCAACGTGGCGGCAGCGCCGCGAGCCGACAGCGCGGCTGCGGCGTCGGCCATAACCCCGGCCAGCACGAGGTCCCATCCGCGGATGCGGAAGGGCACCATCTCGGCAAGGGCTCCCGAGGCGACGAGCGTTCCGCCGGCGACGATCCCGACGCGGCTGCACATCGCTTCGGCATCGCCGAGGATGTGCGAGCTGAAGAACACGGTCGCGCCGCGATCGCGCAGGCGCAGGATGATGTCGCGCACGTCGCGCCGTCCGATTGGATCGAGGCCCGACATCGGCTCGTCGAGAAAGACCACTTCGGGATCGTTGATGAGCGCCTGCGCAAGGCCGACGCGCTGAATCATCCCCTTCGAGTACTTACGGAGCTGCATCCGACGCTCGGCGCCGAGTCCAACTTCGTCGAGCAGGCCGGCGACGCGGCGGGCGCGCTCGGCGCCGCGATAGCCGAAGAGCGAGGCGAAGTAGCCGAGCAGCTCCTCCGCGGACACGTTGTCGTAGAACGTCGGGTTCTCCGGGAGATAACCGATACGGCGGCGCATCGCGACGTCACCGGCCGGTCGATCGAGAATCCAGGCCCGTCCGCTCGTCGGGAAGATGAGCTGCATCAGCAGCTTGAGCGTCGTGGTCTTGCCGGCGCCGTTCGGGCCGAGGAAACCGAAGACTTCGCCGCGGGCGACTTCGAGCGTCAGCTTGTCGAGGGCCACATACGGACGGCTCCGCCAGAAGCCGACGGAGTAGTGCTTCGTCAGGCCCTCCGTGCGAATGGCGTGCATCTTAGGAAACGGCGCCCGACTTCCTGAGGAAATACTGGATCGTGGCGTCCAGATAGGTCGGCCGCACGTTGCCGAGCTTCACACCGTTCATGTAGAACGTCGGCGTGCCGGTCACGCCGAGCTTCTGTCCGAGCTGCACGTCTTCACGGATAGCGGGCAGCAGGCTCGAGTAGTGCTGATCGAAGTCGGTGATCTGCGCCACCTCGCGCAGACCGCGTTTGACATCGTCGCGGGTCATCTCGAACGACTGATTGTTGAACAGCCAGGCTTCCATCTCCGCCGCCTTGCCTTTCGTTCGCGCCATCCGAACGGCCGCGGCGGCTTCGCAGGCCATGTTGTGATTGAGCACCAGCCCGCACTCCGGTTCGAGCGGCAGATCGCGCGTCTCGTAGACGAACACGCCCGGATATTCCTTCTCGTACTTCGCGATGATGCCGCGGTACAGCATGTAAGTCTGGCGGCAGGACGGACACTGGTAGTCGTTGAATTTAATGAACCGGACTTTCATTGCGCCGGTCGGAAGGAGGCCGGGCTCGGACAGCGGGGTCTGCGAGTCCAGATACTTGTTCCACTCGGCCACCTGGTCGGCGGTGAGCGTTTCGAGCTGTGGTTCGGGAATCGCGTCGACGGCCAACGGCCCTGCGGCACCAAACGCCTCCGGCCGCGGGAACAACAGAACCAGCGCGATCGACGCGGCGAGCCAGCCGACGGTGAGCGTGGTGCCCGTCTGACTTCGCGTCAGGCCCTTGACATCCTCACCAAGCCTGGCGGGAATCGCCGTCAACGATGTTGCAGCAGCCGCGGACGCGAGGAAGACGCCCGCCACGGCGACGTACATCGCCATGCACAGAGGGCACGCGGTGCGGAGCACGTAGAACGACGCGTGGCCGTAGTAGAAGACAACGGCCAGTCCGATCGTTCCAAGCACGAAGATATATCCGGCCACTCGACCGGCAAGCTCGGAACTGGTTTGCCGCATGCCCCACACGGCCAGCAGCAGCACCGCTAACGACCAGATCGCGCCGCCGGCCGCGATCGGAACGCCCGCGACGGTGGCGTAGCTGCTCTGCAGAACCTGCTGGCAGCTGATCGTGGCGTTGATGTCGCAAAAACTCGAGTAGCTGGGGTCCGTCATCAGCCGGTAATGGACGACGAGGGCGGTCACCGACGTCGCCAGACCAAGCAGGGCAAGACCAATCAACGCATATCTATAGCGGCGCAGCATGGGGTGTCTCATTGTATGGGCACCGTCCTCGTCCGCAGCTTGGGCCGAGGCACGCCAGAGCTTACCGTACAAGCAAAGGGACGCCGCGAGGGCGTCCCTTTGCATGCGCCCCGCCTGGGGACGCGGTAGATCCGACGGTTAGTTGATGAAGGTCGTCTCGGTGATCGGATTCGAAAGCGCGGCGGTGTTGCTGAAGTAGATCGTGCCGCGGTGATCGCTGCCGAACCGCCGGGTGCCCGTCTGGCCGGGGCTCACCGGGGCTGCGCCAACCCAATACATCGCTTCGGACGCGGCCGCCGAACCGTTGCAGGTGCTTCCCGCCGCCAGCACGGTCTGGTTGTTCATGTCGGCGTTGTGGTTCACATCCACCAGGTATCCGCTCTTCGCGGTGGCATCAGCCTTTTCCAGATCGGGCGAGATGAACGGCGCGCCGCCCTTCGGTGCCAGGTAGAGATCGGCGTTGCTCTGCGCGTAGCCGCCGCCGCCGCAGCTCGACGCGAACGCCGTCTCGCCGCTGTTGATCGCACGGACCGAACCGATGGCGGACGCCTCGTTACCCGACTGGCGCGCGCGCAACAGTCCGGGCACCGCGATCGCCGCGATGATGCCGATGATCGCCACGACGATCAGCAGCTCGATCAGGGTGAACCCTTCGTTCTTCTGCAGCTTCTTCACTGTTCAATCTCCTTCAATCTCGAGCCGGGTCGTCCGGCGAATCTTTCAGATGCTTCCTGTTGAGCAACCGCAGTGCCATGCTTGAGCCGGCTTCGCTGATTGCCCGTAACTCGCTGCATCGGAGCCGCTTGCCGGCGCGGCACCGACGCTGAACCGCGTCCCCGCCACTGGCATTTTTCGGCGGCTTGACAAAAACCGTCAAGCGGCGTTGTCAACAATTGACGGTACCTTGGACGCTGCGCCAATCGAGATGGACGGTACGGCGCCCATCGCCGCGCCGTGCATCGCCGCCTTACTGGATGAAGCCGAGACCATCGGGAATCGGATTCTGCACCGGCGCCGAGATGTCGTAGTAGATCGTCCCCCGGCGGTCGCTTCCGAACGACCGCGTGCCGGTCCCGCCCCTGCTCACCGGGTCGGCTCCGACGTAATACATCGCCCGCGACGCCGCCACCGATCCGTTGCACGTTTCGGCAGCCGGCCGCACATCCTTGTTATCCGGATCGGCGTTGTCGCTGACGTCGATCGTGTAGCCGCTCTTCGCAGTGGCCACGGCGTCGGCCTTTTCCAGGTCCGGCGAGATGAACGGCGCGCCCCCGGCCGGGCCTTTGGCCAGATCTGCGTTGCTCTGCGCGTATCCGCCGCTGCCGCAACTCGATGCGTAGGCGGCCTGTCCGCTAGTGATCGCTCGCATCGAACCGATGGCGGACGCCTCGTTTCCCGACTGCCGCGCGCGCGCCAGGGAGATGATGGCAATCGCCGCCAGGACGCCAATGATCGCCACCACGACCAGGATCTCGATCAACGTGAACCCGCGGTCGTCCCAGCGTCGCGTTCTGGTTTTCGTCGAGCTCAGCAACACTCGCGCCACACCTTTCCAGTAGGGTGTGTCGGCGTAACGCGATGAATTCTTTAGGAATAGCGGGAGCTGGGCCCCACCCCTGAAAAATTGTAAGAGAGGCCTGAGCGGTGTCAACCTCAGCGAACCCGCTAGCGAAGGTTGAATTTCTTGGCGTAGTAGCGGAACGAGCGGAAGCTCATCCCCAGAAGCTCGGCCGCCCTTGTCTGGACGCCGCCGCTCCGTTCCAGCGCCAGCCCGATATAGTGCCGGTAGAAGTCCTCGCCGCGCGCCTCCAGGTCGAAGCCTTCCGGCAGCTCAGGGAGTTCGGGGAGACGCGGGGAGATGTCGTCCAACAATCCATGGGGCGCGCCGTTCCCGTTGGGACGGACATAGGGCGGAAGGCTCTCGGGCAGCAGCGTGGGCGTCTGCTCCACCGCCACGGCACGCTCGATCGCGTTTTCGAGCTCGCGGACGTTGCCGGGCCAGCGGTATGCCATCAGCCGCTCGTGCGCCTCGCGCGAGATCGCCCGAATGGGCTTCTCCATGTGTCCGGCGAACTTGGCCAGGAAATGTTCGGCCAGGAGAGGGACGTCCTCCGCTCGGTCGCGCAGCGGCGGCAGGTGCACGCCGATGACGTTGATCCGGTAGAAGAGGTCCTCGCGGAAGCGGCCCTCGGCGACGAGGCGCGGCAGTTCCTGATTGGTCGCGGCAATCACGCGGACATCGGCACGCACTTCATCGGTCCCGCCGAGACGCCGGAACCGGCGCTCCTGCAGGACGCGCAGCAGCTTCACCTGCATCGAGGCGTTCATCTCGCCGATTTCGTCGAGGAAGATGGTTCCGCGCTCGGCCGCCTCGAGCAGCCCTTTCTTGTTTTGATCGGCACCGGTGAAGGCACCGCGCATGTGCCCGAACAGCTCGGATTCGAGCAGCGTCTCGGGAATCGCGCCGCAGTTGAGCGCCACAAACGGCTGATCGCGACGCGTCGAGTTGTAATGAACGGCGCGCGCCACGAGGTCCTTGCCGGTGCCTGACTCGCCGGTAATCAGAACCGTGCTGTTGGTCCTCGCAATTGTCTCGATCATCTTGAACACAGCCAGCATCGGTTCGCTGCGGCCGATGATGTTCGAGAACGAATAGCTGGAGTTGAGCGCCCGCTTCAGCAGGACGTTCTCCTGCTTCAGGCGCGACGCCTCGAAATGCTGCCGCACCTTGAGGCGCAGCTCGTCCATGCTGAACGGCTTGGTGAAATAGTCCAC
>JAICQE010000206.1 GCA_025938035.1 Vicinamibacteria bacterium
GACTTCTATCGCGACGCGCATCGCCGCATCTTCGAGCGGATGGTGCAGCTCAACGAGCGGAATCAGGCGATTGATTTCGTCACGCTGAAAGAGGAGCTGTCGCGGGCGGGGGAAATCGACGAGGTCGGCGGACCGTCGTACGTGGCGGCGCTCGCCGACGGCGTGCCGCGCGCCACGAACGTCGAGTACTACGCGCGGATCGTCAAGGAGAAGTCGACGCTCCGGAGCTTGATCTTCGCGGCCAACAAGATCCTGACCAACGCCTACGAGGCCGATCAGGAATCCGATCTGATCCTCGACGAGGCGGAGAGCTCGATCTTTGCCGTCGCGGATGACCGGCTGAAGGCCGGCTTCGTTCCGATGCGCGATCTGGTGAAGGACAGCTTCCCCAAGATCGAGCAGCTGTTCGAGCAGAAGCGGCTGGTGACCGGTGTGCCCACCGGCTTCGTCGATCTCGATGAGATGACGCGGGGGCTGCAGCCGGGCGATCTGATCATCGTGGCCGCCCGTCCGTCGATGGGGAAGACCAGTCTGGTGCTCAACATCGCGCAGTACGTGGCGATCCAGCCCGAGCACACGGTCGGGTTCTTCAGCCTGGAAATGTCGAAGGAATCGCTGTTTCTGCGCCTGCTCACGTCCGAGGCGCAGATCGACAGCCATCGTCTGATGAGCGGCGCGATCGGGCAGAAGGACTACGGGCGGATCTCGCACGCGCTCGAGTCGCTGAGCGCCATGCGTCTGTTCATCGACGACACCGCGAACATCGGCGTCATGGAGATGCGGGCCAAGGCCCGCCGGCTGCAGAAGGAGCATCGCCTCAGCCTGCTGGTCGTGGATTACATCCAGCTGATGAGCGGGCGCGGCCGGTTCGAGAACCGGACGCTGGAGCTGGCCTCGATTTCACGGTCGCTGAAGGGCCTGGCGAAGGAGCTTGGCGTGCCGATTGTCGTGCTCTCGCAGTTGAGCCGCGCGCCGGAGTCGCGATCGGATCACCGGCCGCAGCTGTCGGATCTTCGCGAATCGGGTGCACTGGAACAGGATGCCGACGTTGTGGTGCTGATTTACCGCGAGGATGCCTATAACCGCGACCCGAACAACCCCGACGCCGGAACCGCGGAACTGATTCTGGCCAAGCAGCGCAACGGCCCGACCGGTACGGTGCGCCTGGCGTTCCTCAGGGAGCAGACACGATTCGCGAACCTCGCACAAGGCGGCTAGCACCGCGCGGATGATTCGCAACACCATCGCGCGTGTTGATCTGAACGCGCTGCGGCACAACTTCGCGGCCATTCAGCAGTGCCTCGCCTCGGAACCCGGACGAACGCCACCGGGCATCATGGCGGTTGTCAAAGCCAATGCGTACGGCCACGGGGCCGACCGCGTCGCGCGTGCGCTCGAGCAGGCCGGCGCCACCATGCTCGCGTGCGCCGATATCGAAGAAGGGATCGTGCTGCGCGGGGCCGGCGTCCGCGTGCCGATCCTCGTCTTCGGCGCCCTGAGCGTCAGCGATCTCGACGGGTTGTTCGAGTACTCACTTACCCCGACGATCTCGACCCCTGGCGCGGCGAAAGCGGTCCACGCCGCTGCCGTGAAACGGCGGTCGGTGATCGGCTACCACCTCAAGATCGACACCGGCATGAACCGGCTCGGGTTCCGCCACGATAACCTTCGCCGCACGCTGCCCGACGTGCTCGCCAGCGATCACATGCGGCTGGACGGCGTCTTCACGCACTTCGCGTCGGCCGACGAGCCCGAGAGCCCGGTGTTCAACACGCAGCGCGAACGGTTCGATGCCGCGTGGGACGTAGTGTCCGGCTTTCGCCGGACCCTGGGTCCGCCTGAAGGCGGACACTCCGTGATGAAGCACGCCTCCAACAGCGCCGCACTGCTGCGCGATTCCCGCGTCTGGTACGACGCTGTTCGCCCGGGGCTCCTGCTCTACGGCATCGTTCCGCCGCCGCTGGCGTCGACGATTCCGCTGCGGCCGGTGATGTCGTTGACGAGCCGCGTCGTGGCGGTGAAAGGAATACGGCCGGGCGAAGGTGTAGGCTACGGCTGCCGCTTCCACGCGCAGAGTCCGCGCACCATTGCCGTCATCCCGGCCGGCTACGCCGACGGACTCGATACGCGGCTCTGCGGACGGGGGCACGTGCTGATCCGCGGCCGTCGTGTGCCGATTGTCGGCGCCGTCTCGATGGACATGATTACCGTGGACGTCACGGACGTTGGCGAGGTGCAGCCGGGCGACGAGGTGGTCCTGCTCGGACGTCAGGGCGAGGAGAGTTGGCAGCAGATCGACGCGCGCGAGGTGGCGGCCGCGATCGGCACGATTCCCTGGGAGGTCGTGTGCCGTCTTGGTACGCGGATCGAGCGTTACTACGATTGACCTTCCCTGTCGTCCTTTGGCGTGAGAATGATCCTGCGGCCTGATCCCTTGACCAGCCCTGAGGCCTGTGGCCTGAGCCCTGGGGCCTGTGCCGGAGTATGAAGCCATCGAAGTCCGTATTTGTCTGTCAGGAATGCGGGGCGCAGGCGCCGAAGTGGACCGGCCGCTGCGCTGATTGCGGCGCCTGGAATTCTCTCGTCGAAGAACGTCCCGCCGCGGACAACGCGCTGGCGGGCAAGGCTGAGAATCGCTACGGGCAGTTCGGCGCCGGCTCCAACGCGAAGTTGTACGCCGAGGTCGAGAACGCCAACGCCGCGCGCCTGACGACCGGCATCGGCGAGTTCGATCGCGTGCTCGGCGGAGGCGTGGTCCCCGGCTCGCTCGTGCTGCTGGGGGGAGAACCCGGGATCGGCAAGTCCACGCTGCTGCTGCAGGCCGCGGGTCACTTCGCGCGCGAAGCCGGCCCCGTGCTGTACGCCTCGGGTGAAGAGTCCGAGCATCAGATCAAGAGCCGCGGCGATCGTCTCGGCATCGGCGCCGCCCCTCTCTATCTGCTGTCCGAAACGTGCATCGAGCGAATCCTCGAGGAGATCGCGCGGCTGAAGCCGGCCCTCGTCGTCATCGATTCGATTCAGACGGTCTTTTCGATCAAGTTCCAATCGGCGCCCGGCAGCATCGGCCAGGTGCGCGAAGCGGCCACGCAGTTTCTGTTTGCGGCGAAGGGGCAGAACATCCCGACGGTGCTCGTCGGCCATGTCACGAAGGACGGCAGCCTTGCTGGTCCGAAGGTCCTCGAGCACGTGGTGGATACCGTGCTGTACTTCGAAGGCGAGCGGCACCACTCCCACCGTGTGGTCCGGGCCGTCAAGAACCGCTTTGGCGCGGTGAGTGAGCTCGGCGTGTTCGAGATGACGGGAAGCGGGCTGCGGCCCGTGCCGAACCCGTCGAAGCTTTTCCTCTCCGAACGGGCGACCGGTACGCCTGGCTCCGCCGTGTTGTGTTCGGTCGAGGGATCGCGTCCGATCCTCGTCGAGGTTCAGGCGCTCGTCAGCACGAGCACGTACGGGAATGCGAGGCGCATGGCCATCGGCATCGATCAGAATCGCCTGTCGCTGCTGCTCGCCGTCCTGGAGAAGCGGGCCGGGCTCAGCCTCGCCGGCGACGACGTGTACGTCAACATTGCCGGCGGGATGTCGATCGAGGAACCGGCCGCCGATCTGAGCGTCGCCGCGGCCGTGGCGTCGAGCGTCCGCAACCGTGGCTTGTCCCCGGCGACGGCGGTGTTCGGTGAAATCGGCCTGAGCGGCGAGATCCGCGGCATCCCGCAGGCGCCGCTCCGGATCCGTGAGGCCGTGCAGATGGGTTTCACCCGCATCGTCATGCCCGCGGCCAACGTCGATCCCGCCGATGAGAGCGCCGGCGGTGCCGAGCTGGTGGGCGTCCGGACGGTAGGGGAGGCCCTCGACGCGTTGATTTAGACCGGCTGCCGCTGCCGTGGCGCGAACCCTTAGGGTTCGCGAGGCGAGCCTGGAAGGCTCGCCCCACAACGGCGAACACAGCTTGCATTTCAGGCCCGGCGGTTCTAACGTTCACCCATTCATAGTCGCCGGTTCCCTGAGGTTCATTCATGGCCTGGTTTCTGATCGCCCGCCTTCTTTGTATTGCTGCGATAGGCTACTCCGCCCACCAGCTGGCGCCGCTGCCCGGGGGGCCGGTCGTCAATACGCTCTTCGGGATCGCTCTCGGCCTGGCGATCGTCGCCTTCGAGATCCGCCTCAAGGACGGTTCGGTTACACACATGCTCGGAGCGCTGCTCGGCGGCGCCATCGGACTGGGTGCAGCCAAGACCATCGGGCAGGCGCTCTACTGGGCCAACCTCGACGACAAGAGGGTGGTCTTCCTTCACAGCGTCATCCTGCTGGCGCTGCCGTATGTCGGCCTGGTCCTCGGCGGGCGCAAGGGAGACTGGCTGAAGCCCGAAAATATCATCGGCCTCTTCCGCTCGACTGCGCCGCGCAAGCGGTACAAGGTGCTTGATACCAGCGTGATCATCGACGGGCGCATCGCCGACATCTGTGAAACCGGTTTCATGGATGGCACGCTCGTCATCCCGCAGTTCGTCCTCAAGGAACTGCAGCTGGTGGCCGACTCGTCCGATTCGATGAAGCGGAACCGCGGCCGCCGCGGACTCGACATCCTGCAGAAAATTCAGAAGATGGCCGGCGTCGAAGTGATGATCTCGGATATGGACTTCCCGGAGGTCCGCGAGGTCGACCTGAAGCTGATCGAGCTGGCGCGTTCGCTGCAGGGCAAGATCGTCACCAACGATTTCAATCTCAATAAGGTCGCGCAGCTTCGCGGCGTCGAGGTGCTGAACATCAACGAGCTCGCCAATTCACTGAAGCCGGTCGTGCTGCCGGGCGAGATCATGAAGGTGTTCATCCTGAAGGAAGGCAAGGAATACAACCAGGGTGTCGCGTACCTGGATGACGGCACGATGGTCGTCGTGGACAACGCGCGCAAAATGATCGGCCGCACCATCGACGTCGTCGTCACCAGCGTGCTGCAGACGACCGCCGGCAAGATGATCTTCGGCCGCTTCATCGAACCGGGAATGGCGGCGCAGAGCGCACCCACTCCGGCGCCAGTCGTGCAGGCAGAGGGTGAGATCGGCCGGCGGCCGCGACCACAGATCCCGCCGTCAGCGGCCGCGGCCGGGAAGTAGGACCTCGGCGGCACCAGCGGATCAGCATGTCAGCAGTCGCAATCGATGTTCGTCCGGCGACCGCGACCGATGAAGCCACTGTCATCGGCGTGATCACGCTCGCGTTCAGCACCGATCCGATGGCGCGCTGGGCCTTTGGCGACACCAGAACCTATCTGGCAGTCATGCCCGCATTCGTCCGTGCGTTCGGCGGGAACGGACTCGCCCACGGTGCCACGCATCTGGTCGACGGCGGATGGGCGGCAGCGATGTGGCTGCCTCCCGGCGTGCAGCCGGACGCGGACACCATGATGGCGCTGACCGAGCAGCACGTTCGCAAGGATCTGCTGGAAGACATGATGCAGGTGTTCGCGCAGATGGAGAAATACCACCCTGCGGATGACTGTTGGTACCTCCCGCTGATTGGCGTTGATCCGTGTTCTCAGGGGCGCGGGTACGGGTCCGCGCTGCTTCGTCATGCGCTGCAGGTGTGCGATCGCGACGGCCTTCCGGCGTATCTCGAGTCGTCCAATCCGCGGAACGTTCCTTTGTACGAGCGCCACGGATTCGAGGCTCTCGGCGCCATTCAGTCCGGCACTTCCCCGACGATGGTGCCGATGCTGCGGCGGCCGCGGCGGCCGTGAAACGTCCTCCATTCCACTGGTGGCGCACGGTCTTCTATCTGATCCCAGCCATCGCGCTGTACACGATCGTTCTCGGCACGCTGTCGCTGACGTCGAGCCTGTTCCAGAAGACCGGTTACTTTGCCCATTGGTGCGCGCGGACGTGGTCGCGGCTGATTCTGGCGACGACTGGCGTCCGCGTCGAAGTCGCGGGCCTCGAGCGGCTCGAGCGCAATCGCACCTACGTGTTCGTATCGAACCACCAGAGCATCTACGACATTCCAATCCTGTTCTGGTCGCTGCCGTATCAGCTGCGAATCATCGCCAAGGACTCGCTGGGCCGGTTTCCGTTTCTCGGCTGGCACCTGCGGCGCACCGGCCACATGCTCGTGGATCGCAGCCGTCCGGACCGCGCACGGATCTTCGGCTGGGCGTCGCGGCTGACGTCGAATGGCCTGTGCCTGATCGTGTTTCCTGAGGGGACGCGCAGCCGGGACGGGCGCGTCGCGCGCTTCAAGGGAGGCAGCTTCTTCCTGGCGCTCGAGGCGGGGCTGCCCGTGGTGCCCATATCGGTCGTCGGCAGCCGCCACGTCATGCTGAAGGACCGCCTCGCAACCTATCCGGGCAGCGTGAGGCTGGTTGTTCACGAGCCGATCGATACGGCAAATCTGTCAGGAACCGATCCGAGAGAATTTGCCGAGCGCGTGCGTCAGATCATTGCGCCAGAGGCGGAGTCCGACATCCATGTAAGCCCGCCTGATGCTCACTTCGCCGATCGTGGCGCGGAGGTTGTCCCGTCTTCGCCGAAGGCTCCGGCGCGGCTCGCCGAAGCGGAACGCGGAGGCGGCACGTCCGCGCGGCGAGCCTGACAAGGTCCGCCCACGCGATGCTCTTCTCGATATCACCGGCTCTGGCGTCGATCGTTCGCGCCGGCGTCCTGTGGCTCGACGGAGCCACGGTCGTCGAGCGCGAGGCGCGTTTGAACGCTCCGCTCGCGGCGGCGCATTTTCAAGCGTCGATGACCTGCTAAATGTCAAAGGCATTGGCCCCAAGACTTTCCAAAAGCTCCGTCCGTACGTCAAGCTATAAGCGAATGCATGCGGCGATAACGAAACGTTGGTGGTGGAGGTGGTTTTACGCACCGCTCCAATTCGTCGGCGAAATTTCGATCATC
>JAICQE010000078.1 GCA_025938035.1 Vicinamibacteria bacterium
AGGCGCAGGACTACTCCGTTGGCCTGACAGATTCGGTCGCACAGCACTTTACGCGCCTGGGCGGTCAGGTGATGCCGCCGGTGAGCTATTCGAGCGGCGACGCCGATTTCAAGGCAGCGCTGACCCGCATCCGCAGCGAAAAGCCCGATGTCCTGTTTGCCACCGGCTATTACTCCGAGGCGGCGATCATCACGAGGCAGGCGCGCGAGCTCGGCATGAAGATGCCAATCCTTGGCGGCGACGGCTGGGTCGGCGACGCGTTGCAGAACGGCCGCGAAGCGCTCAATAACTCGTACATCTCGAACCACTATTCCGGCGATAACCCCGATCCCATCGTCCAGAACTTCGTCACCGCGTACAGGAAACGCTTCAACCGCGAGCCCGACGCCATCGCCGCGCTGGGCTACGACGCGATCAAGGTGCTGGCCGACTCGCTCACCCGCGCCCAGTCCACCGAGGGCCCCAAGCTGCGCGATGCGATCGCGTCGGCGGACGTGCCCGGCGTGACCGGGCAGCTGAAAATGAACGCCAAGCGCAATGTCGACAAGCCTGCGGTGGTGCAGGAAGTGACCTATGCCGGCGGCAAGGTGACGTTCATCTACAAGACGACCATCAATCCCGGCTAGCGTGGACACCGTTCTCCAGCAGCTGATCAACGGGTTGTCGCTCGGCGCGATCTACGCGCTCATCGCGCTCGGCTACACGATGGTCTACGGGGTCCTGCGCCTCATCAACTTCGCGCACGGCGACGTCTACATGCTCGGCGCGTTCGCCGGCTATTTCCTCGCCAACGCGCTGGACCTCGACGCCTCCCCTTCCATCGCCGGTGCCATCGTCGTCACGCTCGGGGCGATGGCCATCTGCAGCCTCATCGGCGTGCTGATCGAGCGTCTGGCCTACCGGCCCGTGCGGCATCATTCGCGGCTGACGGCCCTCATCACCGCCATCGGCGTTTCGCTGTTGCTGGAGTACGGCGGCCAGGTGGTGTTCGGCGCCAATCCCCGGTTCTTTCCGCAGATGATTCGCGCGGAGGTCTACTCGGTCGGCGGCGTGCAGATTACCAACCAGAACCTCCTCATCATCGTCGTCGCCATCGTCGTGATGTTCGGGCTCCAGTTCATCGTCCATCGGACGCGCATCGGCAAGGCGATGCGTGCGACCTCGTTCAACCTGTCGGTGGCCAAACTCATGGGCATCAACACCGACTACGTGATCGCCTTCACATTCGCGCTCGGCTCGGCGCTGGCCGCGGTGGGGGGCGTCATGGTGGCCCTCGCCATTCCACGAATCGATCCGCTGATGGGACTGATGACCGGCCTCAAGGCGTTCGTCGCAGCGGTGCTCGGCGGCATCGGCAACATTCCAGGCGCGATGATCGGCGGCGTGCTCATTGGTCTCCTGGAGACGTGGCTCGGCGCCACCGCCTACTCCACGTTCCGCGACGCCGCGGCATTCGCGGTGCTCATTCTCATCCTGCTCTTCAGGCCGGCCGGCATCATGGGAACGGCAACGGTCGAGAAGGTCTAGGGCGCCGAACTTTCGCATGCGGGTGCCGACGAAGCTCCTCGCGACGACCGTCACGATCGGCCTCCTGGTCGGCCTGAACTACCTCTTCGAGCACGGATTCGGCGACTTCCGCATCAACGCCTATTACGCGCGCATCCTCAACCTGATCGGCATCAACATCACCCTTGCCGTCAGCCTCAACCTGATCAACGGGCTCGCCGGTCAGTTCTCCATCGGGCATGCCGGCTTCATGGCGGTTGGCGGCTACAGCGCGACGTTCGTCACCGTGTATTACGGCCGTGCGATCGCGGGCCTGTTCGGCTCCTCGCTGGACGATGCCGTCGGGGCGGCCGTCGTGATGCTGATCAGTCTGCTGACCGGTGCCGCGGCAGCAGCCGTGGCCGGTCTGGCGGTCGGCATCCCGTCGCTGCGGCTGCGTGGCGACTACCTCGCCATCGTCACGCTCGGGTTTTCCGAGATCATCCGGGTGATCATTCTGAATATTCCCGCTGTCGGCGGCGCAACCGGGTTTACCGCCGCCATCCCGATCACGAACTTCTTCTGGATCTTTGCGGTGGCGATCCTGACGATCGTGATCGTCCGCAATATCGCGACGTCGACGTTCGGTCGCGTGCTCGCCACGATCCGCGGCGACGAAATTGCTGCCGAGGCCATGGGCATCAGCACGACGCGTTACAAGGTGCTGGCGTTCGTCATCAGCGCGGCGCTGGCCGGGGTCGCGGGCGGCCTTTCGGGACAACTGTTCGCGAATCCGCTGAATCCACAGAACCTGAATTTCGTCCGCTCGATCGAAATCATCGTGATGATCGTCATCGGCGGCATCGGCTCGATCACCGGGGCGGTTTTCGGCGCCACGACACTCACCATCCTGCCGGAGGCCCTTCGCAGGCTCGACCAGCAGTTTCCCGGGCTCCGGATGGTGACCTACGCCCTGCTGCTCATTCTGATGATGATCTTCCGGCCGCAGGGATTATTCGGGCGGCGCGAGCTCGGCTGGACCTGGCTGCGGCGGCGCGGCCCGGCTGCGCCGGCCGCGGCGATCAAGTGATGACCACTGCCCTGCTGGAGACACGTGCAGTCACCAAACGATTCGGCGGGCTGACGGCCGTCAAGACGCTCACCATGAAGGTGGAGCGCGGGGCCTTGTACGGACTGATCGGCCCCAACGGCGCCGGAAAGACGACCGTCTTCAACCTGCTCACCGGTGTCTACGACCCGACCGACGGCGACATGCTCTTCGAGGGGGCTCGCATCGAGGGCCGCAAGCCGCACGAGATCACGCGCCTCGGCATCGCGCGCACGTTCCAGAACATCCGTCTGTTTCCCGATCTGAGCGTGCTCGAAAACGTGATGGCCGCGCGGCACCTCCGCAGCCGGCAGACATTCGCCGACGCGGTCCTGGGTACATCGCGTCATCACGAGGAAGAACGCGAAATCCGGGCCCGATCGATGGCGCTGCTCGAGCTCTTCGATCTTCAGCGCCTGGCCGACGAGACAGCCATCAGCCTCCCCTACGGCAGTCAGCGCCGGCTCGAGATCGCCCGCGCGCTGGCGACCGACCCGCAACTGCTCTTGCTCGACGAACCGGCGGCCGGCATGAATCCGCAAGAGGCGCTCGATCTCATGCGCGTGATCCGGCGGTTGCGGGACGAGTTCGCGCTGACGATCCTGCTCGTCGAGCACAACATGAAGGTGGTCATGGGGGTCTGCGAGACGGTCCACGTCATCGACTACGGCGAGACGATCGCTATCGGGCCGCCGGCTGAGATTCAGAAGAACCCCAAGGTGATCGAAGCGTACCTGGGGGGCGCCTGAGGGCGGACGAGCGATGCTGACGCTCGAGAACGTCAACGTCTACTACGGCGGAATTCACGCGCTCCGCGACGTGTCGCTGCGCGTCGAGGCGGGCGAGGTCGTCACTCTGATTGGCGCCAACGGCGCGGGCAAGTCGACCACCCTGCGCGCAATCACGGGCCTGCTCGCGCCGCGCAGCGGCCGAATCCGCTTCGAGGGCGCGGACATCGCCGGCCTTCCCGCTCACCAGCTCGTCGGGCGCGGCATCTCAATGGCGCCGGAAGGCCGCGGGATCTTCGCCAACCTGACGGTGCTCGAGAATCTCGAAATGGGCGCGTATCGGGTCCGCAATCAGGCACAGATCCGGGACGACATCGAACGAAGTTTCACCCTGTTCCCGCGGCTGCGCGAGCGCGTGAAGCAGCGGTCGGGCACCTTGTCCGGCGGGGAGCAGCAGATGCTGGCAATCGCACGGGCGCTGATGTCGCGGCCGAGGCTGCTGCTGCTCGACGAACCGTCCCTCGGCCTCGCCCCTATCGTCTGCCATACGATCTTCGCGACGATCGACCAGATCAAGGCCACCGGGACGACCGTGCTGCTCGTCGAGCAGAACGCGAACGCGGCCCTCAAGCATTCGGATCGCGGCTACGTCCTCGAGACCGGCGCCGTCACGCTCGAAGGCAGCGCCGCCTCCATTGCCGGGGATCCGAGGATCCGCGAGGCGTACCTGGGTGAATAGTCAACGAAGGATTCGCAAAAACGCCTTCACTCTTTCAACAGGATCGCCAACCAGTAGGTCCGAGATCACCGCGACCGACGAGGCGCCGGCGTCGATCGCCGCTCGCGCATTCTCGAGCTTCACACCTCCAATCGCGACGATCGGGACCGATCCGGCCAGATGCGCGGCCGCGGAAACGAGGTCGAGTCCTACCGCGCTGTAGCCCGTGTCCTTCGTCGCCGTTCCAAACACAGGCCCAACGGCGATGTAGGAGATTGGCTCGGTCAGCGCCCCTTCGACCTGGGCCACGGTGTGCGTCGAGAAGCCGATAATCGCCGCCGGGCCGAGCTGTGCGCGCGCAGCCGCCGGTGAAAGATCCTCCTGTCCGATGTGTACTCCGGCCGCACCCGATAAACGCGCCACATCGACGCGATCGTTCACGATGATCCGCGCCTCGTATTCGCCGGCCAGCGCGACCACCGCGTCGCTCAGGTCGAGAAAAGCGCCGGACGGCAGATCCTTGGCGCGTAGCTGAAGGAGACGTGCGCCGCCGTCGAGAAACGCCCGCGCCAACTCTGTCGGTTTCCAGCCGGCACCGGTCGCCACGTGGACGTCCACGATCGCATGGAGAACGGAAAGGTCCGTGGTCATCGTTCGTCGGTACAATAGCCGCAACCATCATGCGCAGGCTGTGTCTGTCCCTCATCGCGGCACTGGCTCCGATCGCCGGCCTGGCCCAGGCGCCCGTCCGGCAGCCGCCGCAGGAGCCGGTTGCCACCTTCCGGGCAGGGGTCCGCGCGATTCAGGTCGATGCTGTCGTTACCGACGAAGAAGGCAATCCGGTGCGCGGCCTGACGATCGAGGACTTCGAACTCACTGAACGGGGCGTTCCGCAGCCCATCACTACGTTTGAAGCGGTCGACATTCCAATCGAACGGCAGTTGCCGGATCTGGCGGATCCCGATGTCGTCGCGAATGAAGGCGACGGCCGCATCTACTTGATCGTGTTCGACTCCATCAGTCCCGCTTTGGCCATGCTTGCCAAACGCGAGCTGAGGAGGTTTTTCGACGAGCACTTCGGTCCGAGCGACAGCGCGGCAATCATGTTCCTGGACAAGGCCCACCCGAACGCCGGCCAGGATTTCACATCGAACCGGCGCCTGTTGATCAAGGGCATCGATAGTTTTGCGGGGTCGCCGGATGAACGTGTCTTTGCGGGGTCGGCCTCGCCGTTTGCCCCGCCAACGGGGCCGGCTGCGTTCCTGGCCCGTAATCGCATGAGCCGCCTCAAGGACCTCACTGAATTCCTGATCAAGACCCCCGGCCGCCGGAAGGCTATGGTCCTCGTCACCGAAGCGATCGGCTTCGATGCCATCGACTTCAAGGACTACTCGGGCACGACGCTGAGCCCCGCCGCACAGGACGCCCATGCAGCGATGACCGCGGCCACGCGCGGGAATATCGCGATCTATCCGATCCATCCCGGCGGCCTCGAGGTTGAAGGCCCAGACGCAACCGCCGAATCGCTCCCTTCGGTCGAAGTGCAGCAGGCGGCCGCGGGTCAAGCACTCGCGCCCAGGATGGAGATGCGTTCGATCGCAGCCGCCACGGGTGGCTTCGCTCACCTCAACTCCAACACCTTCGGCAACGCGTTCACGCGCCTCGTGCAGGAGAACAGCGTCTACTACATGCTCGGCTTCAATTCGACGCAAGACAAAGACGACGGTCGGTTTGTTCCGATGCAGGTGCGAGTCAACCGTCCCGGCCTCAAGGTGCTGGCCAAGGATGGCTATCTCGCACCTTTCAAAGGCCGCGATAACATCGCGTCTCCGGAACGCACGCCGGGCGTCGGCGCCGCGCTGGCGAGCCCGGTGCCTGTCGGGGGCGTCACTCTCCGCGCCTTTGCGGCGCCATTCAGGGGACGCGGCAAAACAGCGGCTGTCGCGATCGCACTCGAGATGGATCCGCAGCGCCTTGGCCTCGTCGAACAGCAGGACGGCGGGTTACGGGGCTCAATCGACGTGCGCCTGGTCCCAATCGACGTCCGCTCCAAAGTGCTGCCGCAGATCCGGCAGCTGGGCAACATCACCGTGCCGGCCGACGCTCGAGCCGGCGTAGAGCGAGCCGGGCTTCGCGTCCTGACGAAAACCGATCTTCAGCCCGGACGCTACCAGCTTCGCATCGCCGTCGGCACCGCGCAGCGGGGCGGCAGCGTCATCTACGACCTCGACGTGCCTGATTTCAGCAAAAAGGAACTCGCCATGAGCGGCGTGGCGCTCCGCGGGCCGAACGACCCGGAAGGCGTGTTCCTGCCAGCCGGCGATCCGCTGCAGGCGCTCGCCATCCGCGCACCGACGACGGTCCGGTTGTTCCGCGACGGCGACCGGGTGAGCGTGTTCGCGGAAATCTACGACTCGACGGGCGGCCGGCCGCACACGGTGGAGGCGCGGGCCGCACTCCGCAACGAAGCGGGCGAGGTGACGACGATTTCGTCGGTGTCCCGTTCGTCCGACGAGCTGAAGAAGAACGGCGACGTCCTGCGCTTCGAAGCGCCGCTGCCGCTCACGAAGCTTCCCGCCGGCCGTTACGTGGTGTCGATCGAGGCATCATCGAGCGCCGGCGGCGACCCGGTTTCCCGCAGCGTCCCGTTCCGCGTCCGCTAGACCATTTCAATCCACGCCGCCACGGAGGCACGAAAACACGGAGGTTCGTGGATCAAACTTCTCCGTGACCTCGTGTCTCCGTGGCTACGGAGTTGTGAGAAGCGTTCTGGTGGTTACGCCGTCTCGGCCAGTTTGTTCTGCTTCGGCGCCGGCATGAACCGGTCCATGAACCCGGTGCCGAGCCGGCCGGCCTGAAAATCGGCGTCGTTGAGGATCTTCATGTGCAGCGGCACGGATGTGCTGATGCCTTCGATGACGGTCATTTCCAGCGTGCGGCGCATCCGCGCGATGGCTTCCTGACGATCGCGGCCGTGCACGATGATCTTCGCAATCATCGAGTCGTAGTACGGCGACACCGTGCACTCCGCGTGCGCGAAGGTGTCGATGCGGACGCCCGGGCCGCCCGGCACGCTCCAGGCGTGGATCAATCCGGGTGATGGCGCGAAGGTCACCGGGTCTTCGGCGTTGATGCGGCACTCGATGGAGTGGCCGGTAAAGGTGATGTCGCTCTGCCGGAACGACAGGCGCTCGCCGGCGGCAATCCGGATCTGTTCCTTGACGATGTCGATACCGGTCACCATTTCGGTCACCGGATGCTCGACCTGGAGACGCGTATTCGTCTCCATGTAATAGAACTTCCCTTCGGCGTCCATCAGGAACTCGAACGTGCCCGCGTTCGTGTATTGCACCGCTTTTGCGGCGTCCACGACGAGGCTGCCCATCTTGCGGCGGACCTTCTCGCTCAGCACCGGCGACGGCGATTCCTCGATCAGCTTCTGATGCCGCCGCTGAATCGAGCATTCCCGTTCCCCGAGGTGGACGAGGTTGCCGTGATGGTCGCCGATGATCTGGAACTCGATGTGGCGCGGGTTGTCCAGGTATTTCTCGATATAGACATCGCCGTTGCCGAACGCCGCCTCGGCTTCGCGCGTCGCCATCCGCAGCAGCTGCGGGAGTTCCTCGGGGTCGCGCACGACACGCATCCCCCGGCCGCCGCCGCCGGCGACGGCCTTGATGATCACCGGGTAGCCGATATCACGCGCCACCTTCAGCGCCCGCTCTTCGTTCTCCACCGGCCCCTCGCTGCCCGGGAGCATCGGCACGCCCGCCTTCTTCATCGCCTTGCGCGCGCGCGCCTTGTCTCCGAGCAGCTTGATCACGCTCGGATCGGGGCCGATGAACCGGATGTGGCAGGCCTGGCAGACCTCGGCGAGGTAGGCGCTCTCCGACAGAAAGCCGTAGCCGGGGTGAATCGCGTCGGCGCCGGTAATCTCGGCGGCGCTGATGATCGCCGGCACGTTCAGGTAGCTGTCGGCGCTGCGCGGCGGCCCGATGCAGACGTCTTCGTCGGCAAACCGGACGTGGAGCGAGTTCTCGTCCGCCTCCGAGTAGACCGCCACCGTCTTGATACCGAGCTCACGGCACGCGTGAATGACGCGCAGCGCGATTTCCCCGCGATTGGCGATGAGTATTTTCTTAAACATCGGCCTCACAGGCCACGAAGGCACAAAGACACGGAGAAGCCGATCGATCTCCGTGCCTTCGTGTCTCCGTGGCTGCTCTGAAGTGAACGATGCATCACAGCTAACTCGGTCTTATCGCAAACAGCCGCTCGCCGTACTGAACGGCCTGACCGTTTTCGACATACACCTTGACGATCTCGCCGTCGCATTCGGCGTTGATCTCGTTCATCAGCTTCATCGCTTCGATGATGCACAGAACCTGCCCTTTGCGCACCGTCTGGCCGGTTTCGACAAACGGCGGAGCTCCAGGTTCCGACGACCGGTAGAAGGTGCCGACGATGGGCGACTTGACGATCGCCAGGTCGACGTCTTCGCTCGCCGGTTCGAGCACGGGTGTTTCGCCGGCGATCGGCGGCGGCGCCGCCGCGGGCGGCGCCGCGGCCGGCGCCTGCATGGCGACGGCCGGGAGCGGGGGCATCGCCGCCGTCCACTGCGCGGGCGCGTGCTTGCGCAGGCGAAGTGTTTCGCCGTTTCGCTGCAGTTCGAACTCGGCGAGCTCGTGCTCGCGCATCAGTTCGAGAATCTCTTTGATCTCGTCTACGGTCATCAGTCTGGGATCAGAGCGTATGGCACCGATGTGAGGACCTCGCATCCGCGGGCCGTGACCAGCACATCGTCTTCAATCCGCACGCCCCCCCATCCGGGAAGGTACGCGCCCGGCTCGATCGTAAAGACCATCCCCGGTTCAAGTGGCACCGGCGCCACATCGGCGCGCGGCCGCGTGACCCTCGGCTCCTCATGGACGTCGAGGCCGAGACCATGGCCCGTTCCGTGGCCAAATGCCTCGCCCAGTCCATGTGCCTCGAGAACGCTGCGGGCCGCCCGATCCACATCCGTGGTCGCGATGCCCGGCCTGACGGCGTCGATCGCCGCCTGCTGCGCTTCGCGCACCGCCTGGTGCACGCGGTGCGCTTCCGCGGACGGGGGCGCGACTGCGACCGTCCGCGTCAAGTCGCTGCAGTATCCGTCCAAGACACCGCCAAAGTCCAGCACCACCACGTCGCCCCGCTCGAGCACGCGGTCGCCGGCGCGATAGTGCGGCAGGGCCGCGTTCGGCCCCGACGCGACAATCGTATCGAACGCGGGCCGCTCGAACCCGGCCTCCCGAATCGCCGACTCGATCCGCGCCGCTACGGCGCGTTCGGTCGTGCCCGGACGCACCATTTCGAATGCCGCGCGGGCGACAGGTGTGAGGCGCCGCGCCGCTTCACGCAAGATCGCCACTTCACCGTCGTCCTTGATAACCCGCGCCTGCTCGACAACCCGTTCCGTGGGCCGGAGTGTCACCGCCACACCTCGAGCCGCGGCCGTTCGCACGAGCCACTCGTGGCGGGCCACCGTCAGGTGAGCGGCCTCGAAGCCGACCGTCGTGACGCCCGTCTCCGCCAGGCACTCCAGCAGGGCTTCGTCGTAACTGGCCGCGACGGGCCACAGCCTGAGTGTCGGGCACGCCGACGCCGATGCCTGAAGCTGGCGCACCGACTCGTGATACCGGAAGTCCACCAGGAGGTGCATTGCGCCGGTGGCGGCGACAAGCGTGCCCGCGCTGCCGGCGTGGTTCGTCAGATAACGGATATTGGCGGGCGCGGTGACGATCAGCGCGTCGAGACCGAGCGTCTCGAACGCGCGGCGGATCGCCGCATGGCGTACATCAAGCTGGGATGACGTCGCCGCAGCCATTTGGGAACCTAGGGCTATTGTGCCCTAGTGATCACTCTTCTTCGGGCGCCGGCGGGTCCCACGTCACGGCACGCCGCAGCGTGGATTCACTGCCGGTCGAGTCCCGGACGGTCAGCGTGACGACAAACGTTCCACCCTGCGGGAACTGACCCGTTGGAAGCGTGTAATTCGCCCCCATTCCGCTCGCCGTCTCTGTCGGGAACGTCCACGTAAACGTGCAGGTCACGCACTGGACGCCCTCGTCCGTCGTCGCCGAGGCGTCGAACGCGGTCGAAACGCCGGCCACGGGTGTTTCCGGCGAGAAAACAAACTCCGGCTGTGGCGCCGTCGTGTTGCTCGGACCGGTGAAGGCAATGCGCAGAACGCGCGTCAACGCCGCACCGGCATCGGTACCGAATGGCGTTGCAAACACGCTGATGTCTTCTGCAGGAACAGACAGGGCCGGCGCGGTCACGATAAATGCCGCGCGCCCGTCCGTTCCCGTGACCACGTCCGCATGAGACAGCGTGCCGGACGATGTGCCGAGGCTGACGCGCTGACCCGACAGCGGTTGCCCCGCACCGTCGTGCATGGTGAGCGTGACGACAGATTGCGCGCTTCCGTTGTGCGCAATCCGATCCGGCGAGGCGCTGAGCGTCAGCGTCTGCGACAAGCCTGACGGCCCCGTCAACGATGGCGGCTCCTGAGACTCGGTGCACGCTGCCACGCTGCCGGCGATCAGCAGCGCGGCGCCCGCGCGCAGGATTCCAGCGGTCCTGATCTGCATCACGTCCTCTTACTGGGGATCGGCGAAGTTGGCGAAGTTGATGCCAATCATCCCCGTAGCGCTGAGATCGTTGCCGGCCTGATCGTGGCCGTAGAACGTCACTTCAGCGATTGTGGAAATCATGTCCGGGTTGTCTTTCAGCGCGCGCAGCGGCGCGTCGAGCTTGGCGGAGCCGCGCACGATTTCGAATCCGGTCGAGCCGCCGTCGCTCGTCACCGTCACGGTCACGCCGGAGTCGAACGGGAATGGCACGTCGACGCCCGGGGTATTGCGGCCGTCGGCCCGCCGATAGACGACGCGATAGCGTGTGATCGTGACCGCGTTGAGCGGTCCGGGAGCCGTCGGAGCGGCCGGATCACTGCCCGGGTCCTTCAAGACCAGCCCGAACTCGACCGAACCGACGTCATTGAAGATCGTGGGCGACGAGACCTGCACGCCGTTCTCGGTCCGCTGCACGTTGGTGACGACATCCGACAACAGGTTCGCGCCGAATTCGCTGGGGTTCGCCCCCGGCGCCGCCGCCAGCGACAGGATCACCAGCTGCGAGGGCGAGCGTCCCTGCGTCGCCAGATCGCCGCAGCCGGCGAAGGTCACGGCGATGCCGATCGCCGCCAGCGCTTTCCAAGACCTGAACATCGCACTCACAGTCGCTCTCCTACTGAATAATCCGCGGCGTGATGAAGATGAGCAGCTCTCGGCTCTCATCCGTCACCTCGTCGCGCCTGAACAGCAAGCCGAGGAGCGGGACCTTGCTGAGCCCCGGCGTACGGGACTGGGTGGCCTGCTCGGTACTCAGGAAGATGCCGCCGATGACCGTGGTGTCGCCGTTGGCGACGCGAACACTCGTCAGCGCCCGCTGGGTGTTGATCGGCGGGTTGTTTTCAATGGCGCGTGCGAAGTCGGGCGATCCGTTTTCGAGCTCGACTTTCATGATCACGGTATTCGCGGCCGTAATCTGCGGCAGCACGCGGAGAATCAGCGCCGCGTCCTTCCACGTGACGGTCACGGTGTTGTTGGCCACGGTCTGGATCGGAATCTGGACGCCCTGCATGATCTCGGCCTGGACGTTGTTCTGCGTCGAGACCCGCGGCGTCGACAGGATTTTTCCCTTGCCCGAACGCTCGAGCGCCGAGAGCGCGATATCGAGGTTGATCGCGCCATTGATCGATCCCAGCGCCAGGCCGATCGCGCTCGATGGATTCGTCACGGCCTGATCCACGACGGTGGGCACACCATCGGGTCCCTGGGCGCTGCCCGTGCGGCCGCTGATGCTGCCCTGGTTCGGGAACGTCAGCCCCGTCGTGTTGGCAAGATCAGTTGAGGCCCGGGCGTTCACGCCCCAGTTCACACCGATCTGCCGGGCGAAGTCGCGGCTCGTCTGAACGATACGCGCCTCGATCTCCACCTGCGGCTGCGGCACGTCGAGCTTCGAAATCAGGTCTTCGGTTCGCCCCAGCCGATCGACAAGATCGGTGACGATGAGCGTGTTGGTTCGGTCGTCGACCTGCACCTGCCCGCGGGGCGACAGAACCGTGTCCTTCACCAGCGTCGCCAGTTCCTTCGCCGTCGCGTAACTGAGCGACTTGGTATAGGTCCGCAGCTCGCCCGCAAGCGCGCGCTCCTCCTCGACCTTTCGCCGCGCCGCTTCCTCTTCCGCGAGCACCGCCAGCGGCACGACGCGGACGACGGAACCGCGCTGGACGTAACCCAATCCGTTCCCGCTGGCGATGATGTCGAACGCCTCATCCCACGGAACGTCGGTCAGCGTCGTCGTCACCGTTCCCTGCACCCGCGGGTCGATCCAGATGTTGATTCCGCCCTCTTTGGCAAGCGCCGTCAGGACGGCCCGCAGATCGGTGCCGTCGAAATCGAGACTGACCGGAGTGCCGGTGAACTGGCGCTGCCCCGCTTCGACCTGGAGCGGAGCGGCTGGCTGCTGCGGGGCGGCAACCACCGGCGGTGCCGGTGCCGGCGCCTGTAGTGGGGCTGCGGCCAACGGTACTGGCGAACGAAGCGCCGCGATCGGATCCGCCGCCGGCTCGTCGAACACCACCGAGAGGTCGTTGCCGTCCGCCGAAGATTCGAGCCGGTAGGTCGCGGCGCGCGATAGTTCCATCGTGACCTGCGTACCGAACGGCGCGGCGGGACTCATGGAAACACGCACACGCTCGACCGGCCCCTCGCGGACCACGCGCATGGTGGTCGGTATGGCGGACGTCGCCTGTGGAAGATTGAGAACGATCCGGCGCGGCGCATCCTTCGGCTCCTGGATGCCCGACGCCACGAGCGGCGCCGTGCCAAGGAGCGTGATTGCCGTCGCCGTGCCCCGCTGCGTAACGCGCAGGTCGCGAATCGCCGGCGAGAAGGTTTGCAAATCGAGCTTCGGGCCCATCGCGGTGCGGGACGGTGCCGTCGAGCCGCCCGCCCCGAGCCCCGTCGAGGGGCCCGCCCCGAGCGACGTCGAGGGGTCGATGCGGTCGGCTTCGACGAAGATCACATTGCGCGAGCTGCGGATACGCGGCCGCGCCGGCTGACGGAATGTGATCAGCACACGGGCCAGAGACTCCCCTGCCGGGCTGACGACGCTCTCGACCTTCACCGCATCAATCGGGTGCCGCTGGTCAACAGTCACGTCGCCGATGCTGCCGGCTGCGACGTCCCGCATCTCCACAATCGTCGTCCGCGCATCCGGCTGCGACGCCACGTACGCGACCGGAGCGGACGCTTCGATGCTGAGAATTCCCTTTTGCGCATCCAGCTGCGACGTCACTTTTCTGAGCGTCGCGGCCGCGCCGCGTTCGCCTTCGGTGCGCGTTCCCGCGACACCGAGCGGCGACAACACGAACGCCGCGATAGAAAGGCCCAGGAGGAGGGAGTGTCGATACATGGCTATTGAGCCTCTAGCTCCGGTCGGAGCAGCCGCTTGATTTCGCGCGTCTTGGCGACCGACAGTGGGTCGTTCACGTTCTGGGTCAGGAACATCGCATCGGCGGTCACCGCGCGGACCTTGCCGTCGTAGAGCTCGTCGCCGGCCTTCACGTAGTAGGTGCGGTTATCGACGCCTTTCACGATCGCGGAGAATCCCTGGCGTCCCTTGACGACGCCGGTCATCCGGATCTGCTCGATGCTCAGGCCGCCCAGACCGGTCGGCCGCGGGTTCGCAGACGTTCCGCTCGCCTGCGTGGTCCGGCGCACCAGGCTGATGAACGGATCCCGGCGGCCCGCCGGGTTGTAGTCGTAGCCCTGCGGCTCGAGCGGCGGCACCTTTGGTGCCGGCGTCGTGGCCGCGGCCGGCGCCGCCGCGCTCGGGGCCGGCGTCTGTCCACCAACCGGCGTCGCGGCGAGCAGCGCCGCGGCAATGCTGAGGGCGGTGATGCGCATCATGCGCCACCGCCTGCCGGCGCGCCGGCCGGCGTCGCCGGCTTGGGCTGTTCGGCGAGGACGAAGGTCGTCGCCGTCACGTCGATGGTGACCGTCGCCCGCGCGCTCTGGTTCTCGCGCGCCTTCACCCGCATGTTGCCGACGTTGATGATGCGAGGGAACTTGCTGATGCGCTCGAGGAACATGCCGAGGTCGTGGTAGGAGCCTTCGAGCTGGAGTCCGATCGGCCACTCCGTGTGGAGGTTCTTCTTCGTCGTCGCCTGCGGACTGAAGCCGAGCACCTTCAGATTCGACTGTGTCGCCATGGAGTTGACGCGATTGAGCAGGTCGGCCACGTCCTGCTGCTCCGGCAGCACGGCACGCAGCCGATCGAGCTGCAGCTCCAGCGTCGCCACTTCCCGGCGGAATTCCGGCAGGCGGCGGGCGGTCATCAGCCCGCGGTTGATGTCGCCGCGAACCTGATTCAGCACGGCGCGCCGCGACTCGATCTCAGCGGTGGCGGGCTTGGAGTAGTAGTTCCAGAACGCCGCCGCCCCGCCAATGCCGATGGCCACGAACACGCCGATCTGTCCGTACCACGGAAGCTTGTTGAGACTCAGATTGATTGCCATCTCGTTTCCCGGTATCGGGGCCGCTCCACCTCTTCTTTAGCGGGCCGCCGCTCCCCCACCGCCGCCCCCGACAACCGGCGCACTGGCCGGCTTGGTGCCGCTTTTCGCCGCCGCCGCCGGGTCCACCTTCGCCCGGACCGTGAACTTGTACAGCTCGACGCCGGCCTGGCCCTGTGCCGTCTGGAGGACTTCCACCTGGGTGTCGAGCTCGATCGGCTTCGCCAGCACATTGGAGTTCCCCAGGTTCGTCACGAAGTCCGCCGCCGCGATCAGGGTGTTGCAGCGTCCCTGAATCGTCAGGGCGTCGCCCTTCTGATCCATGTCCGTCAGCCAGAGCATCTCCGGCACGCTGCGGCTGACGTGATCGAGGAGCTGCACGGGCAGCGTCTGGCCGGCGCGGAGCTGCTCGATCAGCTGCACGCGCTGCTGCAGCTGCGACCGGCGTCCCTCGAACCGGCGGACTTCTGCCAGCACCGACTGCAGCCGCTGCTGCTCCTGCTGTGCGGTGGCGATGTCCGTTTCCACCTGCGCCGCGGTCTGCCTCAGCGTCCAGTACCACCAGCCGATGCCGGCGCACGACGCGACCAGAATGAGGCTGCAGGCGATCGTCAGCTGCTGCGCCTGGATGGTGAAGGTCGGGAGCTTGCGCGTCTTGGCGCGCTCGACGCCGAGGAGGTTGATGCGAATCATCGGTCGCCCACCTTTCGGAGTGCGAGGCCGACGGCCACGGCCGCCGTCGCCGCGTGATCCGCCGATTCCGAGCCGAGCTTGCCCCGATCCCACGTGACGGCCTTGAACGGGTCGAACTCCTCGACAGGAGTGCCGAAGCGCTCCTCGAGCATCTCGCGGAAGCCGTCCACGCGCGATGCGCCGCCGCTGATGATGATCCGGTCGATGTGGTCGTTCGCCGCCGAGGCCTTGAAGAAGTCGAACGTCTTCTGAATCTCGAGCAGGACGTTTTCAGTGACCGCCCGCAGCACCGGCTGCGCGTCTTCGAACGTCGCGCCGTCGACCGGAATGCCCTTCTTCAACTGCTCGGCCGCCTCGAACGGCAGGTCGAGCTCCTTCTGCACCGCCTCGGTGTAGGTGTTGCCGCCCATGGAGACGTCACGCGCGAAGACCGACTGCTCGCCCTGCAGAATATTGATGTTGATGGCGCTGGCGCCGGCGTTGAGCAGCACGACGACCTGCTTCGCGTCGAAGCCGTAGTTCACTTCGTAAGCGTTCTGCAGCGCGAACGCGTCCACGTCGACGATCACCGGCGTCCGGCCGGCCTGGGCGATCACGCCGGTGTAGTCGCCGATCTTTTCCTTCTTGGCGGCGACGAGCAGCACTTCCATGCTGCCGCGCGAGTCGGGCCCGGTGCCAGGGTCGAGAATCTGGTAATCCAGGTTGACGTCCTGGATGTCGAACGGGATGTACTGCTCCGCTTCCCAGTAGATCGATTCGTGCAGCTCTGTTTCGGTCATCACCGGGAGCGTGATCTTCTTGACGATCACGGCGCTGCCCGACAGCGACGCGCAGACTTCCTTGGTCTTGAACGAGTTGCGCTCGAAGATTCGCTTGATCGAATTCGCGACCGCCGTAGCGTCGATGATTGCGCCGTCGACGATGGCATCGGCGGGCACCGGCTCGATTCCGAATGCGGCAACGCGGAAGTCCTTGGCTGTCGGCTTGAGCTCGACGGCCTTCACGGCGCTGGAACCGATGTCCAGCCCGACCACGCTCTTCTGCTTGCGAAACACCCTAGTTACCTCGGTCCCCGGGAGGGGGGTTAGCAGCGTTTTCGTGCGCCCGGGTGGCGACCGGTCTGCGGTCAACGCGGGCCCGGCTCTCACTCTGAGGCCGTCCCCGTTATCGGCTGTACCAATCCGCGACATCACGGAGCCGCCAAAGATTGGGGTGATGGGGCGATAACTCCCGGCAAACGACGGACTTGCGGTATCCGTCTGGTTGACTATTCCGACAACCCTCCGTATCATTGGGGTTTGCGGTTCCTGGACAAGTCTGTCCAGAGGCCCCTGAGGGACCCTTTACATGCGTACGTTCGTAGCCAGCGCGAAAAGCGCGGACAGCCGGTGGCATGTCATCGATGCGAAGGACCAGGTCCTCGGCCGTGTGGCCACCCTGGCGGCCCGGCTGCTTCAGGGCAAGCACAAGCCCACTTACACCCCGTTCATTGACACGGGCGACCACGTCGTCGTCGTGAACGCGGAGGCGGTGAAGCTGACGGGACAGAAGGAAACGGACAAGGTGTATCGGCGTCACAGCGGCTTCGAGGGCGGCCTGCGCGAGGAGCGCGCGGTTGACGTCCGGAAGCGCCGGCCGGTTCGTCTCGTGGAGGAAGCGGTTCGCGGCATGCTGCCGAAGACCAAGATGGGTGATGCGATGTACCGGAAGCTGAAGGTCTACCCGGGCGCCGAGCACCCCCACACTGCTCAGCAACCAAGAAAAATCGAGGTCGCGTAACTTTGCCGAACATCGAGTATTACGGAACAGGCCGCCGGAAAACGTCCACCGCCCGCGTCTTTCTCCGCCCCGGAAACGGGACCATCACCGTCAACCACCGAGAGTTCGACCGCTTCTTCCCTACCGACGCGCTGCGCGTTCAGGTGCGGCGGCCGCTGCTGGTGACCGAAACAGGGGAAAAGTTCGACGTCCTGGCGACGGTCGCCGGAGGCGGAGTGAACGGACAGGCCGGCGCGGTGCGCCTGGGCATCGCCCGCGCACTGGTGGAGTTCAACGCCGAGCTGCGCAAGCAGCTCAAGAAGGACGGCTTGCTGACGTCCGACTCGCGCATCAAGGAACGCAAGAAGTACGGGCTGGCGGGCGCACGCAAGCGCTTCCAGTTCAGTAAACGTTAAGAGGAACGGAGGGACTTTGCCCGGGATCGCGATGAAGGATCTGCTGGAGGCCGGCGTGCATTTCGGCCACCAGACGAAGCGGTGGAATCCGAAGATGAAGGAATTCATCTTCGGCGAGCGAAACGGAATCTACATCCTCGACCTGAACAAGACGGTCAAGAAGTTCCGGGACGCGGAGGAGTTCGTGACCAACCTGGCGGCAGACGGCAAGACCATGCTCTTCGTCGGCACGAAGCGGCAGGCGCAGGACGTCATCGCCGAGGAATCGCAGCGCTGCGGCATGTTCTTCATCAATCAGCGCTGGCTGGGCGGTCTTCTCACCAACTTCGCCACGATTCAGCGCAGCCTGGGCCGGCTTCGCGACCTGGAAGCGATGGTCACGCCGGGCACCGATGGACGCTACGAAACGCTGTCCAAGAAGGAAATCGCCCGCGCGGAAAAAGAGAAGCGGAAGCTGCTCAAGAACCTCGAAGGCATTCGGCCGATGAGCAAGCTGCCGGACGCGATCTTCGTGGTCGACACGCGTAAGGAAAAGATCGCCGTTGACGAGGCCCGCAAGCTGAAGATTCCGGTGATCGGCATTGTCGACACCAACTGCGACCCGGATGAAGTGGACTACGTCATTCCGGGCAACGACGACGCGCTGCGCTCGATCAGGCTGTTCGCATCGAAGATCGCCGACGCGATCATCGGCGGACGCCAGATGCGCGAGTCGCGCATCGCGGAAGAAGATGCGCAGCAGGCCGAAGAGGCCGCCAAGGCCGATCAGGCGGCCCGGCTCCGCTCGGCCGTCCGGCCGCAGCGGCGTGAGGCAACGCCCGCCGGCGCATAGCACAAGGGAATCCGCAGGACCATGCGCCGGCCTGCGAGCCGGCGCTTTGTTTGTACAGATTGATTTCGCGAGCTTCGCGGCCTTCGCGGTTGAGAAAGCAGAGAAACAGGAATGGCGACTATGACGATTTCGGCGGAAATGGTGAAACAGCTTCGCGACAAGACGG
>JAICQE010000080.1 GCA_025938035.1 Vicinamibacteria bacterium
CTCGTCCGACGATGTTCCAGTTGGTGCCGCCGTCGGCCGCGCGCTTCCACTGCGCCCCGCGGGCGTCTGCGCGAGCCCGGCCGTTCCGACGACGAGAAAGAGAATGGTCACCAGAGTCTTCATGCCCGCTGAAAGTGCAAATGCTGAACCGCAGCCATCTTCGTTATGCTGAAAAGCGATGAGCTCGCCGGTCTTCGCGCTGAGCATTCACGCTGATTACAAGTGCCGCCATTCCGGTGCGTGCTGCACCGCCGACTGGGACGTGCCTGTCGAGCTGCCGGTTTATCGCTCGCTCGACGATCACGTCCGCCGCGGCTCGCGTCGCGTCGCGCCAGCCGCTCAGCCGCTGGCTCCATTCGTCGTCGAGCCTGATCTGCCGGACGGCGCTGCGGCGATGCTGGAGCGGACGCACGATGGCGACTGTGTCTTCTTCGAACGCGATTCCCACCTGTGCGTCGTGCATCGCGATACCGGCGAGGAGTCGCTGCCGGCGACCTGTCGTCACTTTCCGCGTCTGGCCGTGGCGGACTCGCGAGGGACGTTTGTCACGCTGTCGCATTTCTGTCCGACTGCGGCGTCGATGCTGTTTCGCGAGGATGTCAACCTCGAGATCGTTCACGCGCCGTCAGCTTTTCCACCCGCTGACTATGACGGGCTCACGGTGACTGCAGAGGACCTGCCTCCGCTGCTGTCGCCATCGATGCTGATGGATCCCGGCGCGTACTCGGCGTGGGAACGTCACATGGTGCGCAGATGCGCCGCGGACGTGTTGCCTGAGTCCGTCGTCGCGACGCTTGCGGCCGATGCCAGGCGGCTCAGGGCCTGGCGTCCGGGGGAGATGGCACTGGCGGAAGCGATCCGGTTGCTGCCAGACGCACTTGCTCAGGAGACGACAGCTCCGTCGCTGATCACAACACTCGAGCTGCGAAACGAAGTCGTCGACGCCATTCCCGATGACCTCAAGCCGCCGCCGGACGACGATGGGCTGGAGGACGCGTATCGCGATCATGTGCGCGTCGCGTGGCCCGCCTGCGCTCGTCCGATCAACCGCTACCTGGCCGCGAAGGCCTTCGCGTCGTGGACGGCGTATCAGGGGCGCGGTCTTGCCACCATCGTGCGTGGCCTCGACGCGGCGCTTGCGCTGGTTCGAATCGAAAGCGCGCGCCAATGCCGTGACGCGGTCCGCGCGCTCGACCGTGATCTGCTGCTCGAGGCGTTTCGCAGCGCCGACTTCGCGCTCAACCATCTGGCGGTCGGCGAAGATCTCGCTGCGCGGTGGTCGCGCGTGGAAGGTCGCTAAGTGTCGAAGGTGGCGATTACCGGTCCGTGATCGCTCGTTCCCGTCTCGCGTTGCACGACGCATGACGTTGCACACCGCGCGAGCGCTTCGCTGGCGAACACGTAGTCGAGCCTCCAGCCGATATTTCGCTGGCGCATGTTCCGCCACGGCGCCCACCACGTAAACAGGTCGGCGTTGTCCGGCTCGAACCGCCGGTGCAGGTCCACCAGCCCGTGGCCGAGAATGCGCTGCATCAGCTCGCGTTCATCCGGCCGCTGCCCCACGATGTTCGGCCGCCGCTCCTTGGGGTGAACATCCATGTCCGTCAGCGCGACGTTCAGATCACCACAGAGGACGCGTGGTTGCCCTGCCGCCTCGAGTGAGGCGGAGAAGGCGTCGAGCGACTCGAGGAACCGCATCTTGGCGGGAAAGTCCTTGCCGCCGTTCGGGACATAGATCGATGCGACCGTCAGGTGCGAACCGTTGTCCGCCGCCGGCGCAGCGGTTGTGCCGGCCGGTAACGACAGCCGTGCGGCGACGATGCGGTGCTCGTAGTCGAATTCGGGATGATGAAATTCCGGCCGCTCCGAAAAGCTGGCCTTGCGAATATGTAATCCGACGCCTGAGTAGCCTTTGCCGCCGTGCCAGTAACACCAGTACCCCTCGAGGTCGCAGATCCAGACGGGCAATTGATCCAACGACGCCTTTATTTCCTGAAGGCAGAGGACGTCGGGCTGCTCGCGATCGATCAGTTCCTGAAGCTGCGCCTGCCGCGCGCGGATGCCGTTGACGTTCCAGGTTGCGATTTTCATGGTGGGCCGGCGTCCGCCTGAAGGCGGACACTACGAGCACCAGGATACTGGTCTGACGGTTGCATTTTGTGCGGTATGCCTCAGCCGCGGAACGAGGAATACGAGGTTGACGAGCTTGTCGCTGACGTCGCGCGGCTGCGCATTGCGACCGTCAACGTCTACTTCGTGGGCCTGCCGCGAAAAAGCAACGGCACCAGCGGCGCGCATCCGGTGTGGGTGCTCGTTGACGCCGGTCTGGCGCATGGAGCGGCCGAAATCCTTCGCGTCGCCGCTGAACGGTTTGGCGTCGAGTCGCGTCCGGCGGCCGTCGTCCTGACGCACGGCCATTTCGATCATGTCGGTGCGCTCCCGGCCCTGCTTGCTGTGTGGGATGTGCCGGTTTACGCGCACATGGCCGAGTTACCTTTCCTGACAGGACGCGCAGACTTTCCGCCGCCGGATGCGACGGTCGGGAGCGGCATGCTCGCCCGGCTGGCCCCTCCGGTCCCCGAAGCCGGCGTCGATCTCGGCGATCGTGTCCAGGCGCTTCCGGCGAACGGCCGCATACCCGCCATGCCGACTTGGCGGTGGATTCACACGCCCGGCCATTCGCCAGGCCATATTTCGCTCTTTCGCTCGACCGATCGCCTGCTCATCGCCGGTGACGCCGTCGCCACGACGGATCAGGCGTCGATCTATTCGAGTCTCGCGCAGCGCCGTGAGCTGTCCGGGCCGCCGGCGTACTTCACGATCGATTGGGACAAGGCCGAACGTTCGGCGGCGATCCTGGCCTCGCTGAGACCGGCGATACTGGCCGCCGGACATGGCGAGCCAATATCGAATGTCACGCTCGCCGCCGACTTTGCCGCGCTGGCGCGGGACTTCAATCGCCGCGTGCGCCCCACGCACGGACGCTACGTCGTTCAGCCGGCCTTCGCGGAAGGCGATCGCATCAGCACGCTGCCGGTGTCGGCGCGCGCGAACCGCGTGCGCTGGGGCGCCGTTTCCGGAGTCGCCGCCGCGACACTGGCCGGGACGTGGCTGTACCGCCGCTTCGCGAAACGGTGATCGCGACACACTGAGACACCGAGACACCGAGCAATAGACGCCGTCACCCGTGGGGCCTTGTCGGGCTCGCCTCGCGAACCCGCTGGGTTCGCGCCACGTAATCGAATCCGCGGTTCGCGCGCTCCCGGCTATTATTCCGACGTGACGCAGCTGCGGGCGCTCCTCGTCCTCGGGCTGATTATCGGCATTGCCGGTTCCCAGTCGCGCACGATCTCGCAGGTCCTTGTCAGCGTCACGTCGCCCGCAGAGGAGTTTGGCGCCTCCATCGGCGACGATTACTTCCTCGCGACATATCAGCAGCTCGAGCGGTATTGGCAGAAGCTGGACGCGGAATCGGATCGCGTGCGGCTCGTCTCGATCGGCCGGACCGAAGAAGGCCGTGACCAGTGGATGGCGGTGGTTTCCGCGCCGGAAAACATCGAGAGACTCGATAGGTACCGCGACATCTCGCGCCGACTCGCGCTGGCCGATGCGGACGAGGCGCAGGCGCGCGCGCTGGCCGCGGAAGGCAAGGCCATCGTCTGGATCGACGGCGGGTTGCACGCCGACGAAGTGCTCGGCGCACAGCAACTGATCGAGCTCGTCTACCAGCTTGCGCGCGGTGACGACGAGGAGACGCTGCGGTTCCTGAAGGACGTGATCGTGCTCGCCGTCCATGCCAATCCGGACGGTCACGCGCTGGTGGCCGACTGGTACATGCGCGAACGCGATCCGCTGCGGCGGACGCTCGACGGGCTGCCGCGTTCGTACCAGAAGTACATCGGCCACGACAACAACCGGGACTTCTTTCTGTCCAGCCAGGCCGAGACGATCAATATGAACCGTATTCTCTACAAGGAGTGGTTCCCGCAGATCGTGCTCGATCATCATCAGCCGGGCCCGCCCGGCACCGTGATGTTTGCGCCGCCGTTTCGCGGGCCCTTCAACTACGTGATCGATCCGCTGGTCCCGGCGACGCTCGATCTCGTGGGCGATGCGATGCAGGCGCGGTTTGCCGCCGAAGGCAAGCGGGGCGTCACGATGCGCGGCGGCGCGGCGTACTCCGGATGGTGGAATGGCGGCCTGCGCACCTCGGCGTACTTCCACAATCAAATCGGCCTGCTGACCGAGACCACCGGCGACCCGACGCCGATGAATCTTGCGCCGGTTCCGGATCGCCAGGTGCCGACGGCTGATCTGCCGCTGCCGATCGCCCCTCAGCGCTGGCATTTCCGTCAGGCAATTCAGTACTCGATGACGGCGAACCGAGCCGTCCTGGACTTCGCATCACGCTCCCGCGAAACGCTCCTCGTGAACGCTTACGAGATGGCGAAAAACGCGATCGTGGAGGGAAGCCGCGATTCGTGGATGCAGATGCCCGCCGGGCGCGACCGCGGGCTGCGCGCGCCGCGCGCGTATGTGATTCCCGCGACGCAGCCGGATTTTCCGACGGCCACCAAGTTCGTGGACGCACTGTTGAAGGCCGGGATCACTGTTCACCGTGCGCGCTCGCCGTTTCGCGCGAACGGCACGTCGTACGCCGCCGGGTCGTACGTGGTCAGAACGGCGCAGCCATTCCGGGCGCACGTTCTCGACATGTTGGAACCACAGCACTATCCCGACGGCCAGGCGCCGTACGACATAGCCGGCTGGACGCTCGCCTTGCAGATGGGCGTGAAGTTCGACCGCGTTTTCGAGGCCGTCGACGGCCCGTTCGAACGGATCGACGTCGTCGAGCCGCCGCGGTCGGCCGTACGGGGCGGCGGTCACGCCGGATACTTCCTGAGCCATCACCAGAACGACAGCGCCGTCGCCGTCAACCGGCTCTTGCGAGCCGGGATTCCGGTGTACTGGCTGGGCGATCGCACCCTTGCGTCCGAGGATCGTACGGGATCCATTTATGTTCGTCCCGGCGATCGGGCGCGCGACATCGTCGCGCGCGCCGCGCGCGAACTGGGTGTCGCCGTAACCGCGGCAGATACCGAGCCCACCGGACCGACGCTCCGCCTTCATCCGCTTCGGATCGGGTTGTGGGATCGATACGGTGGCGCAGCGAGCAGCGGCTGGATTCGATGGATTCTCGAACGGTACGAATTCCCGTTCGAGCTCGCGTTCGTGCAGAGCATCGATCGCGGCGATCTGGCCGCGAAGTACGACGTGCTGATTCTCCCGGACGAAGCGCAAATACAGCGCGTGGATCGAACGCCGATGAACGTCCCGTCGCTGTATCGGGACCAGACCGGTGTGCTGACCGCTGAACGCAGTGTTCCGGCCCTGCGGAGCTTCGCCGAGAGCGGCGGGACCCTGATCACGATCGGCCAGGCGGCGCGGCTCGCCGCTTCGCTTGGTGTGCCCGCAGAGGAGATCTCCTACGACATTCCGGGCTCCATCCTGCAGACGGAAGTCGACAACACGACGCCGATCGGCTTCGGATTCGAAAAGAGAGTCGACGTGTTCTTCGACAACAGCCCCGTCTTCCGGCTGAAAGGAAGCGGGACCCCCGTCGCCCGCTACGGGGCCTCGCCGTTGCGCAGCGGGTGGGCGCGAGGCCAGGAGCAGCTGGCCGGAGGACTGGCCGCCGCCGCGGTGCCATTGGGCGCCGGCCGGCTCATCGTGTTCGGCCCGCAGATTGCGTTTCGCGCCCAGTCGCACGCTACCTTCAAGTTCCTCTTCAACGCCATCTACTACTCGAACGCCGAGCCTCACGACCTTACGTCCGAGCCCAGCCGCTGAGATCTATCGGATTTTTCAAATGCGCCTAGCGCGATGTCGTGGGGCGAGCCTTGCAGGCTCGCCTCGCGAACCCGCAGCGTTCGCGCCACGGAAGTGAAATCCGCGCTAACGGGCGACCCCGAACTGCCGAACAGGCATCCGGCTTGCGATCGCCCCGGCAACTCTCGGAGGTGAAGTCAGCTCATGGACACACGTTCGCTGCTGAGCGGAATTGCCATCGGCGCGGTCGCGGCGTCGATCCTCGATCCCGGCCGGGGTGCCAGGCGTCGTGCGCTGCTGCGCGACAAGGCGGTTCGTGCGACTCGGGTGACCAGTGACGCATTCGAGACGACGATGCGCGACCTGTCGAATCGAACGCGAGGCTTTGCGGCTGAGACGCGCGGTTGGATCGAGGAGCGCGCGGTCAACGATGCGCGCCTGCTCGAGCGGGTCCGGGCCCGCCTCGGGCGAGTCTCCTCTCATCCGCGGGCTATTGACGTCGAGGCACAGGGTGGACAGGTGACGTTGCGTGGTCCCGTTCTTTCCTCCGAAGTTCAGGACCTCCTGTCGGCGGCGGCGGACGTGCGGGGCGTGCGATCGGTCATCAACGAGCTTGCGCCGCACGATTCATCCGAAGGGGTGCCAGCGCTGCAGGGCAGAGGGCGCCTGGCCGGACCGCGGCTGGATCTGCTGCAGTCACGTTGGGCGCCCGCGACCCGCGCGCTCGTTGGTGCAGCGGCGGTGGCCGCCGGCGGTCTGGCGATTGCGTATAGACGCCGCTAGTCGAGTTTTATTTCCTTCCATAAGCGGTGTACCGTGAAGAAGGACGGCGGCCGGTGCCGCCGTCCGGCTGGTGCAGCTGGCGTCCGTGCTGCGCCACGGCAGACCTTGCATCCACGTCGGTCCTCCCCGCGTCTTACCTGCCTGGGTTGCCGCGACCAATTTCGACGCCTTCTAATGGTCTGTATCAACTGGAAGAGTACCGCCAGCAACGAGGTTCGACCGCGAATTTCCGGCCGCGACAACGGCGCGGCCGGTCGTCAATCGGGAAGCACATACCAGTAAGGACAGCTATCAGGATGTTGAATCCACGCCGTCAAGTAGCCGCGTTGGCGGTCTTGGGCTTGTGTACGACGTTCGGTGCGCCGCTCAGGGGGCAATCGACCGACGACGTCCCGGCGGGCCCGCTGACGCTCGAACAGGTGCTGACGCTTGCGGAAAAGCGCAGCGAGTCCATTGCCATCTCGCGTGCCGCCGTCCAGCGCGCCGACGGAGAACAGACGCGCGCCCGCAGCGGACTCTACCCGCAGCTGTCGGCGTCAGCGTCGTACGACCGCGCGCTTGCGTCCGAGTTCGAGGGCATTTTCGACAACACCGACTTCGGCAGCGGCGAGGAGGACGGAAGTTTCGAAGATCTGCCCTTCGGCCGCGAGAACACGTGGCGCATTTCCTTCGCGCTCTCACAGAACCTGTACACCGGAGGACGGCAATCCGCGCAGAACCGGATCGCCGAGGCCGGACGCGAGGCGGCGAGCCTGGGCGTCTCGACGTCCAGAGCGCAGCTGCTGTTCGACGTCACCCAGGCGTACTACGACGCCGCGTTGAGCGACCGCCTCGTGCGCATTGCGGAAGCGACGCGCGAACAGGCGGACGCGACGCTCCGCCAGACACAGGCCGGATTCGACGCGGGAACGCAACCTGAGTTCGAGCTCGTCCGCGCGCGTGTCACGCGCGACACGCAGACTCCTCTGGTGATCCGTCAGCGCGCCAACCGCGAGGTCGCGCTGCTTCGTCTGAAACAGCTTCTCGATTTGTCCCAGGAGTTCGACCTGCAGCTGGCCGACTCCCTTGGCGACGAACGGCTCCTGCCGCCGGCGGCCTTTGCGGCCAGCGTCGCGCCATTCGAGCAGTCGCTGCCGGTCGGGGACGCGGCGGCCCTGACCGCGGCGGCCCGCACCGGCATCGCGGTTCCCGATCGAACCGTGGTCAACGAAGCCGCCGCCACGCTGCGACTCCGCGAGTCGTCGCTCAAGCTGGCCGAGGCGCAGAAAAAGCCACAGATTGCGTTGAACTCGACGTATTCACGAATCGCCTACCCATCGAACTTTTTCCCCGCGTTTGACCGTAGCAACTGGTCAGTGGGCGCCACGCTGAACATTCCGGTACTCACGGGCGGCCGGCAGCGGGGCGACGAGCAGGTGGCACGCGCCGAGCTTGAGCAGGCGCGGCTGCAGCTGCGGCAGACGCAGGAACTGGCGGCGCTGGACTCCCGTGCCGCGTGGGCCGAACTGATCGCTGCCCGTGCGGCCTGGGAGGCGAGCGCCGGTACGGTCCAGCAGGCGGCGCGGGCGCACGAGATTGCCGACGTTCGGTACCGCGCGGGGGTATCAACCCAGCTCGAACTGTCGGATGCGCGCGTCTTGCTGCAGCAGGCCGAGGTCAATCGCGCCCAGGCCGCGCGCGACCTGCAGGTGGCGCGCGCGCGGATGGCGCTTCTGCCCGATCTGCCAATCGGCGCGTCGGTGACGCCTCGATTACCGGTGCTGCCGCAGCAGGTGCCGCCGGCTACGCAGCCTTCGCCGGGCGTTCCGGGCGGCAGCAACGCGGCGATTCAGGCCGGCGGTTTCCAGACGGGTGGATTCCAGGCAGGGACTCGATGACACGATCACGTAATGCAGAATGCAGAATGGGGAATGCAGACGGGATGACGCGTATCGGAAGAAGTGCGGCGGCGCGGCTGGTGGCTGCATTCTGCATTCTGCATTCTGCATTGCTCGTGACAGCCTGCACCACGGAAGCGGAAAAGCCTCCGGCCGCGCCGCCTCCGGTCCGCGTCGGCGGCGAGAACGTGGTGACGGTCTCGCGCGACACGATCGTGATCGGCCCGATCGTGTCCGGTGAATTGCGTGCGGAACGCGAGGCGACGGTGCGCGCGGAGATCGGCGGGTCGATGACCCAGGTCAACGTCCGCGAGGGACAGGCGGTCGGACGCGGCATGATCCTCGGCCGCATCGAAACGCGCACCCTGGACGACGTCCGGCAGTCGGCGATGTCCTCCGTGCGGAACGCCGAGAACCAGCTGGCGGTGGCGCAGCGGGAACAGGACCGCACCGAAACGCTCGTCAAGGCGGGAGCGCTGGCCGCCCGCGATCTCGACGTGGCGCGGCAGAACATCACCGCGGCCGAGGCGCAGCTGGCGGATGCGAAGTCGCGTCTGGCATCGGCGGAACGTCAGCTTGCCGATACGGTCCTGCGCGCCCCGATCAACGGCATCATCGCCAACCGGCCCGTGAACATCGGCGACGTGGTCGGCGTCGGCGCCGAGCTCTTCACCATCATCGATCCCTCGTCGATGCGGCTCGAGGCGTCGGTACCGTCGGACGATCTGTCCCACCTGCGTATTGGCGCGAAAGTGGACTTCACCGTGCGCGGCTACGATCAGCGCTTCGAAGGGCGGATTGCGATGATCTCGCCGCAGGCCGACCCGGTGACGCGGCAGGTGCCCATCTACGTGTCGATCCCGAACGTCGGAGGACGTCTCGTGGCCGGTCTCTTTGCCGAGGGCCGCGTCGTCAGCCAGTCCGCGGAGGGCCTGGTCGTGCCGCTCAATGCGGTGAACATGGCGAGCGGGATGCCGTGGGTGCTGCGCGCCAACGGCGGCAGGACCGAGCGGATCGACGTTCGCCTCGGCCTCCAGGATCCGCGGTCCGAACGCGTGCAGGTGGTGGCCGGCCTGAACGAAGGTGACATGCTGCTGCGCGGCGCGGCACAGGGAATTACGCCTGGAACGCCGGTGAGTCTTAATGGAGGAGCACCATAATTCAGAATTCTGAATGCAGAATGCAGGCGTCAAGGCCTGTAAATCTGCATTCTGGATTCTGCATTCTGAATTACTCGAATGTTCATTTCAGATACCGCAATCAAGCGTCCGGTTCTCACCGTCGTGGCGATGCTGATCCTCGTGGTGTTCGGGATCGTCGCGCTGACGCAGCTCGACACCGACGAATTCCCCGAGATCGACGCCCCGATTGTCGTGATCGCGATTCCGTACCCCGGCGCGTCGCCCGACAACGTCGAGCGCGAGGTGATCGAGCCGATCGAGGAGGTCATCTCCGGCATCAGCGGCGTCGATCGCATGCGCTCGAGCTCGCTGGACGGTTTCGGCAACATCATCGTCGAGTTCGTGTTCGAGAAGGATCCGCGCGTCGCCACGCAGGAGATTCGCGACGAGATCTCGGGAATCCGGAACGAGCTGCCGCCGGAGATGGAGGAGCCGATCCTCACGCGGTTCGATCCGCAGGATCAGCCGATCGTCTCGCTGACGCTGTCGTCGCCCGGCCTGACCGGAGCCGAGCTGACGAGAATGGCAGACCCCGGGATTACCAGGCAGTTCCGCGGCATTCCGGGCGTGGCGTCGGTCGATCTCGCCGGAGCAGTCGAACGGGAGCTGGTCGTCGAGATCAGGCCGCGCGACCTGCAGTCGGCCGGCGTCAGCGTGGCGCAGCTGGTGTTGAGCCTGCAGTCGCAGAACCTTGCCGCGCCGGTTGGCCGCCTCGAAAGTGAGCTGGAGGAGCGGACGATCCGCCTGCGCGGCCGTCTCGATGCTCCGACGGAGTTCAAGGACCTCATCGTCTCGCAGTCGGGCGGCCGCGTCGTCCGCCTGGGCGACGTCGCCGATGTCCGCGACTCAACCGAGGAACCGCGCTCCTTCGCCCTGTACGACGACGAGGAAGCCGTCGGCATCAACATCATCAAGTCCAGCGGCTTCAGCACGACGGCGGTTGCTGCCGACATCAGGGCGGCGGTCGAAGAAATTCAGAAGACGCTGCCGGCCGGCGTGACGCTGCGCGTGGTGCGCGATTCGGGCATCCGCGTCGACAACTCGGTCCGCGGCGTGCAGGAAACGCTGCTCGAGGGCGCCGGGCTGACCGTCCTCGTCGTGTTTCTCTTCCTCAATTCCTGGCGGTCGACCGTGATCACCGGTCTGGCGCTGCCCGTGTCCGTTCTGGCGTCGTTCATCGTGGTCTGGATGTTCGGTTTCACGCTGAACACGATGTCGCTGCTTGGACTGTCGCTGGCGATCGGCGTGCTCATCGACGACGCGATCGTCGTGCGCGAGAACATCGTACGGCACGTCGAGATGGGGAAGGGGCACTACCGCGCCGCGTTCGAGGGCACCGACGAGATCGGCCTCGCCGTCACCGCAACAACGATGTCGATCGTCGTCGTGTTCCTGCCGGTCGCGTTCATCACCGGAATTGCCGGGCAATGGTTCAAGCCGTTCGCGCTGACGATCGCCTGCTCGGTACTGGTGTCGCTGTTCGTGTCGTTCTCGCTCGACCCGATGCTCTCGGCGTACTGGCCTGATCCGGATACGCCGATGGAGAAACGGTCGTGGGTCTCCCGCACGCTCGGCGGTTTCAATCGCTGGTTCGATCGGCAGGCCGACGCGTACAAGGGCGTTGTCGCCTGGGCGCTCGACCATCGCGCGGCGATGATCGTCCTGGCGCTGGCGACGTTCGTTGGCGCGCTCGCGCTGCCGGCGATGGGCGTCATCGGCGGCGGGCTGGTGCCGGAAACCGACGAGTCGGAATTCTCGATCATTCTCGAGACGCCACCCGGTTCCAACCTCGCCTACACGAAGTTGAAGGCCGCCGAGGTGTCGCGCGTCGCCCGGTCCCAATCCGAGGTGCTCTACGCTTACGCCTCCGTCGGTGGCCAGGGCGAGGCGGTCGATGTGGGCACCGTGTTCGTCAAGCTCTCGCCCAAGAGCGACCGGTCGCGCAGCCAGGCGGAAATCGTGACGGCGATTCGCCGTGATCTGTCGCAGCTCGCCGGCGTCGACACGTCGATGACCGTCGGCTGGAACGACGAAAAGCAGATTCAGCTCCAGCTGCAGGGCGACGATGCGGCAACGCTGGCGCGCCTGGCGGACGCGATCTCGGCGGAGGTCAAGAAGGTGCCTGGTGCCGTTGACGTCGGCCTGTCAACAAAAGGCCAGAAGCCGGAGCTCAACGTGCAGATCGACCGCGCGCTGGCCGGCTCGCTCGGCGTCACCGTCGGTCAGGTTGCCCAGGCGTTGCGGCCGGCGTTTGCGGGCATCGATGTTGGCGACTGGGTCGACCCGTCCGGCGAAACGCGTGACGTAACGGTGCGATTGGCGCCCGAATCGCGCACGGTGGTTGCCGACCTCGAGTCGCTGCCGCTGGTCGTCAACAGCGAGGAAGGCCCGCGGGCGATTCCGCTCGGGCAGATTGCCCGGGTGGCGCCGTCGATCGGTCCCGCGCGCATCGACCATCTCGATCGGGAGCGGGTCATCACCATCGAGGCGAATACCGAGGGCCGGTCGCTCAACGACGTCTCGACCGGCATCATGTCGCGGATCCAGGAGGCGGTGCCGCTTCCTGCCGGCTACGCGATCAGGCAGGGCGGCGAAACCGAGTCGCAGCAGGAGATCTTCACGCAGATGATCATCGCGCTCGGCGTTGCGGTGATGCTGATGTACTTCGTCCTGGTGATCCAGTTCGGCTCGTTCCTCGAGCCGTTCTCGATCCTGCTCTCGCTGCCCTTGTCGCTGATCGGTGTGATGCTCGGGCTGGCAGTGACCGGCGAGACGCTCAACATCATGAGCATGATCGGCGTCATCCTGCTGATGGGCATCGTCGCCAAAAACGCCATTCTGCTGATCGACTTTGCGAAATGGTCCGAGGAAAAGGGCATGGACCGGCGCGAGGCGCTGATTCAGGCCGGGCGCGTCCGGCTGCGGCCGATCCTGATGACGACCTTTGCGCTCATTGCCGGGATGGTGCCGGTGGCGCTCGGGGGAGGTGAGGGTGGAGACTTCCGCGCGCCGCTCGGAATTGCGGTCATCGGCGGCGTCATTACGTCCACGCTGCTGACGCTGCTCGTCATTCCGACCGTCTACGAAACACTGGCCGATGCCCGCGACTGGCTTAACGATAGGTTCAGGGGTTCAGAAGGTTCAAAGGGTGCAGAGGGTCTCGTTCTTGAACCTCGCGGAACCCACAGCCCCTCATGAACCTGAGTACCCCGGCCCATTGAACCTATTGCCCTCATGAACGCTTGAACCGGCTGGAAAGCGTAGTACAAAGGCGCATGCACAATCCGCTCGTCCCTGAAACGCTGGAAGGCTGGAGCCTGCTGCACCTGATGTACCGCGTGGGGTGGGACAGCGTCCGCCGTCTCGGCGACGACGACCTGCAGCGGATGTCCGATGAGGCGGTGCGCGCGCTTGCGGTTCCCGATGCCGGCGCGACGGCGTTCGTGCAGATGCTCGGACACAAGGCCGACCTGATGTTCATCTGCTTCCGCCGCGACTTCGAGCAGCTGGCGCAGGCGCAAATGGCGCTGTCGCGCACCGAGCTGCATACGATTCTTCAGCCGACCACCTCTTACGTGTCCGTTGTCGAGCTCGGTATGTACGAGATGACCGGCAAGCTGCACCAGCAGCTGGGCGCCAGGCACAAACCCGGCAGCGATGAATTCGAATCCGCATTCGACGCCGAGATGGAAACGCAGCGGCAGCGCGTGATGAACCGGTTGTTCATCGAGCTGCCGAAGGCGCGCTACGTCTGCTTCTACCCGATGAACAAGCGGCGCGGGGAAGGGAACAATTGGTACTCCGAGACGTTCGAACGTCGCGCGGCGATGATGCGCGAACACGGCATGATCGGGCGCACGTACTCCGGCAAGGTGACGCAGGTGATTTCCGGCTCCATCGGATTCGACGACTGGGAATGGGGCGTGGACCTCTTCGCGCAGGATCCGCTGGTGTTCAAGAAGCTGATTTACGAGATGCGTTTCGACGAAGCGAGCGCACGCTTTGCGGAGTTCGGACCGTTCTACACAGGCCTCCAGTTCGCTCCGGCCCAGCTGGCTGCCTACCTTCGAGGCGCGATCCCGGCGCTGGAATAACGTGTCCAAGGCGATGGCGTGTTCTGTGATCGGGATGCGTCATTTGTGAACGCCGGTTTCCACTGCCGGATCAGGGACGTTCAGCCAACTCACGCAGAATCAGCGACTACCGGTTTCCATCCCTAAAAGAGAGTGCAGGCGCGGGAATTGCTGTGGTCGGGGGGGCGTGGACACCATGACGCCCCAGGAGACGTTCGTCACCCGGCTGCGCCGACACCGCCAGAAATGCCGAATCTCGATCGAGGAGTTGGCGGAGGACACCAGGGTCAAGAAAGAACTGCTCGAGGCGCTGGAGAACAACGATCTGTCCCAGTGGCCGCGGGGACTTTACGCGCGGGCGTGGATTCGCAGCTACGCCTGGGTCGTCGGGATGGACCCGGACGAGACCGTCGACGAGTTCTGCCGCCTGTTCCCCCACGGCGATCGGCGCGCCAACAACACGATCCGCGGCATTGCTGCCATCGTTGCGTCCCCGTCCGAATATCGCGACGAGATCGCTCACCCGGAACGACGCGGAGCGCCGCCGCAGCAACAGCCGGCACCACCACCGGAGACATGGCATTCGCCGATGACGCAAGGCCTTCGCGCCGTGTGGAGTCGCGTGGCGAATGCGGCAGGTCCGTACCTTCGCGCGCGTCGCGCTCCTCGGACGACTCTCTAGTTGGCTAGTTGGCTAGTTAGATAGTTCGTAGAACTCACTACGAACTATCCAACTATCTAACTATCCAACTAGGGAAGCAGCGCCTGCTGCGATTCGACGAACCGCCGGTGCAGCGCGCGCACCGCATCCTCCATCCGTTCACGCGCCACCATCCACGTAATCCGGAAAGACGACGTCGCGGTCCCACGCGGCTGGATACCGCTTGCCTGCAGCGTGTCGCTGCCGGCACGGACGTTCGCATACGTGGCGTTGATGCCGGCCCCGACGACGCTGACGGCCGCCAGGCCGTCGACAAATCTGGTACCGGCGGCGGCGTACTTGTCGATTGCCTCGCGAAGGCGGCGCTCGTCGTGCAGGTTGTCGCGCGAAATCACCACCGTCGTGCGGTCGTCGAAGACATGCAGTTGTTTGCCCGGAACCCCGCGTTCGTCGAGCAGTGCGAGGACATCCGCCGCAGTGCCGCTGCTCTCGAGGATCAGGACGTCCCGCTCGCTGGCGACGCCGACGACAGTGCCGGGCATCCGCGGCGGCGTTTTGCGGACGACCGTGCCATCGCTCGACGGGTCGGGTCCCGGTAGTGGTCCGGCAGTCGCGCGCGCGTAGATCGCGATGCCTTTCTCCTTGGCGAACTCGACCGCCTGCGCGTTGAGAACCCTGGCGCCGGCCTCCGCCATCTCCTGAGTTTCCTCGTACGACAGCGAGGCGATGCGGCGGGCTGCCGGCACGACGCGCGGATCGGCCGAGTACACGCCGTCCACGTCCGAGCAGATCTCGCAGAACTCCGCGTCGAGCGCGGCGGCAATGGCGACGGCGGTGGTGTCGCTCCCGCCGCGGCCGAGCGTGGTCACCTCCTTCTTGTAGGAAACGCCCTGGTAGCCGGCGACGACGACGATCCGTCCGCGCGCCAGCTCGTCCTGGATGCGGAACGGCCGTACCTCGATGATTCGCGCGTCGACGTGGCGGTCGTTGGTGATGATCCCGGACTGGCTGCCCGTGAAGCTGATCGCGTTCCCTCCGAGCTCGCGGATGGCCATCGACAGCAGGGCCATCGAGATCCGCTCGCCCGCGGACAGCAGCATGTCGAGTTCCCGCCGATCAGGGTTGGCCGACACCTCCCTGGCCAGCTCCAGCAGCTCGTCGGTGGTATCGCCCATCGCCGAGACAACGACCACCACATCGTGGCCCTGCTCGCGGGTCCGCATCACGCGGGAGGCGACGGCCTTCAGTTTCTGCACGTCGGCGACGCTGCTGCCGCCGTACTTCTGGACGATGACCGCCATGGCGACCAGAATACTAGTTGGTAGTTGGATAGTTCGTAGTTCGTAGTCCGATATAATCGCGACTTTGAATTGGAGATGGCACAGATGGCCGTTCGAACGCTTCTTACCGCGCTTGCACTGATCGTCGGATTGACATGGTCAACACTGGCTCAGCAGGCGCCGGCGCCGCTGCGCACGCCCGACGTGATTTTCGTCCCGACGCCGCAGGAAGTCGTCGACGTCATGCTGAAAATCGCCAAGGTCACGAAGAACGACGTCGTCTACGACCTCGGGTCGGGCGACGGCCGCATTCCGATCACCGCCGCCAGGGTCTACGGCGCGCGCGCCGTCGGCATCGATATCGACCCCGAGCGGATCCGCGACGCCAACGAAAACCTGAAGTCCGCGGCGGCGAGCGACCGGACGATCCTGCAGCGCGTGCAGTTCCTGAACCAGGACCTCTTCACGACCAACATCAGCGAGGCGACCGTGGTCACGCTGTATCTGCTGCCGTCGCTGAACCTGAAGCTGATTCCGAAGCTGAACAAGGAACTGAAGCCGGGTACGCGCGTCGTTTCTCACGCGTTCGACATGGGCCCGGACATCAAGCCGAAGATGGATCCGGTCAACGTGAACGGACGGACCGTCTACTACTACACTGTTCCGATCCAGTAGGTCCGCCTGAAGGCGGACACTACGTCGAGGGACACGACGTCGACGCTACCGTTTGCCTTTCGGGACGGTCCCGTAATAGTCTTGAGACTTAATCTCAGTTTACGGGGCTGTCCATGTTTCCAGCATTTCTGATCACGCTCCGCGAGGGGCTCGAAGCGTTCCTCATCATCGCGATGTCGCTGACGTACCTCCGCAAGACCGGCCGCAGCGGGCTCGTGCCTGCCGTTCATTGGGGCATCGGCCTGTCGGTTCTCATCAGCATCGGCGCCGCGTTCCTCTTCTCACGCGCCAGCAACCAGGCGCTGTGGGAAGGAGTGCTCGCTCTGGTCGCAGCGGCGCTGGTGGCAACGCTGATCGTCCATATGTGGCGGCACGGCAAGCGCCTGAAGCGCGAAATCGAAACGCGTCTCGAAGCGTCCGCGCTGCAACTCGGCGCGAAGGCCTTCGTCGGCGTCTTTCTGTTCACGGTACTGATGATCACGCGCGAGGGGATGGAGACTGCGCTGCTGATGGGAACGCTGATATTCCAGAACAGTCCGGTGGCGATCACTGCCGGCGCTGCCGGTGGCGTGCTATGCGCCGCGTTCGTCGCCTGGCTGTGGTCGAAATACGGCCACCGTGTGAATCTGGCGCTCTTCTTTCAGGTCACGGCGGTCTTTCTTGCCGTCTTCGTCGTTCAACTGGTCATCTATGGCCTGCATGAATTGACCGAGGCGAACCTCTTCCCGGGCAGCGAGAGGCTGCATTGGGCCACCGAGCCATACGGGCCGGACGGGCGGTACGGCCAGTTCCTGACCTACCTGCTCGTGCTGCTGCCGCTTGGCTGGCTCGCATTCGCCGCGTTCCTCGGAGGCAACAAGCGGGCGCAACGGCTGCCGCCGGAAGTCGCCGCGCGGTGATGCGTGGCGCAGCCGAAGCCGCCAGTTACCGCCGAGCTCGTCTGGGCGGAGGATCTGCGCTTCGGCGTCACCAGCGCCAGGATTGCCACCGTCGTCGACGGGCAGAGCACGGCCGGTGCGTCACCGGTGCAAATGCTGGTCATTGGCCTGGCGGCGTGCATGGGGATGGATGTCGTTGACATCATCCGCAAAGGCCGCCACGCGCTGACCGCCTTTCGCACGTCGATCGTCGCCGAGCGGCAGCAGCAGATCCCTCACCGGCTCACGAAGGTGTCGCTCCACTTCCATGTCCACGGGGACGTCCCCGTTGCCGTCGTCGAGCGGGCGATCGCGCTGTCGCGCGACAAGTACTGTTCGGTCTGGCATTCCCTCCGCGAAGACATCGCGCTCGAAACCGCGCATACCATCGTCCCGTGAGGCGCCCGTACCTCGACTGGCTGCGCGGCATCGCCGTGCTGATCATGATCGAGGCGCACACCCTCGATTCGTGGACGCGAGTTGCCGACAGGAAGTCCTCCGCGTACCAGTGGGCGATTCTGATCGCCGGATACGGGGCGCCGATCTTTCTGTTTCTCGCCGGTATCACGCTGATGCTCGCCGCGGGCGGACGCCTGCGGAAGGGACTGAGCCTTCAGCAGGTGACGCGCGCCGCGGTCCGGCGCGGCGGCTGGATACTGGCGCTCGCGTTTCTTTTCCGTCTGCAGTCGTTTCTCATCAGTGGCGGGCGGTTTCCTCAGGCGCTCCTGAAGGTAGACATCCTCAACATCATGGGCGTGTCGATGCTTGTCGCAGCGCTCGGCTGGGGAGCGGCGACCACCGTGAAGCGGCGGGCTCTCGTCTTCGCTGCGGTCACGATTGCCATGGCGATGGCCACTCCGCTGATTCGGAGCTGGTCCGCCCTCGACCCTCTCCCGGACTGGCTCGAGGCGTATCTGCGCCCGCGGCCGGGCCTGACGAACTTCACCCTGTTTCCCTGGGCGGCCTTCTTCACCGCAGGATGCGTTGCCGGCGCCTGGCTGGAGGACCGCCAGCCGTCGGACGACCGAC
>JAICQE010000226.1 GCA_025938035.1 Vicinamibacteria bacterium
AGGGGCAGTCGCGGGACGTCACCCTCCGTCTCGTTCGCCGCTGATGTCCGCCTCCGCCCGTCGGGTCGCGAAGCGACCCGACTCCAAGCAGCGCCGTCTCGCCGGTCCGCAGCAGCGGACCCGCCCGGCGAGACGAGTGCTGCCCTACGGAACCTGGCCTTCCCCGATTTCCGCGGAACGTGTCGCGTCCCAGAGCGTGCGTCTCGGCGCGGTTGCCGTAGACGGCGATGACGTCTACTGGTTGGAAGGGCGCCCGCAGGAGGGCGGGCGCAACGTGCTCGTGCGGCGGCGTGGTGATGGAGCGACCGCCGACCTCGTGCCGGGCGGCTTCAACGTTCGCTCGCGCGTGCACGAGTACGGCGGCGGTGCCTACGTTGTCGACCGCGGGAACGTCTACTTTTCGAATTTCACCGATCAGCGGATTTACCTGGTCGCAGCCGACGACCACGCCGGTACACCTGTTCCCATTACTCCGGAAGGAAAGTGCTTCTACGCGGATTACGCGATCGATCCGAGGCACGATCGGCTCGTCTGCGTTCGCGAGGACCATTCCGGCGCCGGCGAGGCCATCAACACCCTGGTCAGCATTCCGCTCAGCGGCGGTTCGGCTGGCGACGTCATTGCCGCCGGGCACGATTTCTACTCGACGCCGCGATGCAGTCCCGATGGTTCGCAGCTTTCGTGGCTGGCATGGCGTCACCCGAATATGCCGTGGGACGGAACCGAGTTGTGGTGTGCGGATGTTGCTGCCGGGGACGGCGCGTTGTCGAACGTCCGCAGGATTGCGGGCGGCGACGACGAGTCGATCTATCAGCCGGGCTGGGGGCCTGACGGGCGTTTGTACTTTGTGAGCGATCGGGAGGGGTGGTGGAGGATTTATCGTTCGGATCGTTCGGATCGTTCGGATCGTTCGGACCGTTCGGATCGTTCGAGTCGTTCGCGTTCCGCGTTCGAGCCGGTTCTGAAGAATCCGCCGGCTGAAGCGGAATTCGGCCGGCCGCAGTGGGCCTTTGGCACTGCGACGTGGGTATTTGTCTCTTCATCTCGCATGCTCGCCGCCTACACGCGGCGCGGGCGCTGGTTTCTTGCCGACGTGGACACGCACACCGGCGACTGGCGCACGATCGATACCGAGTTCGAGCCGCACGACTGGATGGCGGCGGACGAACGGCAGGTCGTACTCGTTGCGGCGTCGCCGACGCACGCCGATGCGGTTGTGCGCCTCGACGTCGCATCCGGACGCACGGACGTCTTGCGGGCTTCCTCGTCTCTCGCCTTGAGCCGCGACGAGGTGTCGGTTCCGGCGGCGATTGAGTTTCCCACCGCTGCTGGCGAGACGGCGCATGCGCTGTACTACGCGCCGACGAATGCACGCATCCATCCAGCACCGGACGAACGGCCGCCGCTCATCGCCATCAGCCACGGTGGGCCGACGGCCGCGGCGAACGCGACGCTCGATCTGAAGATCCAGTTCTGGACCAGCCGCGGGTTTGCCGTCGTGGACGTGAACTACCGCGGCAGCTCAGGGTTCGGCCGCGCGTATCGCAACACGCTGCGCGGGCAGTGGGGAATCGCGGACGTCGAGGACGTGACGCAGGCGGCGCAGCATCTCGTCCGGTCCGGACTGGCCGATGCATCGCGACTGATTATTCGCGGCGGCAGCGCCGGCGGCTACACGACGCTCGCGTCGCTCACGTTTCAGCCCGGGGTCTTCAACGCCGGAGCGAGCTACTACGGCGTCAGCGACATCGAGGTGCTTGCCCGCGACACGCACAAGTTCGAGGCACGATACCTGGATCGCCTCATCGGTCCGTATCCCGAGGCGCGCGAGGAGTATCGCGCCCGCTCGCCGATTCACTTCGTCGATCGACTGGCCAGCCCGATCATCCTGTTTCAGGGACTCGAGGACCGCGTCGTGCCGCCGAATCAGTCCGCAACGATGGCGGACGCTGCCCGCACGAAAGGCTTGCCGGTCGCGTATCTGGCGTTCGAGGGCGAGCAGCACGGGTTCAGGAAATCGCAGACGATCGTGCGGAGTCTCGAAGCCGAGCTGTACTTCTACGGAGCGATCTTCGGGTTCACGCCCGCTGATCCGCTGCCGCCGATTCAGATCGACAATCTCCGATCTGATGCCGATTGACGTTATCCGCGCCGACATCACCACGATCGAGGTCGATGCGATCGTCAACGCCGCGAATGAACGGATGCTCGGCGGCGGTGGCGTCGACGGGGCCATTCATCGCGCCGCGGGACCGGAACTGCTTGCGGCATGCCGCCTGATCCCCGAGGTGCGCCCAGGCGTCAGGTGTCCCACCGGCGAGGCCCGGCTCACGCCCGGCTTCAGGCTGGCGGCGCGCTATGTCATCCATACCGTCGGCCCGGTGTGGCGCGGCGGCGCGCACGGCGAGCCTGAGCTGCTCGCCAGCTGTTATCGCCGCTCGCTGGAGCTCGCTCGCGTCAAGGGACTGCGGTCCATCGCCTTTCCAGCGATCAGCTGCGGCGTCTATGGCTATCCGATCGATGACGCCGCGACAATCGCGGTCCAGGAAGTGCGTGCGTTTCTGGGCGCGCGCGCACTGCCGCAGCGCGTCGCGCTGGTTGCGTTCGACGCCGAGATACATGACGTGTTCACCACGATGCTCCGTTTATCCGGCTGAGCCGTACTCCAGCCAACGAACGCAGCGTCTTAGCGGCCTTTGCACGGTCTCGACTTCGTGTCACTTCGATCCTTCGTGGTGCTTCGTGGTTATCGTGCCGCCGCGCTGTATTCGAGCATCTGCGCCGTGAAATCCTGCGGATACGAGATCCTGACGTCGGTGATGTGGCCGCTCGCGTCGGTGACCGGCGTCAGCTTCGGCATCACGAACCCCGTGTAGGACGGCAGCTTCAGTGCGTCCACGCGTCGGACGACTTCGTCGCGCAGCCCCGGATCGAAGTGAATGCCGTAGTCATTGAACATCTTCGCCGCGGCCGCGGCGTCGCCCTCCGACTTGATGCGCTGCACTTCCGCCAGCAGCCGGCCGACGCCGTCGCGGAACGCCTGCTGATCGACGAGCACGTTGAACGTCTTGCCATCGCGCTGGCGCCGCTCGATCGCCTTCGTGTTTGCCATCAGCCAGTGAATGATCATCTGGCGGTTGCGCAGGTGCGCTTCCTCGATTTCGGTGCCTTCGCGAATCCGCCGCAGCTGCACGATGGCGTTGCGCGTGTAATAGTCGTACTGTGCCCGGACCATCTCATCGTGATCCGCCGCGGGCACGACGCCCAGCTCCACGAGCTTGGGATCGGCGATGAAGTAGAGCGCGATGAGATCGGCACGCGCTTCCTCCAGCGCCGAGTAGTGCTCCTTGATGATCTCGTCCGGCGACCCCTTGAACCCGGGCGCCTGGCGTCCCGACGCGTGCCCGAGGACCTCGTGCAGCTCGGTGTGCAGCTCGTCCGAGAACGACCGGAAGCGCTTGGCGCGCGCGGTTTCGGCGGCGTCCCAGGTGAACTCCGACGTCAGCCCTTCCGGCGTCGACTTGTCGTACGCCTCGGTGACGTTCGCCAGCGCCACCGACTTGCTGCCATACCGTTCGCGAATCTGCTCGTCGTTCGGCAGGTTGATGCCGATAGGCGTAATCGGGCCGGAATCACCCATCTCAATCACGACATCGATCGCGTTCGCGACGATGCCGGTGACGTTCGGCTTGCGGAATCGCGGATCGAACGGCATGTGATCCTCGAACCACTGCGCCTCGGCGCCAAGGGCCTTGATGCGCTTCGCCTTCTCCGGATTGACGTAGAAGACCAGCGCTTCCCACGACCCCTTGATCCCCCGCGGATCCATGTAGACCTCGATGAACCCGTTGATCGTGTCGACGGGGGACGCCTTGTCGGCGACCCACGCGATGTCGTACTGCACCCGGTCCGCCGTTTCGCCGGTGCGGTAAAACTTGACCAGAGCGCCGAGCGCCTTCGCCATCGGCTCCGTCGCGAACGGAATCGCCGCCTCGAGATGTCGGACGATCTCGCTGATTTCCTTCGAATACCGGCCGCCGATCCTGTAGACCTCTTCGATCAGCTTCCCATCGCGCTTCACGAGACGCGAGTTCAAGCCGTACTTTTCGGTGAAGCCTTTGAGATCCGCGGTGGTCACTCCGCCCGCGTACAGGTTGTTCGCGCTGGCGGTCAGGATGTCGCGGCCGGAGCCTGGATTGCGGTTGGTGACAATGGGATCGACGTTCGGATCGAAGAACATCGGTTCCAGGCGCGTGAGCA
>JAICQE010000104.1 GCA_025938035.1 Vicinamibacteria bacterium
GGGGCCTGGCCGCCGCGTCAGCACCTTCACCTGACGACCTTCGTTCCGCCAGGCGTGGGCGAGGGTACGCCCGAGAAACCCGCTGCCGCCGGCGATGACGATCCTCACAATGCCCGCGCCGCCGCGGCCGCCTCCGCCTCGCCCCGGCCGACGTCGACACGGGTCAGCACGAGTGCGCCGGCGATGAAGAAGACGATGACGGAGAGCACCGCGGCACGGCTGCTTCCGAACAGCGTAATGGAGGCAAAGAAGATGGCAGGCCCGGCAATGCCGGCGAACTTTTCGAACACCGAGAAGAAGCCAAAGAACTCGGAGGACTTGTGCCGCGGGATCATGCGGGCGAAGAGCGAGCGGCTCAGGGCCTGGCTTCCACCCATTACGAGCGCGACCAGGAAGGCGAGGATGAAGAAGTGGACAACGGTGCTCATGAAGTAGGCGAGCACGCTGATGCCGGTGTAGACGACGAGCGCGCCGAAGAGCGTCTGCTTCGGGCCGATGCGGCCGGCCAGCGTGCCAAACAGAAACGAGCACGGCACGCCAACGAACTGCACCATCACGAACGCGGCGATCTGCGAATTGCGGTCAATGCCCAGTTCGGCCCCGTAAATCGACGACATCCGGATCATCGTGCCGATGCCGTCGTTGTAGAGCAGGAACGCGACGAGCATGAGAAAGGCGTTCCGGTATCCGCGGATCTCGTGGAAGGTTTCCCAAATCCTCATGAAGGCGGCGCGCATCGGATTATCTTGCGCGCGCTCGTCGGCTTCGAGCACCGCCGGAGGTTCGGGCACGCCCCGAAGCACCGGAATCGAGAAGATGAGCCACCAGACGCCGACGCTGATGAAGGTCAGCCTGATGGCCGCCGTCGTGTCCGGCAGGCCGAACGTCGCGGGGCTCAGAATCCACGCCAGGTTGAGCAGGAGCAGGATGCCTCCGCCGATGAACCCGATCGCAAAGCCCGCCGTGGAGACACGGTCGATCTCGTCCTCCCTCGCGATGTGGGGCAGCAGCGAATCATAGAAGACCAGGCTCGCCGCGACGGCGATGTTCGCAATCCCGAACAGCACCGCCGCGTACAGCCAGGCACCGCGCTCGATCGTCGCAAACAGCACCGTCGCAACGACCCCAATCGCGACGAACGCCGCCAGCAGCCGCTTTCTCCATGCCCGATAGTCCGCCAGTGCGCCGAGTACTGGCCCCAGAACCGCCACGATCGTGAGGGCAATGGTGGTCGTTGCCGCAAACCGGGCCGTCGCGTCCGCCGAGCCGTCCGCCGCAAAGTCGCTGAAGAAGGGTGGAAACACAGCCGTGATGACGGTGGACTGGAACGCGGAGTTCGCCCAGTCATACATCGCCCAGGCTCGCAATTCCGGACGGTTCAGCCCAACGCGGGCGAGCAGGGATCGCATCTCAGAATGTCTTTCTCGCCACCCACTCACGCAGGAGCGAATCGACCACCAGGTAGCGCCCGACCTCCTTGGCCAGCAGATCCTGTTTGATCAGCGCGGCCAGCGAGGCCTGAATGCTCGACGCGCCGCCGAGGCGGAACCGGTTCCGGGTCTCCGCCGACAGCAGTTCGCGGCCGTTCTGCAGAACCGCGGCACGCAGCACGGCGCGCTGCGCCAGCGTCAGGCGCTGCCAGACCGCCTCGAACAGCGTGTCCTGCTCCGCCAGCAGACGGCCCAGGGTCGCGTGCAGGTTGTCGAGCGTCACCTTTCGCGCCCCCGCCGCGCGCACGTCGTCCCATGTCTCATGGGCGAGACGCTGCACGTCATACGGGAGGTTCCCGGCCAGCTCGATGATGGCCGCGCCCAGCTCCGGCTCCGGCCGGATGCCGCTCGAGGCGAATCGCTCCTCGATGAACGAGGCGAAGATGTCGGGCGGGATCCGATCGAGCCGCATCACGGGACCGGCTTTATAGAAGGGCCGGCGCGGGCCGATCATCTTTTCCATCAGGCTCGGCTCCGATCCGGCGAATACGTAGCCGACGCTGCGCTGGTGCTGGGCCGCCGCCCGCAGCGCCTGCTCGACGCTGCCGCCATTGAATGCCTCGATCGCCTGAAATTCGTCCAGCGCGATCACGACCGACCGCCGGCGCTCCGCGGCGATGCGGCCGGGCAGCGCAAAGAGCTCGTTGGCCAGCCGCGTGACGTCGCGCTCGGTCCGCACCATCGGGAAGGCAACGGTGAACCGGCCCGGACCGGCGCCATCCTGTTCGACGCGGATCTCCGGCCGTGTCGACGTGATGGCTGCGGTCAGCCAATCACGCGCCCGCTGCCAACGCGACTCGGAGGCGGTCAGCGCCTTGGCGTACCCCTCGAGGAATGCCACGTACGAGCTGTAGGCGCTGACGGTGACCTCGACGGTCAGCAGGCCGCGGCGTGACAACGCCGTCAGCGCCTGCCGGACGAGCGACGACTTCCCGTAGCGCCGGGGGGAAATGAGGAAGACCTTCTGGCCCTCCGCCAGATCGTCGACGAGACGATCGAGCTCGACCTCGCGATCGGCAAATGCCCCCGCCGGTACGACCTCGCCGTAGACGAACGGATTGGTCACGGCGTTACGTTAATGACCGTAGCCATTACGGTGCTTAACGTAACACAGGGGATCGGGGATCGGGAATCAGGGAATCAGGGATCAGGGATCAGGGATCAGGGATCAGGGATCAGGGACGTTCCAGCGGCAGCTGGCCTGTATACACCGCCATGCCGACGACGGCGTCGATGCCCGCCTGGTCGAGGGCGTCGATCTCCTCCCAGGTCGTGATGCCGCCGGCGGCCGTCAGGCGGCGGCCGGTCGCGGCGCGCACGGCCATGATGGCGGCCATGTCGGTGCCCTGCATCATGCCTTCCTTGTCCACGTGCGTGTACAGGAACTCGGAGCAGTACGGCTCGAGCGCGCGGACGGCGTCGACGGCAGTGACGCGCAGGATGGTCTTCCAGCCGTGGATCGCCACGAAACCGCCGCGGCTGTCCACGGCGGCGATGACCTTCTCCGCACCGACGGCGTCCGACAGCGTGCGTGCGAACGCCAGATCGACCTGTCCGTCGCGGAAGAGCGCCGAGCTGGCGATGATCCCGTGCGCGCCCGCGGAGAGTACCTCGTGCGCGCGCTCGACGCTCCGGATTCCACCGCCGACGCGGCAGGGCAGCCGGCCGCAGATTGCCGCGACCATGGCGCGGTTGTCGCCGCGTCCGCGGGCGGCGTCGAGGTCGATCAACTGCACGCGTGGAAAACGGGAGAACCGTTCGATCCACGGTTCGGGATCGGGCGCTTCGATGGCCAGCCGCTCGCCCTGCACGAGCTGGACGACATGGCCGTTCTGTAAGTCAATTGACGGGATAAGCATTCATTTCAGCCACGGAGACACCAAGTCACGGAGGTCCCTTTTTTGAAAATCTTCGTGCCTCCGTGTCTTCGTGGCTCTGTCGATCACAGACGAACCGGAATACCGTGCTGCCGCAGGTAACGCTTCAAATCGCTGACGCTCGATTCGGCGTAGTGAAAGATCGAAGCCGCCAGCGCCGCGTCGGCGCGGCCGCGGGTGAAGACGTCGGTGAAATGGTCGAACGTACCTGCGCCGCCAGAGGCAATGACCGGGATGTCGACGGCATCCGACACCGCCGCCGTCATCTCGCAGTCGAATCCCGCCTTGGTGCCGTCGCGATCCATCGAGGTCAGCAGGATCTCGCCGGCGCCGCGCGACTCGGCCTGACGCGCCCACTCGACGGCGTCGCGTGCGGCGTCGGTCGTACCGCTGCGGACGAAGACCCCGAAGCCGTCGCCCAGGCGTTTGGCGTCGATGGCGACGATCACCGCCTGGCTGCCATATCGCCGCGCCAGTGTCGTGATCAGCTCCGGGCGCTTCAGGGCAGCCGTGTTGAGGCTGACCTTGTCGGCGCCGGCGTCGATCGCCGCCGCGGCGTCCTCTTCGGAGCGAATGCCGCCGCCGACCGTCAGCGGCAGGAAGATCTCCTGCGCGACCGCGTTGATTGTTCTGGCGAGCGCCTGCCGGCTTTCCAGCGTGGCGGTGATGTCGAGCACGACGACCTCGTCGATGCCTTCGACGTTGTAGCGGCGGGCGAGCGCTCCCGGATCGCCGGCGTGGCGCAGCTGCTGGAACTGCACGCCTTTGACGACCTGGCCGTCGCGGACGTCGAGGCAGGCGATGATGCGCTTCGTCAGCATGCGCGCGCTGCCGCAGCCTTCGGCGAAAGCGAGCCGCAGACCGTCAGGAAGTTCCGCAGGATCTGCAGACCTGCCTCGCCGGACTTCTCCGGATGGAACTGCACGCCGAAGATGTTGTCGCGCTCGACGACCGACGAGAACGTGTTCGCATGCACCGTCGAGGCGACGCATTCGACGGTGACCGGCGCGGCGTACGAGTGCGTGAAGTAGACCTGCGCGCCGGACGACAGTCCCTGGAACAGGCGCGATCCGCTGGTGCGGAAGTCGAGCGCATTCCATCCCACGTGCGGCACTTTCAGCCGGCGCTCCAGATCGTTCTGCAGTCTCCCGATGCGGCCTGGAATCACGCCGAGCCCCTCGACCTCCGGCGCTTCGTCGCTGCCTTCGAACAGCCACTGCATGCCGAGGCAGATTCCGAGCAGCGGCACCCCGGCCGAGACGGCAGACCGGATCGCCTGCAGCCATGCGCCTTCGAGCGCCGCCGTCGCGGCGAAGTGGCCGACTCCAGGGACGATGATTCCGGACGCCTGTGCGCAGACATCGGTTGACGCCGGAATCGTGAAATCTGCCCCGAGCGCGGTGAGTGCTTTACGCACCGACGTCAGGTTACCGGCTCCGTAGTCGATGAGGGCGATCACGGCCGTTCCCTCATAGCAGGCCTTTGGTGCTCGGCAGCATGGCCGCGAGCCGCTCGTCGCGCGCGCACGCCACGCGGAGGGCCCGCGCGAATGCCTTGAACACGGCCTCGATATGGTGATGGCTCGATCGACCGTACAGCACCTTGGCGTGGACGTTGGCCCGTGCGCCGGCGGCGAAGCCGTCGAAGAAGTCGTGGACCAGCTCGCTCTGCAGATCGCCGACCATCCGCACCCGCACCTTCAGATCAACGACCGCATGCGGCCGTCCACTCAGGTCGATTGCCACGACCGCCAGCGTCTCGTCCATCGGCATCACGAAGTAGCCGGCGCGGTTGATCCCCTTGCGATCCCCAAGCGCCTTCAGCACGGCCTCGCCGAGGACGATGCCGACATCCTCGACGGTGTGGTGCTGATCGACGTCGAGATCGCCCTTCGCGTCGAGGCGCAGATCGAACCCGCCGTGGCGCGTGAACAGCTCGAGCATGTGGTCGAAGAACCGGATCCCGGTGCTGATGTCGTACTTCCCGCCGCCGTCGACGACCAGCTCGCCACGAATCTGCGTCTCGGTCGTCTGGCGGTCAAAGGAGGCGCGCCGCCGGCCCTGGGTCCGCCTGAAGGCGGACACTACGTCTTTCCTCGTACCCTTCGTGCTACTCATCGCACGCTCCCGACAACCGATGCGAGTGCTTCGATCGCCCTGTCCGTGTGTTCGAGGACGCCGGCGGTGATGCGGATGCATCCGGGCGTCGCCGGGTCCTTCGACCGGTCGCGCACGTGTACGTTTCGCGCCGCCATCGCCTGGACGAACGGCGCGACCGAATCGCCGACACGAACGAGCACGAAATTCGCCGCGCTCGGCCAATACGACAGACCGAGCCGGTCGCACGCCGCGTAGATCCGCCGCCGGGATTCGGCGACCTGCCGCGCGTAGGCCGGCAGGAACGCCTGGTCCTCGAGCGCCGCCAGCGTGGCGGCGATCGCCACGCCGTTGATGTTGAACGGCAGCGTCACCATCCGCAGCGGATCGAGCGCCGGCGGCTGTCCAATGACGATCCCGACGCGCATGCCGGCGAGTCCGTAGGCTTTCGAGAACGTCCGGCCGATGAGCACGTTCGGGTGCGCCGCCAGCTCGGGAAGGAACGTATCGCCGCCGAACTCGATGTAGGCCTCGTCGATGAGCACGATTGCCTGCGGCGCGGCCGCGGCAATGCGACGCAAATCGGCCGCGGCAATCAGCTGGCCGGTCGGGTTGTTCGGCGTGTTCAGGAAGATCATGCGCGTGCGCGGTGTGATCGCGCGCAGCACGGCCTCGGTCTGAAACGCATAGTCCCGCTCCGCGGGGATGCGGATTGCCGTCGCCCCGACGGCGGCTGTGGCGTTCGGGTAGGGATCGAACGCGGGCAGCGGCACGATGGTCTCGGCGTCGTGCATGCGCGCGCGCGCGATGTGCCCGACCGCCGCCATCAAAATGCCCTCGTCGAGGCCGTTGGTCAGCAGAACCCACTCGGGGTCGATGTTGAAATGACGGGCGCACGCGCGGATCAGTTCCGGGTACGACGGGTAGGTCGAGACATCGCGCGGATCGACGCGGCGGATGGCCTCGAGCACCTTCGGCGAACAGCCGCCGGTGTTCTCGTTGAGATGCAGCCGCAGGCCGGGGCCCGGGTCGGGATAGCCCTGGAGTCGAGACGAAGACGTCATGCCCGCGCCCCTTTCATGCGAACAGCGACGGATGCGGCGTGAGCGGACAGGCCTTCCGCTGTTGCGAGGTCGATGACGGTCGGGCCGATGCGCCGCAGGCCGGCAGGCGTGAGGCGCTGCACCGTGATCTGGCGGACGAAATCCGCGGCCGAGAGGCCCCCGCGCACGCGGGCGGCGCCGGCTGTTGGCAATACATGGTTGGAGCCGATGGCATAATCGCCGGCAACCTGCGCCGTCCACGGGCCGACGAACAACGACCCGGCGCAGCGCACCTTCGCCGCCATCCTCTCGTTGTCGACGACGAGATGTTCCGCCGCGGCCGCGTTGGCGAGGGCGAGCGCCTCTCCCGCCGACTTCGCGACGATGATTCCGCCGTGAGATTTCAACGCCGCCCGTGCGGGTCCATCGGCCGGCATTCGTGCCGCGACCCGGGACGCGACGCGTTCGGCCAGCGTGCGGCTTGGCGTAATCAGCACGGCCCGGGCGTCCGGGTCGTGCTCGGCCTGTGCGATCAGATCCGCGGCGATCCAGTCAGCCGGTCCGCGCGACGAGACGATCACGATCTCCGTCGGCCCCGCATAGAAGTCGATCCCGCAGTCGGCGGTGACGAGCGCCTTGGCTGCCGCCACATACCGGTTGCCGGGTCCGACGATTTTGTCGACGCGGGAAATCGTCTCCGTGCCGTAGGCGAGCGCGGCGATGGCATGCGCGCCGCCGACGCGGAAGAGACGGGATACGCCAGCTTCGAGAGCCGCCGCCATCACGACTGGAGCTGGACGCGGGCAGACGGCGACGACCTCGCCGACGCCGGCCGCGCCGGCCGGGATCGCCGTCATCAGCAGCGAAGAGGGCAGTGGATATCGTCCGCCGGGCACGTAGCAGCCGACGCGATCGAGCGGCACGATGCGCTGTTCAACGGTCACGCCGGGCGCCACGCGCGTGCGCCAGCCGCGCGGGACCTGGCGGGCGGCGACCGACCGAATATGTTTCGCGGCCGCCCGCAGCGCGGCGCGGACCGGCGCCGGGACGTCCCGCGCTGCCCGGCGCATCTCGTCCCGCGACACTTCGATCGGACCGTTGAGGCCGTCGAGCTCCCGCGCGTAACGGCCGAGCGCGCGATCGCCATTGCGCCGTACGTCCGACACGATCGCCGCGACGCGACGATCCGTGGCAGCGTCGCGTGTCCGTTCCGGCGAGAGCAGTGCGCTGACCGCGCGACGGTTGGTTGAATCTACGATTCGCAACGCTGACACCCATTCCGACCCACCGAGGCGCTGAGGCACCGAGGATTCGACCTCAGTGACCTCGGTGTCTCGGTGTGTCGTAAACAGCTAAACAACGATCTTGTTCAACGGGTACTCGACAATCCCCTGGCCGCCGGCCGCTTTCACTTTCGGGATCAGATCGCGGACCGTCTTCTCCTCGATGATCGTGTTGACCGCCACCCACTCCTCGTCGCTGAGCGACGAGATCGTGGGGCGCTGCAGCGCCGGCAGCAGCGCGAGAATCTTCGGCAGGTCGGCGCGGCGGACGTTGAGCATCAGGCCCACGCGCCCCTGTGCCTCGATGGCCGCGCGCAGCAGCAGCGCAACGTTTTCGATCTTCGTCCGCTTCCACGGGTCGGCGAGCGCCGCGTCGTTGGCAATCAGCTGCGTGTTCGACTCCATCACCGTGTCGATGATCCGCAGCCGGTTGGCGCGCAGCGTCGATCCGGTTTCCGTGGCTTCGACGATGGCGTCGGCGAGGACGGGCGGTTTGACTTCCGTGGCGCCCCAGGAGAACTCGACGTTGACGTTCACGTGGAGCGCGTCGAAGTAGGCCTTGGTGACGCGCACGAGTTCGGTGGCGATCGTCGCCCCTTCGAAGTCGGTAGGCTGCTTGAAGCGCGAATCTTCCGGTGCGGCAAGCACCCAGCGTACCTTGCCGAAGCTCTGCTTGGCGTAAATGAGATCCGCGACGCTGGTCAGCGAGTGCCTCGATGCGCCGCCCAGCTTGTGCTCCCGGATCCAGTCCTGCCCCGTAAGGCCGGCGTCGAGGACGCCGTCGCAGACATAACGCGCCATCTCCTGGGCGCGGATCAGCATGCATTCGAGCTCCGGATCGTCGACCGACGGAAAGTACGACCGCGTGCTCACATAAATCGTGAAGCCGGCGCGCTGAAACAGCTGGATGGTCGAGTCCTGCAGCGAGCCCTTGGGGATTCCGAGTTTGAGCGTCATGGAATCGTCACGCCCTCCGCGCGCTGAAAGAAGCAGGTGCGCTCGCCGGTGTGGCAGACCTTGCCGTCGCCGAGACAGTCCGCCTTGACGAGCACGGTGTCCTCGTCGCAGTCAATCAGGATGTCGCGGACGGCGAGCCGGTTGCCGGAGGTCTCGCCCTTCGTCCACAGTGTGTTTCGCGTGCGGCTGTAAAACGTCACGTAGCCGGTCCGCCGCGTGATGTCCCAGGCTTCCTCGTTCATGAAGCCGACCATCAGCACGTCGCCGGTCGCCGTGTCCTGCACGACGGCAGGAATCAGCCCGTCAAGTTTCGAAAAGTCCATAAACACCGTACAAAACAAAACCCCGCCAAACGTTCCGGCGGGGCTGCAGTTCGTTGAGAGTTCGGAGTGCCTGTGAGCCGATGTCCTCTACGCGCGCAGTCCTGCCGCCCGGCTGTGATGCCGGTGGCTGTGGTGATGGTGATGCGCGCGGTGGAGAACTGAGCTCACGAGGTGATCAGGTTATCGGATCCGGGAGGAATAAGTAAAGGGATCGGGGATCAGGGGCCAGGGATCAGGGGTCAGGGGTCAGGGGTCAGGGGTCAGGGGTCAGGGATCAGGGATCAGGGCCAGGGATCAGGGTGATTCCAGGCCGATCATCACTTCGGTCGACTTGATGACCGCCAGAGCGAGCTGACCGCGTTTCAGCTTCAGCGCGTCGATGGCGTCACGGGTGATGACGGCCGTCAGGCGCTGATCGCCAACCCTCAGGCGCACCTGCGCCAGCAGCCCTTCCACGCGAACCTCCTCGACGATGCCGCGCAGCTGGTTGCGGCCGCTCAGCGACACCAGGACGCCCGAGATCGGGCGGGCGTTGGCGGTGGATTTCTGCGGGCGGCCGGTCGCAGAGAGCAGGCGTTCAACTTCTGTTTCCGCGATGCGGTGGTGGCCGCCGCTCGTGCGGACCGTCCGGACCGAACCCTTGTAAATCCACTGTTTGAACGTGGAATAGCTCACGCCCAGCCGCTGGGCGGCGTCGCGCGGCGTCAATAAACGACTTGAATCGTTAGCCATTTCGAACTGAATCATACTAAATTATCCTGAATGCTGAACGGGAGTAGGTATTTGTTGCAATCCACATAAAACCCCTTTGTTTTTGCTATTCCTGACTTCGTAAAATAGCGTTCTCCCCGTTCCTGGCCGTGGCCGACGACAACTCAGAACTGAGCTGGACCACCGACCCAACGATGGCAGCACGACACTTCTTGCACCTGTGTGGCGGAGATGGCGATCTGGCCGTCAAGAGACTGGCTGAACGAAATTCTCGGAGGCTACCGTCCGCGTGTGGTCGGTCTTCTGTGCCCCAGTCTTCGGGATGACCGAGGCCGAGTTCATGCGGCGCTGGAGACGCTACAGGAAAGCTTAGCTTTACCCTAAGATCCCGGTTCGGTACAATCCCATCAATGCGAACCCGTCGCGGCTCCACTTGGGACGCGCTCGCGGTGCTGAAGCTATTCGACGAGGTTAATCGTACCAACGATATAGACGGCAACACCAAGGCGCAGAAACTGACGTTCCTGCTAGAGTTGCTTGGACAGAAAGCAGGCATACGCTCAGGCCATCTCCGCTTCTCGCGGTACAAGTACGGTCCCTACAGCTGGGAACTCCCCGAGCTGCTCAACTTCCTTGAGAATGGTGGGTTCATTACGCGCACTACCCGCCAGCTCACCCCTCGCGGGCGATACGTTCTTGAGTACGCGTTGCCGGAAGTCACCGATGGCGCAGCTGCCGATGCTCTGTCCGTCACAGAACGAATCGCACGCGATTACGGTCACCGCTCCGGCGAAAACCTGAAGAAACTGGTTTATTCGATGCGCGTTCCTGTCCACGACAGAGGCGGGGAACTTCATCGCATTAACAAGCTTCCGACTGGGATCGACATACTTGTCCCGATGGCTGAGGCCAACTTGATTGAACCGGCTGACGCAATTCCTGACTTGCTCGACGAACTCGCCATCGAGTTCGACCTTCCGCCCGACGCTATCGATCCGACCAATCCAGCAGTCCGCGAGCATGCGCGCGCCACCCTGGTGAAGGCGATTCAGGAACTTACGCACTAGCTCTCACTCCGGCTTTCCTAGATCGATATCGCCATACGGATTGAGGATCACACCCTCGCCGCCGAACGGTGCAGGCGGCTGCTGCACCTGAACCAGATAGGGCGGGTTGTCCACCGACTCGCGGTACTGCAGGCGTTTGCCGTCCACGCGGCGAATCGCCCGCGTCACGCGCTGACCGTCGTCCAGCTTCCTCGTGTTCCAGCGAAATTCAAACTCGTTCAGGTAGTTCGGCAGGTGCTTCTTGCTGACGCTGTGGAACGTGCCCATCACACCGCGCTTGATCAGCGAGAACACGCCTTCAATCGTGTTCGTGTGAACGTCGGTGCCCGGAGCCTTGTACTGACGGACGCTGTGTGTGACGGTCTGATGACCGCCTGAAAATGGCGCGGTCGCGCGAGGATACGCGCCGTGTTCGTCCGTGATCACGCGGCACGTTCCGTCTGCGTTTTCTGCAAGCACGTCGCGGAGCCGGTCATACGTCACGCGCTCCAACATACGGAAGCGCACATCGCCGCCGCGCTCGACTACACCGAACACCGCCGCCTTGTCGTATCCGCGCTTCGGGGTCATGCCGACGTGCCGCTTCTTTCCGCCCACGTACGTCTCATCCGCTTCGACGGTGCCAGTCAGCTTCGGATCGTTGTTCTGCTGATGCCCGAGTCCGTGGCGGATGCGACGAAGAACAAACAGCGCCGACTTGTGCGTAATCTCCATCTCGCGGGAAAGCTGTAACGCGCTGATTCCTTTTTTGCTGCTGCATGCTTTCCAGAACGCGTACACCCACACGCGGAGCGGCAAGCGCGTTTCCTCGAAGATCGTTCCGGTACGAACGGTGAACATCTGCTTACAGCCCTTGCAGCGCCAGCGGCAATCCTTGTTCCGCTGTCCATCGCGTCCGGTCATCTTGTAAACGTCTGCATCGCCACAGCGAGGGCACGCCGGCGCATCGCTCCATCGCTGGTGCTCCAAAAACTCCACGGCGGCGGTTTCGTTGATGGCTGCCGCCTTGAGTGCGGCAAGGACTGGCGACGTGCGCTTGACCATGTACTTGACAATATGTCAAGTGATGATAATATGTCAAGTCGTTTGGAGGTATCGTCGTCTTGAAAGAGCCGCTTAGCCCCGATGCTGCGACCGCGCTTATCCACGCTATCGCCAGGGACGGCCATATTGCATGGCGAGACCACGCATTTCGCGAAATGGCGGCTGACAACCTCGAAACACTGGACTGCATGAACGTTCTTCGCGCCGGGGCTGTTCGTGAACCGGCTGATCTTGAAAAGGGAACTTGGAGGTATCGCGTCCATACCAATCGGCTGTGTGTGGTAGTCGCGTTTAGGTCAGAGACCGAACTAACAGTGGTGACAACGTGGAGGAAGAAACAGCGATGAAGTGCGTGAACTGCGGCGGAACGATGAGGGCCGTGACTGGTACGCATCGCTACACGGAGTCCGGCCTGTCCAGCGTGACCCTTGTCGGTGTCGTTGTGAGAACGTGCCCGGACTGTGGCGAGCGGGAGATATCGATCCCACGCGTGGAAACGCTGCACAAGATGATCGCCCGCGCCATTATCAAAAGCCCGTCCGCCCTCACCCCGGAGGAGATCCGGTACCTGAGGAAGTGGCTCGGCTACGCGAGTGCTGATTTCGCCCTTGTGATGGGCGTACGACCTGAAACTGTCTCGCGGTGGGAGAACAAGGAAGCTGCCTTCCCGATGGCTCCGACTGCTGACAAGCTGCTGCGCGTCTTGGTCGCTACACGTGAGCCGGTCGATAAATACCCAATCGACCTTCTCAAGACGCCAACCAAAGCGAAAGCTGAGCCGCTGAGACTGCGCGCTCCAGACTGGAAACGGGCGGTGTCGTAACACCGCCCAAACGGACCAAAGGCCGCTCTGGCATCTCTTGCTTGAGCGGCCTTTTGTGCCCCCGTGCTGGAATTGGCAGACAGGCCCGCCTTGCACGCGGGTGACCATCCAGGTCGTCCGGGTCCGAACCCCGGCGGGGGCACTCTCTAATCTATCATTCGAGGGATCATGGCGAAAGCGCGAAAGAAACCCCGCAAGCGTGTTGGCAAAGACGAGCGCCTCGTCATCACGGAAGATCCCCAGACGGCCCTCTCCCGCCTCCTGAAAGCTCCGCCCGCCAAACGCGGCAAGTAGCGAACTACCGGCGTTATCCGATACCTGGGATCGATGGGTCGCTCGGCTAATCAGCCCTGTCCAAAGTGTGAATCCACGCGCACGATCCGCACGGCGATGGAGAAGAGCCACGATTACTGGCGCTGCTTCGCCTGCGGCCAAGCGTTCGACGTGCCCCACCTTTCGGACAAGCCCCAGCGTCGCGCCGCTGACCGGAAGCGCACAATCGACCGCTAGCTCCGTGCATTCGCAATCGGTATTCCCTTGATCCTTAGCTCTGCCACACCTACGATCCACCTCCCGCAAGTGCCCGACACAATCGAATGTCCCCGGTGCCATCGCGCTGGATTGGTCCGCCTTGAAACGGTCATTAAGGGCGCTCAGACCGAACGGCAGTACCACTGCGGGGGCTGCGGTTATTCGTGGAGCGAGCACGAACCACCGAAAGAACCTGACCGTCGTAAGCGCGTCACTCAACGTCGCCGCGCTCCGCGCAACGACCGCCGCCGCTAGCCCGAATCGACCGAAATCGTTAGCCCCTATAGACAACTTCGTCATTTCAATAGATACCTAGTCCCCATGCTGAAGTGGGCGGCGACAGCCGCCTTCGTGCTGGCCGCGGTCGTGGCCGTCCCGGCGCAACGCCAGGAGGTCCTGGTTTCCGCCGCCGCCAGCCTGGCCGAGGTCATCGAGAACGTCGGCCGCGCCTACGAGATGCGCACCGGCGTTCGCGTGGTCGTCAATACGGGCGCGTCGAACACGCTGGCGCGGCAGATTCTGGCGGGCGCGGCTGCCGACCTGTTCATCAGCGCCGACGAATCACAGATGGACGCGGTACGGAGCGAGCTCGTCGCCGGCAGCCGCGTAAACCTGCTCTCGAACCAGCTGGCGATTGCCGTTCCAGCCGACCGCCCTCGTTCGCTGAAATCGGCTCGCGAACTGGCGCAGTCGTCGTTCAGGCGCATCGCCATCGGCGACCCGGCGGCGGTTCCCGCCGGCGTGTACGCAAAGGCGTACCTCGAGAAACTCGGAGTCTGGGAGGCGATGTCGGCCAGGATCATTCCGTCGGCCAGCGTGAGAGCGGCGCTGGCAGCCGTCGAGAACGGGGCGGCCGATGCGGCGATCGTGTACCGCACCGATCTCACGGCGGCGCACCGGGCATCGCTCGCGCTCGCGATTCCGGTCGCGGATGGACCGCGGATCGTCTATCCGGCCGCGCTCATTCGCGGCGGCCGCAATCGTGACGCGGCAACCCGGCTGCTCGCGTGGCTGCAGGGCGCTGACGCGTCCCGGATTTTCGACGCTGCTGGTTTCCCCCGTGCAAAGTGAGATTCTGACGATCGCGCTGTTCACCACCGCAGCGGCGCTCGCCGCTACGGTTGTCATGCTGCCGCCGGGAATCGCCCTCGCCTGGGTGCTCGCCAGATATCGCTTCCGCGGCAAGGCGGTTGTCGAGACGCTGGCTTCGCTGCCGCTGGTCATGCCGCCGGTCGCAACGGGACTTCTGTTGTTGTGGCTTGTCGGGCGCCGCGGTCCGGTGGGACGGCTGCTCGAGCCGCTCGGGATCGAGATCGTCTTCACGCCGGCGGCCGTCGTGCTGGCCATGGCGATCATGGGTCTGCCACTGCTCGTTCGTACTGCGCGCGCCGGATTCGAGCAGGTGACCCGGCGCTATGAGCAAATGGCGGAGACGCTCGGTGCGCGCCCGTGGCGGGTGTTCAGAACCGTGACGCTGCCGCTGGCCTCGCGCAACATCCTCGCCGGCGCGCTGCTCGGCTTCACTCGCGCCCTGGGCGAATTCGGCGCGACGATCGTCGTCGCCGGCAGCATTCCGGGACGCACGCGTACGCTGGCTGTCGGGATCTATACCTACACGGAGACCGGGCAGGATGCGCGCGCCGCCGCGCTGCTCGTCGTTTCCGTGGCGCTGGCGTTTGCCTCGGTCCTCATCGCCAACCGGCTGGCACACGTCGACTGATGCACACCGGCCGGCACGCCGCAGAGGCGACGGAATTCGAGCTGCGCTTTTCGCTCACACAGGGGTCGTTCACGATCGCCCCCGATCTCGCGGCCGCAGCACGCGCGATTGCGCTCTTCGGCCCGTCCGGGTCGGGCAAGACCTCGATACTCGAGGCGATCGCCGGCCTGCGTACGCCGCAGCGAGGCCGAATCGCGGTACACCGCCGCGTGCTGTTCGACACGGAAACGCGCACCAGCGTACCGGTTCGCGATCGCCACGTCGGCTATGTGCCGCAGGACGTGCTGCTCTTTCCGCACCTGAACGTGCGAAAGAACATCACCTACGGCCAAGGCCTTCGGCGGAACTCCGACGGCCAGGGCAGGCAGGACGTCGATGTGCCCGATCTCGATGATCTGCTCGGCCTCACGCCGCTCATGGATCGACGAGTCGCGGGACTTTCAGGCGGGGAGCGTCAGCGTGTGGCGCTGGCGCGCGCGCTCTATTCGGGTCCCGACGTACTGCTGCTCGATGAGCCGCTTGCGGCTGTCGATCTGGCCAGGCGCCGCCTGGTTCTCGACGCGTTGATCGCGATCCGCGACCGGCTGCGCATCCCGCTCGTGTACGTCACACATTCTCCCGACGAGGCTCGGGCCATCGCCGACTACGCAATCGTGCTGGATGAGGGAAAGGTTGTTGCGGCGGGAGCGCCGGAGGAGGTGTTGGGGAAAGAGGTAGGAGGTAGGAGGTAAGAGAAACTCCTTCCTCCTACCTCCCTTCTCCTTCCTCCTAGTCCATTTACTTCGCGACCGCAGCCGCCTTCTCGACGACTTCCCACGGCAGGCCGAGGCGGCCGAAGTGCCCGTAGTTGGTCGACTGCCGGTAGATCGGGCGGAGCAGGTCGAGTTTTTCAATGATCGCGCGTGGGCGGAAGTCGAACGCGTTCATCACGAACTCCGCGGCGGCGCGCTCGTCGCCGGTGTGGAACGTGTCCACCTTCACCGACACCGGCTTGGCCATGCCGATCGCGTAGCCGACCTGAATCTCGGCTTTCTTGGCAATGCCGGCGGCAACCA
>JAICQE010000160.1 GCA_025938035.1 Vicinamibacteria bacterium
CACGACGTCGCGTTCTTCCGCCTAAGGGCGGAAGCTACCAACCCCAATCTAATCCCTGCCCTGATCCCTGATCCCTGATCCCTGATCCCTGATCCCTGATCCCTGTTCCCCGATCCCCGGTCACAGCCACCGAGACCGCCTGAAGCCGATGAACAGCGCCAGGCTGGCCACCACCATCGTGCCGAGCGCGATGAAGTAGCCATACTTCCAGTGCAGCTCCGGTATGTTGGTGAAGTTCATTCCATAGACGCCGGCGATCATCGTCGGCACCGCAATCATCGCCGCCCACGCGGTGATCCGCTTCATGTGCTCGTTCTGCGCCACGGTCATCAGCGACAGGTGCGCTTCGAGCGCGCTCGTCAGCAGCTCGCGCTGCGCGTCGATCGACTCGTTCAGCCGCATGATGTGATCGTAGACGTCGCGGAAATATGGCCGCGTGTCGGCCGGAATATGAGGAATGTCGAACCGCAGGAGCCGGTTGCAGACATCGGCCAGCGGCGACACCGCGCGGCGGAGCGACACGAGATCGCGCTTCAGCAGATAGATCCTCGCCGTCGCGTCGCTCGCCGTCGGATCGTCCAGCACCACGCCCTCGAGCTCCTGTACTTCCTCCTCGATCTGCCGCACGATCGGCAGGTACTGATCGACGATGAAGTCCATCAATGCATAGAGGACGTAGCCGGGCCCCTGCGACAGCAGCTGCGGCGTGGCCTCGCATCGCTGCCGCACGCCGACATGCGATCGCAGCGATCCGTGCCTGACGGTCACGATGTAGTTGCGGCCGAGAAAGACGTGTGTCTCGCCGAATTCGAGACGGCCCGTTGCGGGAACCCGCTGCGCGGTCCGCAGCACCACGAAGACCGAGTCGTCGTAGAGCTCGACCTTCGGGCGCTGGTGCGCGTTGATCGCGTCTTCGATCGCCAGGTCGTGCAGACCGAACTGCTGCTGCACCTGCCGCAGCAGCGTCTGCTCCGGTTCGTACAGGCCGATCCAGACGAATTGATCGTCACGGGCCAGCGCCGGCTGGATCTGATCGACGGTCAGCGCCGCGGCACGGGTGCCGCGCGCATACGCCGCACAGTCGATGACCGGAGCGGACTGCGGAAGGTCCCCTGATTCCATGGGGGGAGGTTAATAGAAGTCAGGAGGAAGGAGGAAGGAGGTAGGAGGAGGATCAGAATCCGTAGCCGAGTGTGATCCGAACGGCGGTGCGATCGAAGGCGGCGGCCACGTTCTGATAGGTCGCCTGCGCGCCGATGGACATCCGGCCGCCGAGGCGCGCGCGCAGCCCGAGAACGGCATCGGACGACTCAACCCATGGCACGGCAGCGCCCTGCGACCAGGCGTCTTCCACCCGCTGCCGCCCGTAACCCGCACCGCCGGCGAGGACGACGGATTCGCCGAGCGGAAGGGTCACGTCCATGCGCGCCATGTGGTTCAGAAAACGCGAGGGCGAAAAGTAGCCCCCGATGCCCGGCGCGGTAATGCCGTCGCCGCTGAACTCGCCGGGGAACGCCCCGAGATCGAGGTCGTAGGACATCCACGCCAGCGAATACCCTGGTCGCAGCGTCACGCCGCCCGGATGGAATGTCCTGCCGCCACCGGCGAACAGTTCCTTGCGCGCGTTGTTCGAGATGCCGGTACCGCGAATCGCTCCCGCCGTTCCGGAGGCCCACACATCCCAACCCCTGGTGCGCGCTCCCAGCGCGAGCGTTGCCTGAGTGACGAATGACGGGCCATAGAACGTGCCCTCGACCCACTCGCCGGCCAGCGAGAGCCGCGACGAGGAGAGCTGTTCGCGCGCCACGCCGACCCGCACGTCGAATGCGTCGTGGAGCGCGAGCTGGATCTGGCCTCTGCCGGTAAACGTGCCCTCGGCGCCGGAAATCGAATGCGACGTCGCATCGGCGCTCACCCGCGCACGGTTGCCAATCGGCGCATCGACGCCGGCACCGATCAGGCGATCGGGGATTGACCCGCGGCTGTTGCGGTACGACGCGTGGGCCCAGGTCACCGCGATCTCCGTATCACGGCCGTGCGGATGGAACGAAAAACGAAACGGGACCGATGCCGTTTCGACCCTCGTCGACGAAGGATCGCCCGATTCGGTACTGAGCTCTGTTCCGATCTCGAGCGACGGCCGGACCTGTTGACGCAGCGTCCGGGAGGCGTTGAGTGCCATCGTGTTGCCCGGATCGAGGGCGAGCAGGCGCTGGTACTGATCGAGCGCGCGCGCCGGCCGGCCGAGCTGCGAATACGCCTGCGCGCGAAGCCGAAGCGCGTCGGGCGTGTCGATCGCCTGTCCGGACGGCAACAGTAGTGTCTTCAGCGATGCGCGGGCGCGCCCGTTCCAGCCTTCGAGCTCCGCGATGCCGATTCGTGCCTCCTGAGCCTCCGGATTCCGCACCAGGGCAAGCTCGTACCACGCACGCGACTCGGGAACGCGGCCGCTCCACGAGAGCACCCGCGCCAGGCCGACGGCGGCGGCGATCGAGGCCTCATCGTCGCGCAGCACGGCGACATACAACGTCCGCGATTCGTCGCGCGTGTCCGCATCCCATGACAGCACGTCCGCCAGCTTCAACCGGGCGGAGACACGAGCGGGCTCACGCTCGACAACGCTTCGCAGCCGTCGAACGGCCTCGCCACGGGTCGCCGGATCCCACGCGAGCACCTCGGCGAGCGCTTCCTCGACGTCCGGCCGCGGCTGCTGTTCGAGCACGTCGCGGATCAGCTCGATGCCTTCCGGCCGCGTTTTCGCGTCCCACGTCAGCACGCGCCCAAGCTCGAAGCGGGCGCTGGCGTTGTCCGGGTCCGCCGCCACGATCGTCCGCAACGACGCAATACCCGTGGCACGTGTCTCCAGACGCCAGGTGAGGCGGGCTGCCTCGTCCAGATTCGTCTGGCCGGACGCGCGATGCGCGGTCAGCAGCTGGCTGACGGCAATCAGCGCGGCAACGGCGGTGGATCGAGGGCTCATGCGACCTGCCTTTCCGCGGTCTCGTCGATCTCGGCATACAGATGCCGGAACAAATCGGCCTTCTGCTGTCCGTCCAGGTGCACGAAGGTCAGGCCGACCACCGCACCCTCGCGTTCGTTGCGCACGTTGACCGCGTGCGCGTGGAACGTCGTCTGCTCGTACTGGTTCCAGCTGACGAATACCGTGACTTCCGCTCCCTGCGGGATCACCCCGTCACCCTGCAGCCGAACGGCGATGCCGGCATGGCTGATATCGATCGCGCGAGCGGACAGCTGACGCCGATCCGGCAAGATCAGTACTGACGCCAGATCGCAGGAGAATCTCGGCGCGAGGCGCCGCAGTGCCTGACGGCGCGAGAAGACGGCCTTGAGCGAGCCGAGAATCCTGGCGAGATGTTCGCCCGACGCCATGACCAGGCCGTGCTCGGCGTCCCACGCGTCCGGCGCGCAGAACATCAGCTCGATCAGCCGGCGATGCTGTTCGTCGGTCCGGTCGACGAAGCGCACGGCGACGACGGAGCGGCCCTCACGCAGTTCGCTTCGCACCAGACGGCAGTGCACCATCACACGGCGGCCGTGCGGCGAGTCGATAGCCACGTCGAACGCCGGCGGAAGCGGTTGCGCCGTCGTCAGCCGCAGCGACATGCCCGTCTCGGAGAGATCGATGGAGGTCCCCTCGACGTGCATCCCCGCCAACTGCAGCCGGCACGGATATTCGCGCTCGACGCGCGGGGCCTGTCGATGCTGCGGAGGCTGGCGAAGGAGCAGCAGCCCGAAGAAGAGCACGACGAGGTTGTAGACCGCCCAGAACATGTTGATCAGGGTGCTGTCCCGATCGACGTCCGGCGTGGTCAGCGCATAGGCGCCGTTCAGCAGCCCGGCAACGATCAAGGTCAGCAGCACGGCCTGCGGCAGCCACAAGCCGTGTTTGCCGCGGCGCGGCGTCTTCGCCGCGTCCGTGCCCTTTGGCGTCACCGCGAAGTGGACCTTGCGCCCGGTGAACGGGAACGTCAGCGCCGTCACCGCCATCTGAACGGCGATGCACGATTCGTAAATGTCGGACCAGAAGATCCGCCGCAGACCGCGGTTGACCAGCTGGAACGCCGCCACCGAGACAAACAGGTGCGGCATGTAGTAGCCGATCAGATCGTTCGTGTCGCGCACGATGAGCGGATGCACGCCGAGCAGCAGGAAGAACAGCGGCGCCAGGAGGTAGATGACGCGCGGGATGCCGTAGAGCCAGTACCAGAGCGTTGCGAAGTAATGAATCCGCTGCTTGAGCGTCAGGCCCGGAAGAAACAGCCCGCCGCGCAGCAGCATGACCTGCATCGTGCCGCGCGACCAGCGGCGCCGCTGCGTGACGTAACCGTCGAACGACTCCGGCGCCAGACCCGCGGACAGATCCTTGTTCACGTACACCGAACGCCACCCGCGGCTATGCAGCAGCATCGAGGTGTGCAGATCCTCGGTGATGGTGGTCATCGGGAATCCACCGATCTCGTCGAGCGCCGCGCGCCGGAAGACGGCGCCTGATCCGCAGAAGAAGCTCGCGTTGTCGACGTCCCGGCCGGGCTGGACGATGTGGTAGAACATGTCCTGCTCGTTGGCGATGTATTCCTGACTGCGCAGGCGGTCCTGAAAGAGATCGGGATTGAAGAAATGGTGCGCGCTCTGCACTTGAGCGACGCGTGCATCGCGGAAATGACCGACGGTCTCCGCCAGGAACGTGCTCACCGGCACGTGATCGGCGTCGAAGGTCGCGACGAAATCACCCGACGTGCGGCCGAGCGCGTGATTCAGATTCCCTGCCTTCGCGCCCCGATTGTCCTCACGAGCGATGTAGTTGACCCCGAGCCGCCGGCACAGTTCCGCGATCTCCGGCCGCCGCCCGTCGTCGAGCAGATGGACCTGCTTGTTGGCATAGTCGATCGCCTGACAGCCGACGAGCGTTCGCGTGAGGATGTCGGCGCCTTCGTTGTACGAGGCGACGAAGATGTCGACGCTCGGCGAGAAGCGCGCATCCGGCGGCGTCGAGGTACGGTCGACGCTGCGCGTGGCGATCGAATAGTGATGCAGGACGACGAGGAAGCCGTAGATCTCGGCGGCGAAGGTGGCAAGGCTGATCGCCGTTCCCAAGCCGCCCTCCCAGTTGAGCGTTTCCGTGCTGCGCCACCAGAGATACCGGAAGGTGACCGCCAGATTGAGCACGATGACGAGCGGACGCCAGCGCGGGTGATACGGCACCCAGCGCGTGAGCGCCATCGTGCACAACAGGAGGAGGGCGGGAATCACAAGGATTTGCATCGTTCTCTCCGTCCTCGTATCGGGTGCACAGGGGAGAAGGAACAATGCTCAGCAGTAGCGATCCGGGCCTTCACAGAATCGTGATCCGGATCACAAAATCGGTCGGCGCGATCCGAAGCCCGAGCGTGAAAAGCCGTATAATTTCGCGTTCCCGTCAAGGCACCTCGGTTGCTGCGAGAGTCACGCTCCGGTCATCATCTGCCCCGGAATTCAAGGGAGTGCCATGCGGCGCGCGACCATCTTTCGACCAGCAATCCTGTGCGCCGCAATCGCGGTGTCCGTCGCCGCTGCGTATCTCGCCGTCGGCGTTGAAACCAGCAACGTTGAAACCAGCAATACAGCCGCGCGCGTCATCGTGCAGATGGCGCCCGGCCACGCACCTCCGGAACTGAATCCTGTCGTCGCGGCGCTCGGTGGAACAATCGGGCGCACGCTCGACATCATCAACGCGTCCGTCGTCGACCTTCCCGCTCGCGCGATCCCCGCGCTGGCCGATCATCCGCTCGTGGCACACGTCTCTCCGGATCGGCCGGTCGCCGGCACGATGGAGCGAACCTCGGCCACGATCGGTGCCACGGCGATTCACGACAGGCTTGGCTACGACGGCTCCGGCGTGGGAGTGGCAATCATCGACTCGGGCGTGACGCCGTGGCATGACGACCTGGCATCCGGCGACGGTGGTCAGCGGGTGGTACGGTTCGTCGACTTCGTCCGCAACCGGCCGAACCCGTACGACGATTACGGCCATGGCACGCACGTCGCGGGCGTGATCGCCGGTAACGCCTTCGATTCGGGTGGCGCGAGAACGGGCATTGCGCCGCGCGCGCACCTCATGATCCTCAAAGTCCTCGACGACGGGGGCAACGGCAGGATCAGCGACGTGATCGCGGCATTCGATTACGTCCTGAAGAAAAGCGCCGGCCTGAACATCCGCGTCGTCAATCTCTCGGTGGCAACGCGCGTCGATGAGTCGTACACCACCGATCCGCTGACGGTTGCCGCCAAACAACTCGTTGACGCCGGCATTGTCGTGGTGGCGGCAGCGGGAAACCTCGGCCGCACGGCCGACAGCCATGACGCGTATGGCGGGATCACGGCGCCGGGCAACGCGCCATGGGTCCTGACCGTCGGTGCGTCGAACCACATGGGATCGGCGTCGCGAGCCGACGACCAGATGGCGCTGTTCAGTTCACGCGGACCGACGCTGCTCGATTCGCTCGCGAAGCCGGACCTAGTGGCGCCGGGAGTCGGAATCGAATCGCTCAGCGCACAGGACAGCACGTTCTACAGGACGCTGTCTCCCTATCTGCTGGGCGGAACCGTTGCCACCGGATACCTTCCGTATCTGAGCCTGACCGGCACGAGCATGGCCGCGCCCGTTGTCTCGGGCACCATCGCCTTGCTGCTGCAGGCGAACCCCGCGCTGACCCCGAATGCCGTGAAGGCGATTCTTCAGTACACCGCCGAGGTCTATTCGGGGTACGACCCGTTGACGCAGGGCGCCGGGTTTCTCAACGCGGCAGGAGCGGTGGAGCTGGCGCGCTCGCTGGTCACGTCAACGGCCACGAACGGCAGCCCCTCGTCCTGGAGCCGTTCGGTGATCTGGGGCAACCAGCTCATCCGCGGCGACGTGTTCTCGACGTCCACGGCGTGGGCAAAAGGCGTCACCTGGGGCGATGCCGCCCAGACGCAGACCATCGTCGGCAATGCACCGCGGAACGTTGTCTGGGGAAGGCGATGCGGCGGTGACAACTGCCAGGAGCAGTGGACGATTGCCGCCGCCTACGACGAGAGCGTCGTGTGGGGGACGAACATCGATCAATCGGTCGTCTGGGGGACGACGTTCGGGGATGATTCGGTCGTCTGGGGCACCAGCCTCGGTGGTCGCGCCAGCCACCGTAGCTTCCGCCTTGAGGCGGAAGTCCAGCGTAGTACTATCAGCGCGCCGGTGCTCTCACGCCGGTGATCACCGTCAACCCCCGGCACGCGACGTTAGGCGATCGGATGCCCCCAGCCGAAGCCACGACGGACACTCCGCGGAGCAGCATGTCATGGGAGCTGCTCCCCGGCGCGGCGCAAGTCTACGTCGCCGCCGTGATGGGGAGCGGCGCCGCCGTGCTGGTGGCCACGTTTCCGACGGCGTTCCCGCTGCCATGGCTGTTTGCGGGCCTCATCATCGCCGCGTGCCTCACCGCGTCGTGGAAGGTCAATCTGTTGATGCCGCTCGGCAGCGGCTCGACGCTTTCCGTATCCAACGCCGCCAAGCTGGCGGCGCTGCTGCTCCTCGGGCCGGGCCATTCCGTCATCGCGGCCGCCGCCGCCGTCATCACTCAATGCACATATAAGGTCAAGCAGCGATATCCGCTGTACCGTACGGTCTTCAGTGTCGCGGCCGAGGCGTTGACGATGGGCGCGACCGGAATGGCGTACATCGGGCTGGGCGGCACCGTCGCCGTCGATGCGAATGGCGCGATGGGCACGTTCACGTTCGCCGCGCTCGCGCGCCCGCTGGTCGGGGCGATCGTCACCTACTTCCTGGTGAACACGGGACTGGTTGCCGCCGCGATTGCGCTCTCCACCGGGCGCCGGTTTGCCGATGTGTGGCGGCACGATTTTCTGTGGAGCGGCGTCACCTACATGGTGGCGGGAACCGCGGGCGCCGTGGCCGCCATCGTCATCACCCGCGGACAGCATTGGATCGCCGTGCTGCTGCTGGCACCGGTCTATCTCACGTATCGAACCTATCTTCTGTTCCTGGCGCGGTTCGAGGATCAGCAGCGCCACATGACGGACATGCGGCGCATGCACGCCGAGACGGTGCAGGCGCTCTCGCAGGCGCATCAGGCGGAGCGCGCGCTGGCGAACGAAAAGGAACGGCTCGCCGTCGCGCTCGCGGACATGACACGCCTGGAGGAGGCGCGCAATCAGCTCCTCGAGCGCGAGCAGGTGGCACGCACGAGCGCCGAAGCCGCGAATCGCCTCAAGGATCAGTTCCTTGCGGTTGTCTCCCACGAGCTGCGCACGCCGCTCAACTCGATTCTGGGATGGGCGGACATGCTGCGCCGCGGCATGCTCGACGACACCCGCCGCGACCGCGCGCACCAGACGATCTACGACAGCGCGCGGCAGCAGGCGCAGCTCATCGACGATCTGCTCGACGTCTCGCGCATCATGTCGGGGAAGCTGCGGCTTGCCCGAGCGCTGGTGGACTTCGAGGAGATGGTCCGCGGCGCCATTCAGATCGTCCAGCCGGCAGCCGACGCCCGCCGCGTACAGATCCGGCTGCTTGCAGAACAGCCGCCGGGCCAGGTGTTCGGCGACGCCGCGCGCCTGCAGCAGATCGTGCTGAACCTGGTGTCGAACGCCATCAAGTTCTCGCACGACGGCGGGATCATCGACGTGCAGCTTCGCACCGGCCAGAGCACGGTGGATCTGACCGTCTCCGACTCCGGCCAGGGCATCGCGCCCGACTTCCTGAAGTCGGTGTTCGAGCCGTTCCTGCAGGGAGACGGTTCGTCAACCCGCCTGCATGGCGGTCTCGGGCTCGGCCTGTCCATCGTCAGGCACCTGGTGGACGCGCACGGCGGGACGGTGAGCGCGCACAGCGCGGGAGAAGGCCGCGGCGCCAGCTTCGTCGTGAAACTGCCAACGGCGGTGATGACGTCGCTGGCGCGGGAACCGATCGAAGACCGCCGCAGACCGCTGCCGCCCACGCCGCTGGCGGCCGCGCAATCGCTCGAAGGCGTCTCGGTGCTCGTCGTCGACGATGACGAGCAGAGCCGCCTCGTCGTCGCGGCTCACCTCGAGGCATATCACGCGGCGGTGATCACCGCACCGTCGGCAGCCACGGCGCTCGACGTCCTGCAGCGGCAGCACGTGGACGTGCTGCTGGCCGACATCGCGATGCCCGGCGAAGACGGCTACTCGCTGATCCGCAAGCTCAGGGCGCTCGATGCCCCGTCGATCGCGGGCATTCCGGCGGCCGCCCTCACGGCCTTCGCGCGAAACGAGGATCGGCAGCAGGCGCTCGAGGCCGGGTTCCAGCTCCATCTCGCCAAGCCGATCGACGCCGACGCGCTGGTCAGCGCCGTGGCCACGCTGGGCCGCCGCGCACCCGCGTAGCCCCCATCGTAGTGTCCGCCTTCAAGCGGAACCTCGTCTCCAGTCGTAGTGTCCGCCTTCAGGCGGACCTCCTCTTAAATATCGAAGTCTAAAGAAAATAGCCGTCGCAGCCGACATGGAAGATGACTCTTCCCGAAAGGCTGCGATGCGCGGTTTTGCCGCATTTTTTGTGTTTGCGCTCACGGTGACGTGGTCTGCCCCGCTGACCGCGGACGCTCAGGACGAGCAGCCCCGCTTCCGCGCGAGCGTGAACGTCGTCACGATTTCGGCCGTCGTGCGCGACAAGCAGGGCCGATTCGTTCCGGCGCTCACGAAGCACGACTTCACCATCCTGGACAACGGAGAGAAGCGGCCAATCGTCGAGTTCCAGCCGGACGAGCACGGGCCGATCAGCGTGGCGCTGCTGGTTGATGGAAGCGGGAGCATGCGGCATTTCTCCGCTGTCTGCCGGCGCGTTGGCGAGCTGCTGCTGACGCAGTTGAACGACCACAGCGACGACGTCGCGCTCATGAGTTTCGATTCGAGGCTCGTCCGCCTGCGCGAATTCACCAGCGACTTCCACCAGTTCCGGAGCGGGTTGAACGAGGTCGAAAACTGGGGCGCGTCGTCGATTTACGACGCCATCGCCGGCGCGGCCGATGTCGTCCATAAACACACGCGCAAGCGGCGGGCGGTGGTCGTTGTGACCGACGGCCTGGATAACTGGAGCACGTTATCGCCCGCGGAGGTCGCGCGGATTGCCAGCACGATCGACGTACCGGTGTTCGTGCTGGCGGTGACCCCGCACGACGACGAAGCATCGGATGTCCAGGAGATCGGCGGCGGGCTCGGCGAAATTGCGCGGGCGACCGGGGGTGAGTACTTCTCAGCCGACACCGAAACGCCGCAGGCGCGGGCACTCGGCCGCATCGTCGAGGAGCTCCGGCATCAGTACCTCCTCGCCATCGAGCCCGCGCGTTCCAAAGGGCTCCGCACGCTGGAGATCCAGACGCGCAGGTCCGCGCTCAAGATCCGCGCCCGCCAGTGGTACGCCAATGACGCTGAAAACTGAGTCGGTGCGAACCGATCGGCGGAATTAGATCGTTCGGAACGTTCGGAACGTTCGGAACGTTCGGAACGTTCGGAACGTTCGGATC
>JAICQE010000230.1 GCA_025938035.1 Vicinamibacteria bacterium
CGGGGTGACCAGGGAGCGCCTGGTCGGGGAGCGGCATTCGCAGAGTGGTAGCCATACCCTATCTAAGATGCACGATCACGGCGAGACGTTCCAGTTCATTGCGGATCGCGGCGATTCGCGGCTGAGGCTGGACCAGGTGCTCGCACGGCGCGTCACGTCGGTCACGCGCATGTCCCGCAGCGTGGCGCAGAAGTGGATCGAGGGCGGCGCCGTGATGGTGGACGGTCGCGCGGCGCGCCGCGCGTCCGACCGTGTGCGCGAGCACTCGACAATCATCGTGGCGTTTCCGCCGGATACGGTCCTCCGCTCGGTTCCCGGGCCTGAGCCGGGCAGCCTCGACGTCCTTTACGAAGACGACGCGTTGATCGCCGTCAACAAGCCACCGGGGGTGGTCATCCATCCGTCATACAAGCAGTTGTCGGGGACGCTGCTGAACACGGTGCTGTGGCATGTGCGCGAGCGGCATGGCATACGTCCCGGCATCCTGACGCGGCTCGACAAAGATACGTCCGGGGTCGTCGTCATCGCTTTTGCCGAGGGCACGCACGCGGCGATGCAGCGGGACGCGGCGGCCGGCAGAATCCGCAAGGAGTATCTGGCGATCGTTCACGGCTGCCCGCGGCCTGCGGCAGGTGTCATCCGGGAACCGCTCGGTCGGGACCCGTCGGACCGGCGCCGTGTCGTCGTCGCGCCCGGCGGCGCGTCGAGTGAGACGCGCTATGAGGTCGTGCGATCGCTGCCCGGTAATCTAACGCTGGTGCGGTGCGAGCTGGTCACCGGCCGCACCCATCAGATTCGCGTCCACCTGAGCACGCGCGGGTGGCCGATCGCCGGCGACCCGCTGTATGGAGGGCGGACGGACGTGATACCGCGCCAGGCACTTCACGCGTGGCGCGTGGCGCTGCGGCACCCGGTCACGCACGAGCCGCTGGCGATCGAAGCGCCGCTCCCTCAGGACTTCAGCCGGATCAGCTGCTGAATCGCGTCGATCGTGAGCACCGCGCCCGAACCGACCAGCAGCACGGCGCTGGCGATGATGACGCCGTCAACGGCGGCACGGATCCGCCGCAGGTGCAGCCACCGCTGAACCAACGTCAGGACGGGAATGGCAACGAGCGCCGGCGTGATCATTGCCAGCCATCCGGCAATCGCACCAGGCCACCCGCCCGCGAAGTATCCGACCGCGACGACGTACGCGCCCATCGGACCGATGGTCGCCCTGCCAACCAGCACCGCCTGACTCAATTGCTCGTCGGAAATCGCCTGATGCGTCTCCACGAAATCCTGGCGGATTTGCGGCAGCGACCCCATGCCGGCAAACGACGTCATCGTCGCCTTGAGGAGCAGCAGGTAGATCGGCAGCGCGTTCATTTCTCTACGTAGGGCACCCCTTCAGGGGTGCCTCTCGCCGGCATGGCCATGCTCACGACCGCAGCCGCAAGCAGCACGCGGACGGGTGTCGCGCCCAACAGGACCAGCGCCACCGCAATGGCTCCAACGACGAGGACGCGCATGCGCGAGCTGACGTAGTGTCCGCCTTCAGGCGGACCTTCGCTTTTTTCCAGATACGGCCGAATCAAATGCCACGCGCTGCCGACGACGAGCACGCCGGCCACCAGGATGCCGACTGCAAGCAGCGCACGCACGGCAGCGTAGCGATCGATCTCCGCCAGCGTCGCAGCCAGGGCGAGGACGATCAGCGAGCCCGGAATGGAAGCGGCGGCGAGCGCCGGAAGCGCTCCGCGCCAGCGATGGAACCGCCACCCAAGCATGACGACATACGCGAGCACGACGGTTCCGGGCGTGAAGCGCGACACGGCGATGAACACGCCGTGCACGGCCGAATCGATCCAGCCGCTGGCGGTGAACCTGCGCCGCAGCAGTTCGATCGACACCAGGCCGCCGCCGACGGTGCGATTGGCCTCGTAGGCGATCGCCGTCAGCAGCTCGCGCAGCGATGGTCTCACGGCGATCCGACCGAGCGGCGGTTCACAAGATCCGGATGCCACCGGGCAAATGCGGCGAGCGGTGCAGACGGGAGGCGTCCGTAGCCATCCGTTCCGCTGAAGCTCCACGGCCAGGCGCCGGCATAGCCGCCCCGCACCGCCGACTGCAGCACCTCGTCGAGCTCCTGCACGACCGGGGACGCATGCGGCGGGTGCTGCTCACCAGGGTTGCCGGGAAACTCGCCGAGCAGAATGGGCTTCGAGCATCCGAGCGAGCTCGCCGGTGTGGTTGTGGGATCGAGATCGCGGCCCGGATGCCTCGTGTCCGGATAGGCGTGAATCTGCAACACGTCGAGGCCGAGCGCGGGATCGTCCCACGCCCAGAGATTATGCAGCCGCGCGCACCCGATCGTCGTCAGCGCCGGACCGCAGGCGTGCACGAGCGTGCTCAGGCTGGCCACCATCTGGGCCAGCACCTCGAACTTCAGCGGGCGCGGAACGTGCGGGCTGACGTCGCGCTCCCATTCCTCGATCACGAAATCCGGTTCGTTCATCAGCTCATACGCGAGGACGTGCTCAGCCAGGTCGGCCCGCTCGCCGCGGATTCCATAGCGGCGAACGAGCGGCTCGAACACGCGCGCGAATAGCGCACTGCGCCCGGCGGACGACTGCAGGATGTGTGCGCGTCCGTGCGGAAGCCTCACTTCCAGCAGCATTCCGGTTGCCGGATCGGCGATCGTGTCGCGAACGCCCTCGAACATCCAGCGATGGTCGAGCAGGACGAGCGCGAGGCGGATCCCCGCGCCGGCCGCCACCTCGCACGCGGCGTCGAGATCGGTGAAGAAGTGCGAATCGACTCCAGCTGGCAGCCCCCGATCGTCGTAGACGATGCCGGCGCGGCCGTCGGCGAACACGAACCAGCGGACGACGCGGAATCCGAGCGCCGCCATGCCGGCGAAATCGCGCTCGATCGCCGCCCTCCGCGTGGAGACGCCGAGGTGCGATCCCCAGACGTTCGCGCCGAAGTCGAGACCGTAATAGATCGTCGTGCCGTCGGTCGACCACGGGTAGTTGCAGCCGTGCCAGAACGGATGTGTCACTCGGGCTTCGAGCGTACGGCATTCCTGAAGAGTCCGTCAGGATTTCTTCTTGATTTCTTAATGTTCTTTTAATGTTTTGCCGCAAACGGTGAGGGTATGATCCGAAGCTCGCGCGGCATCGGGGGCGACAGCCGCAGCGACATTCAAAGGGGAGCATGATGCGACGGAATTTCCTTATCGTTGCTGTGGTGCTGATGTTCGGCGCCGCGGCAAGCTTGGCCGCGCAGGCCAAGCCTGATTTCTCGGGTAAGTGGGTGATGGATCCCGCCTCGGCGCCGGCTCCACCAGCAGGGGCTCCGGCGGGCGGCGGCGGTGGCGGTCGAGGTGGCGGCCGAGGCGGCGGCGGATTTGGTCAGGAATTCACGGCCAAGCAGGACGCGACAACTCTGACGATCATGCAGATGCAGGGTGGTCAGGAAGTCACGCTGACGTACAAACTTGATGGCTCCGAAAGCAAGAACACCGTCGGCGGCCGCGGCGGCCCGCAGGAGCAGGTGTCGAAGGCCGCTTGGGAAGGCAGCAAGCTGGTCATCACAACGCAGCTGAACTTCGGCGGCAACACCATCGAACAGAAGCGGTCGCTGTCATTGGAGGGCGGCAACCTCGTCGTCGAGACCGTTCAGCCTGGCCGCGACGGCGGACCCGGCACGCCGGCGAAGCTCGTGTACAAGAAGGGGTAAGTGGAGATCGTGGGGCGAGCCTTGTCAGGCTCGCCTTCGCGGAC
>JAICQE010000118.1 GCA_025938035.1 Vicinamibacteria bacterium
CCGAACGACTATTTTGTTAACTTCCTCATATACGCCTCGAGCTTGTCATTCTCGTACTTCACCGTATTGAGGAACAGGCTCTCCAGCAGGTAGGCGCGGCGCGTCTCCTCGTCCATCTGATCGATCAGGTGCTTGATCTCCTTGATCATGTCCTCGAACGATCGCTCGAGCTCCTTTCGGGCGGTGACCTCTCTGTACAACGCCTCCATGATCGCGAGCAGGTCGCCGTCGAGCGTGATCTCGGCGCCGGTAGACGTCTTGATCGTCTTCATGGCTATCCCCCGAAGCTCTTGACGGCTGAAGCCTCGTCCGGGTGAATCTCCAGGAAGTTCTGCGCGCCGGTCATGGTCAGCATCGTTTCCACGCGCTTCTGCACACCGGCCAGCTTCAACGATCCACCGGCGGCCGCGGCCTGCCGGTACAGATCCATCAGGCAGCCGATCGTCGCGCTGTCGACATAGGTGACGCTCGACAGGTCGAGGAGCAGCTTGCGCTCGCCAGTGCCGATCAGCGAGGTGATGGTATTCGCAAACTCGCCGAGGATCGGGTACATCAGGCGCGTTTCGTTCACATGGACGACGGACACGTCCTGATTACGGGCGGTCGTGAGGTTCATCTTCAGCTCCGGCTTTCGTAATGGCGTCCTGCTGCTCGCGCAGCTTCTGGATCTGACGGGCCAGCTCGGTGCGCCCGCGGTTGATCCGTGATTTGACCGTGCCCTCCGGCAGGTGCAGCTTGTCGGCGATTTCCTGATAGGTCAGTTCCTGAATGTCGCGCAGCATCACGGCGGTGCGCAGCGTCGGCGCCAGCTTGTCGAGCGCCTGACGGAGCATCACCACGCGATCGGCGCGCTCGAGGCGCGTATCCGCCGGCAGGTCGTGCGACACCGGGCTCAAATCGGCCGCGTCCACGTCGCGGCTGATCGTTTCGCGTTCCTTGCGGACGCTGCGGTAGTGGTCGATGCACAGGTTGCGGCTGACGCTGATCAGCCAGGTCTGGAAGTTGGCGCGCCGATCGAACGTGTCGAGCGAGCGGTACAGCTTGAGGAAGACGTCCTGGGTGAGATCCTCGGCCATGTCGTGCCGGCCGACGAATTTATACGCGACGTTGAAGACCTTGCGCCAGTAGAGACGGACGATGGTTTCCCACGCGGCCTGATCGCCGTTCAGGCATCGCTCGATGATCTCGTCGGAGGCAAGCGGCGGGGCGGATCTGGCGTCGGATGCCATCAGCCGTGCACACGCGCAGAAAAGATGGGAATGCGCGCATGATAACATGCGATTCTTCCGTGCCACTACCGTTCGAGCCAAGCGCACGCGGTCTGGTGTGCGACGGCGTCAGCGTTCAATCGATCGTCGAGACCGTCGGCACACCGGCGTACGTCTACAGCGCGCGGGCCATCCGCGACGCCTACCGCGCAATCGATTCCGCGTTCGACGGCTATCCGCACGCCATCCACTACGCGCTGAAGGCCAACTCGACACTGGGAATCGTTCGCGTGCTGAAGGCGCTGGGCAGCCGCGCCGATGCCAACTCGGGCGGTGAGATCGAGGTGGCGCTGCGCGCGGGTTTTGCGCCGCGCGACATCGTGTTCACTGGCGTCGGCAAGACGTCCGGAGAGCTCGAGTACGCCATCGCCCAGGACGTGGGGACGATCAACGCGGAATCCGCGGGCGAGCTCGATCGCATTGCGGCGCGTGCCCGCGCCGCCGGCCGCACCGCGCGCGTCGCGCTTCGCGTCAACCCGGACATCGATGCCCAGAGCCATCCGAACATCTCCACCGGGCTGCGCAGCAACAAGTTCGGCGTCGCGCTGCAGGATGCCCGTGCGATCTATCGGGAGCGCCGGGGTGTCGACGCGCTTCGCTTCGTCGGCGTTCACGTGCACATCGGCTCGCAGATCACGACAGCGGAACCGCTGCGGCGCGCGGCGGCGGCGCTCACGTCGCTGGCGCTCGAGCTGCGCGAGGACGGGGTTCCGCTCGAACACGTCGATCTGGGTGGCGGACTCGGCATCGCCTACGAGGGGCGCCCGATGATCACGCCGGCGGAGTACTCGGCGGCCGTTCTGCCCGACCTCCGGCGCGCGAACATCCCGGTCGTCCTCGAACCCGGCCGCGCCGTCGTCGGCCACTCGGGCGCGCTCGTCGCGCGCGTCGTCGACGTCAAGCAGTACCCCGACGGGCGGCGCTTTGCGGTGCTCGATGCGGGCATGACCGAGTTGATGCGTCCGGCGCTGTATGGCTCGTTCCACAGAATCGTCCCCGTCTCGCCGCGGCAGACACCCGAGACGCCGTGGGATATCGTCGGCCCCATCTGCGAGAGCAGCGACGCGTTCGCGCGCGAACGGCTGCTGCCGGATGTGTGCGTGGACGATCTGCTGGCGATTCTCGATACCGGCGCCTACGGTGCGGTGATGGCCTCGAACTACAACCGCCGGATGCTGGCGCCGGAAGTGCTGGTGGACGGCGACCGCTGGTCGCTGATCAGGCGGCGCCAGACCCTGGACGACGTCCTCGCGCTGGAAACCTAACGAAGTGGAACGAGTGGAAAACTGGAAGAAGTGGAAAAGTAAGTGATCACGTACGCTCGCCTGCTTTCAGGACCGCTTCGTCAACAGTACGGCGCAGCGAACACGCTCGTTGTACTTCCCACTGACGTTTCCACTTTTCCACTTCCTTCCACGTTTCCACTTTCACAATGCGCGGCCTGTTGATCGCATTCGAAGGGCTCGATCAGAGCGGCAAGCAGACGCAGGCGGAGCGCCTCCGCGATCTCGTGGTCGATGCGGGGCGTCTCGTGCGGCTGCTGTCGTTTCCCGCCTACGACACCGCCATTGGCACCGAGATCGGGCGCGCGCTGCAGGGCGATCGCGACTACGGTCCGGACGTCATGCAGCTGCTCTACATCGCCAATCGGTACGAGTGGAAGCCGCAGATCGAGTTCGAGCTCGGTCGCGGGACGGTGCTGATCTGCGACCGCTATCTCGCGTCCAGCATCGCGTACGGGGAGGCGCAGGGGCTGGACGCAGCGTGGTTGACGGACATCCAGAAGCACCTGCCACAGCCGGACATCACCTTCCTGCTCGACATCGATCCGCATGTGTCGGCGAGGCGAAAGACAACGGATCGCGACAAATACGAGCGCGACCTGGCGCTGCTTGGACGCGTGCGTTCGAGCTACATCCGTCAGGCGGCGACAGCGGCGGGATGGTCGATGCTCGATGCCAGCCGCGACCGGGAGGCGGTTGCGGCGGATGTCTGGGCAATCGTCGCTGCTCGTCTCTGATCGTGGCGCGAACGTTGTCACGTTCGCGCAGGCGAGCCTGACAAGGCTCGCCCCACGATCTCCTGCCATTGGTGCCAATCACGCGCGCGCCAGTGTCACGACCCGCACCTCGCGCGCGCCTGCCTCGGCCAGCACTTCCGAACATGCATCCGACGTTGCACCCGTCGTCATCACATCGTCGACCAGCACCACGATCCGATCCGTGATGTAGCGCGTCCGTGTCTCTCGCGGAAGGAGCGGCGAGAGTCGGAACGCGCCGCGGACATTGCGCCGGCGCTGAGCGGCGGTCAGTCCGGTCTGCGCCGCCGTCGGGCGCACCCGCCACAGCGCGTGGACAACCGGAAGGTCGAGCCGTGCTGCCAGATCCGCCGCCTGGTTGAAGCCGCGGCGCAGGCGCCGCCAGGGAAAGAGCGGCACGGGCACGACCGCGTTCGCGCCGGAGAGCGCGGCATGATGCCGATCGCGCAGCAGCGCCGCCAGCGGCTGCGCCAGCGAGCGCCGCCCCTCGTACTTCATCGCGTGGATGATTTCGCGCAGCGCCCCGTCGTAGCGTCCGCCGGCCGCGCGCGCATCTTCCCAGCAGCGTGGACAGACCGGGCCGTCAAGGGGCGATTCCAGCGGGCGGTGGCAGCAGGCGCAGCACGGGGCCAGGCAGGCGCCGACAAGGGCGTTGCCGGTCAGCGTCAGCGCAGCCCGTAGCGCTTGCGCTTTTCCCATAACGCTTTCCGGCTGATGCCGAGGATCGCGGCGGCGCGCGTCTGATTCCCGCGTGCGTAGCTCAGCGTCAGCTCGATGTAGCGGCGCTCGACGTCCTCGAGCGTTGGACGCGCGGCAACGCCGGGCGCCAGGTAGGCTTCCCTGCCTTCGAGCAGTTCGATCGGCAGCGCGTCGGCGCGGATTGCGGTGCCGACGCCGGCGAGCACGACGCGCTCCAGCACGTGGCGCAGCTCGCGGATGTTTCCCGGCCAGTGATACCGGACCAGCGCGTCCGCGGCGTCGGCGCCAAGCAGCGGTGGCTCGCGGTCCAGACGCTCCGCCACGTCCGACAGGAACACCTTCGCCAGCGGAAGGATCTCTTCGGTGCGCTCGCGCAGCGGCGGCAGCCTGATCGGCAGCACGCTCAGGCGGTGAAACAGATCGGCGCGCAGCGAGCCGTCGCGCACCGCATCCTCCATGTCCGCATCGGACGAGGCGATGATGCGCGCCCGAATGTCCGTCGAGGTCGTTCCGCCGAGACGGGTGACCCGGCGTTCCTCCACGACGCGCAGCAGCGCGCCCTGTCCGTTGTGCGAGAGGCGCGTCACGCCGTCCAGATACAGCGTGCCGCGTCCGGCCAGCTCGAAGCGGCCGGGGCGGGCGACGGTGGCGTCGGTGAATGCGCCCCGCTCGTGGCCGAAGAGTTCCGCCTCCACGAGCGTGTCCGGCAGCGCCGGGCAGTCAACGGTGACAAACGGCTCGCGGCGGCGGGGCCCGGACGCGTGCAGCAGCCGCGCCAGCGCGTCCTTGCCGACGCCCGTTTCACCGGTGATGAGAACGGTGGCGTCGACCCTCGCGTAGCGGCGCGCCTGCCGCAGTAGATCGCGCATCGAGCGGCTGACGGCGGTGAGCTTCATGGCCGGCACCCCTGAAGGGGTGCCCGACGAGACGCAGATCCACGCGCTTGTCCGCCGGAGCGTTTAACGCGAAGGCGGGCGGACGCCCGCCTCGTCGGAGATTTCGTGGCGCTCCGCGTTTCCCCACAATCGCTCCAGGCCGTAGAACGCGCGGCAGTCACGGCTGAAGACATGGACGACGAAGTTGAAGTAGTCGAGCAGGATCCATTCGGACCGATCGATGCCCTCCATCAGCGTGGGCCGCTCGTCGAGATCGCGTTTCAGCGTGTCGCGCACGCCGTCGGCGATCGCCGTGATCTGGCGCGGATTGCCGCCGGTGCAGATCACGAAAAAGTCGGTGAACCCGCCGGCTTTCCGCAGGTCGAGGACGACGACGTCCTCGGCCTTCTTGTCGAGCGCCGCGCGAACCGCGCCGGCCACGGCCTTGGGAAATTGCCCCTGGGCCTTATGCCTTGGGCCCTGGGACTTCTTTCCGGGGCCTGAGGCCTGAGCCCTGAGGCCTCCGCTCTTAGGCCTTCTATCGGTGGGAGCGTTCCGTTTCGCCATGCAAGTCGTCTACCGCCAGTGAGCGTCGTGTTCCGCCGTCAGGCGGACGTCTCCGTTGCTGAAGTTTCATACAGCCGGTGATTCAGGATGTACTGCGCGACCGGCCGCGGCACGAGGGCGTCGATCGAGCGTCCCGCCGCCAGCCGTGCGCGGATGTCGGTTGAGGAAATCGGCGGCATTTCCGCATCGATCGTGAAAAATCCCGTTTCGCCGGATGCTGCCGGATCGACTGGCCGCACGGTGTCCACGCGCTCCAACGCCGCCGTCGGCGTCATGCCTCCGGGACGGCCGAGCACCGCGAAGTTCGCGTAGCACAGCACGGCCGGAAACTCATACCACGTGGCAATTTCTGCAAACGCGTCCGACCCGATGATGAAAAAAATCTGCGCGGGATCCCATCCCTCGGCGTGCAGTGCGCGCAGCGTGTGCGCCGTGTACGAGGGACCCGGACGCGTGAGTTCCGCGTCGGAGAGGCGCCAGCTCTCGCGGCCCTGAATCGCCAGCGCCACCAGCGCAAAGCGATGAAACGCGCTCGCCTTGGGATTGAGCGGACGATGCGGCGGATCGTGGGACGGAATGACGCGGATCTCGTCCAGCTCCAGCGCGTCCTGAGCCGCCTCGCCCGCGCGCAGATGGCCGTTGTGGATCGGATCGAACGTGCCGCCCAGTACGCCAAGCCGCCGCGTCGTCGTCATGCCTTGCGGCGCAGGCGCGCCGCCCGCCGTTCCGCTGCGATCAAATCCGTGGGATCCGACGTCGTGTCCGCCTTCAGGCGGCCCTCCGTCGCCTCCGGCACCATTCGCCCCTTGACGATCTCCTTCCACGCGGCCTCGAGCAACACGTCCACACCCTGCCCACTCGCGCCGGAGATCTTCAGAAACGGCAGCTTCCGTTTCTTGACATGGCGCTCGAGCGCCTTCACGCGGTCCGGTTCGTCCACCGCGTCCATCTTGTTTGCGGCGACGATTTGCGGCTTGGCGGCGACGGCAGGAGAGAACCGCTGCAGCTCGTCGAGGATCGTTTCGAAGTCCTCTTCCGGATCGCGTCCGCTCGCGCCGGAGACGTCAACCAGGTGCACGAGCACTTTCGTGCGCTCGATGTGCCGCAGGAACTGATGGCCGAGGCCATGGCCCTCGTGCGCGCCCTTGATCAAACCTGGAACGTCGGCCACCACGAAGCTGCGATCGTCGCTGAGCGTCACGACGCCGAGGTTGGGAACCAGCGTCGTGAACGGGTAGTCGGCAATCTTCGGGCGCGCGGCGGAGATCCGCGAGATCAGCGTGGACTTGCCGGCGTTCGGAAAACCAATGAGGCCCACGTCGGCAATCAGCTTGAGCTGGAGCCGCAGCAGCTTCTCTTCCCCGTCCTCGCCCGGCTCGGTGCGGCGCGGCGCGCGATTGGTGGACGACACGAAGCGTGCATTGCCGCGGCCGCCGCGCCCGCCTTTGGCGACGAGAACGCGCTGACCCTCCTCGGCGAGATCCGCGAGCAGATGTAGTTCGCCTTCTGGATCCTTCTCGAACACGAGCGTCCCGACGGGCACGCCAATCTCGAGATCGTCGGCCGTCTGGCCGGTCCTGTTCGAGCCCTGGCCGTGCTGACCGCGGCGCGCCTTGAACTCGGGATGAAAGCGGAAGTCGACGAGCGTGTTCTTGGTGGGGGTGCCGACGATGTAGACCGAGCCGCCGCTGCCGCCGTCGCCGCCGTCCGGACCGCCGCGCGGGACGAACTTCTCGCGCCTGAAGCTGAGACAGCCGCCGCCGCCGGAGCCGGCGAGGACGTGAATGTCGACGTCGTCGACGAACATGGCTTACGCAAGGCCCAAGGCCGATGGCCTAAGGCCCAAGCAGGAACAAGGCCCTAGGCCTGGACCAGCCCTTAGCCCTTCGGCCATAGGCCTTAGCCCTCGACAGGGATGATGCTGATCTTACGGCCGTGCTGGCCGTGGTCCTCGAAGCGGACCTTGCCGTCGATCTTCGCGAAGAGCGTGTGGTCCTTGCCGAGCCCGACGTTCAGCCCCGGCTCGAAGCGGCGCCCCTTCTGACGCACGAGGATCGACCCGCCGGTAACGACATTGCCGTCGTGACGCTTGACGCCGAGCCGCTGCGAATTGCTGTCGCGGCCGTTGCGCGAGCTGCCCTGACCTTTTTTATGAGCCATAACTGTTCCACGTGAGGCACCCCTTCCAGGGGTGTCTCAGATCTGAATATCGGTAATACGCACGCGCGTCAGGAAGCTGCGGTGGCCGCGCGTCTTGCGGAACCCCTTGCGGCGCTTCTTCTTGAACACGCGCAGCTTGGGGCCGCGCGCCTCGCCGTCCACCACGCCAAGCACGGCGGCGTTGGCGACGAACGGCGCGCCGGCGACGATGTCTCCAGCGTCCTTTTCCACCAGGAGCACCTGCTCGAACTTGAACTCCGAGCCCTGCTCGCCGGGCACGCCGTCGATTTCGACGACGGAGCCGGGGGTTACCTTGAGCTGCCGGCCTCTGGCCTGAACAATCGCGTACACGCTGTACCTCTGAAGAAGTGATCTACCTCGAAGAAAGTGCGCTGAACAAAGGACTTAGCTTAACAGACGGCGGGCAGGGGTGGCAAGAATAGGCGCGTTTGGCCAATCATCCGGCTGAAGCCGGACTCCACACACTTAGTTCAGCAGGATTCTGGTGCCTTTGATCTTCTGGCTGCTGAGCGTGGCCAGGAAGTTCGGGATCAGCTTGTCCATCAGCTCGAAGTACGAGGAGAGCGCCGGTGTCTGGCGGTTGGCGTCGTAGAGGATCGACTCGGTAAAGCCCTGCGAGTGCAGCGTCGTTCCGGTGCGGCCGTCGATGAAGATGAACCGGCCGGTGAGTCCGAAGCCCTTGCGTTCGACCAGACGGCGTTCGGCAACGGTGCGGCGGCGGCCGAGCGTGTCGAACACCTCCTGCTCGCGCTGCTGCATCTGCGTCTGCTGCCGCGAGGTGAACATCACCGTTCCGGTCACGATCAGCGGCTGCTGATACTCCTCGCCGATCCCCTTCCAGTACTCGACATCCGCGAACACGTGCTGGTACTGATCGAGATCCTTGTCGTCCTTGATCGGGTTGGGAAGCGCCGCGCTGCCGGCGTCGCCGCCTTTCCGATCCTCCGACGCGACGTCCATGAGCGGCAGCACGTCGGCGTCGATGACGCGCAGCTCGGACTTCGTCCGCAGCTGGCTGCGGAGCAGCCGCGTCGTCTCGAGATTGCCGTCCACGTCGTCCGAGCCGCCGGCGAGGAATCCGGCGACGAGGACGCGCTGAAACGCGCCGACATCGAGCTTCGCGCGGATCGGCGTTTCGATCGGGATCTCGTAGAAGCTCGTGCAGGCCGTCGCCAGAACGGCTGCGAGGCTCACGACCGTCCTATTTATTCGTGCGGTCATTGATCTCTTTGAACAGCTCGAAGTTCTGCTTGATGTACGCGTTGTTGGGATTCAGCTCCAGCGCCTTTTCGTACGCGTTGCGCGCCTTCTCGAAGTCACCTTGCTGCTCGTAGCCGATCGCCAGGTTGTTGTATGCCGGCGCGTAGGTCGGGTCCATCTTGATGGCGCGCTCCCAGTGCGCGATCGCCTCGCGCCACAGTCCGAGCTGCGCGACGCGGATTCCGAACTGCACCTGGTTCTTCGCGTCCTCACGTTCGTCCGCCGCGGCGGGCGCCGTGACCGCAACCACCAGAAGCACCGCCGCGATGAAGGAGCGAACTCGCAATGTGGCCTCACTATAGTCACGCGCTCGCGACCGGTGCAAGCGCGTGAGGATCAATAGCTTACCGCGACGAGCAAGGCATGTACCATGAATCTCGCCTATAATCTGAAGCCGAGTCGGGCGCTCCTGTCGCACGGGTGCGTCTATGACTCTCGACCTGTCGGTTGCACTTTCGTTACTCGAAAACCTCCCTCGTATCGGGCTGACCGCCCGCCTCCTCGAATCCGACCCTGAGCTCATCGAATGCGCGGCGCCGCTCCTCGAACGAGCGCGCGAGGTTCGAATCCGCGCGGCCGAGGCCGGCGTGGGAGTCGTGGCTTGGAACGATCCGCGAATGCCTTCGCGATTGATGGCAATCAGCGACGTACCCCCGGCCCTCTGGTATCGCGGTGCCCTCGATTGCTTGGACGCTCCGGCAGTCGCGATTGTCGGGTCGCGCGCGGCTTCGTCCGTTGCGCTCGAGACCGCGCGCCGGCTCGCTGCCGATCTTGCATTGCGCGGCATCACCGTTGTGAGCGGTCTCGCCCGCGGAGTCGATTCAGCCGCCCACCGCGGCGCGCTCGCGGCCGGCCCTTCGACATCGCTCAGGGCAGGCCGCACGATTGCGGTTCTCGGTTCCGGCGTCGATCACATCTATCCCGCCGAACACAAGGAGCTGGCTGCCCGCATCGCGGAGAAGGGCCTGGTCGTCAGCGAATATCCGCCCGGCACCCCGCCGCTTCCGTATCGCTTTCCGATGCGGAACAGATTGATAAGCGGCCTGTCGCTGGCGGTGGTCGTCATCGAGGCCTCGGACAAGTCGGGCTCGCTCATCACCGCGTCGTGCGCGGCGGAGCAGGGCCGCGATGTGATGGCGGTGCCCGGAAACGTCCTGAGCGGCCGCAACCGGGGCGGCCACGCCCTGATCCGCGATGGGGCAAAGATTGTTGAGTGTGCCGACGATATCGTGGCCGAGCTCGGTTTCGGCCCGCCTGCGCAAATCGATGCAGGGTCGGGAGCAAGTAGCAACGGATCAACGAGTTCCGGGGATCCGGTGCTCGGGCGGATGGACGCGGCATGCGCCTACGATCTCGACGAGCTGGCAGGTGCGTGCGGCTTCGATACGCCGCGGCTGCTGACGCACCTTGCCGATCTCGAATTGCGAGGACTCATCCGCCGCATCGAGGGTGGCCGATTCATGCTGTGTTAGTGTGAATTTGTTTTTTTCGTGGAGTCCGCATTCAGCCGGATAGTTGATTCGTGTCTTAATGGCTAAACCGCTTGTCATCGTCGAGTCGCCCGCGAAAGCGAAGACGCTGGGCCGCTTCCTCGGAAACAAATACCGCGTGGAGGCGAGCTACGGTCACATTCGCGATCTGCCCGAGTCGGCCGCCGAAGTTCCGAAGGAAATCAAGGAGAAGGACTGGGGCCGTCTTGGCGTTGATGTCGATCAGGACTTCACCCCTTATTACGTCGTCCCCGGCGACAAGAAGAAGCAGGTCGCGCACCTCAAGGGCGCGGTCAAGGAAGCTTCTGAACTGCTGCTGGCCACCGACCCTGACCGCGAGGGCGAATCAATCAGCTGGCACCTCGCGCAAGTGCTGAAGCCGAGGATTCCCGTTCGCCGGATCGTGTTCCACGAGATCACCGAAGATGCGGTCAAGGAGGCGCTCGAGAACCCGGGCGACGTGAACGAGAACCTCGTTCGCGCGCAGGAGAGCCGGCGCATCCTCGATCGCCTGTACGGCTACACCCTCTCGCCGGTGCTCTGGAAGAAGGTGCAGACCGGTTTGAGCGCCGGGCGCGTGCAGAGTGTTGCCGTGCGCCTGATCGTCGAGCGCGAGGAGGAGCGACGCGCGTTCCGGACCGCGGTCTACTGGGATCTCGAGGCGACGCTCAAAGGAGAAGGGCGCGAGTTCATTGCCACGCTCGTCCGCGTGGGCGATCAGCGCGTCGCCAGCGGCAAGGATTTCGATCCGCAGACAGGAGAGCTGAAGAACGCGAACGCCCGGCTGCTCGACGAGCAGGCCACGAACACGCTCGTCGACACGCTGCGGGCAAACGTGCCCTGGACGGTCTCGTCCGTCGAGCAGAAGCCCGGCGTCGAGCGTCCGGCGCCGCCGTTTACGACCTCGACGCTCACGCAGGAAGCCAGCCGCAAGCTTGGATTCGCCACCGAGCGGACGATGCAGATCGCGCAGCGGCTCTTTCAGGGCGTGGATTCGGTGGATGGCCAGGGCGGGTTGATCACGTATCACCGCACCGACTCGACGACGCTGTCGGACAAGGCGCTGCAGGAATCCGCGCGCGTCATTCGCAGCATGTTCGGCGGCGACTATTACGACGGTCCGCGGCGCTACCAGACGCGGGTGAAGAACGCGCAGGAAGCGCACGAGGCAATCCGGCCGACGAACTTCAACCTCACGCCGAGCCAGCTCGAGGGCGTGCTCGACATCGACGAGCTGCGGATTTACGAGCTGATCTGGAAGCGCACGATGGCGTCGCAGATGGTGGACGCGCGCGTGCTGCGGACGTCGATCGAGATTGCCGCACGGGCGTCGAACGGTGAGACGGCGGTCCTGACGGCCAGCGGCAAGGCGATCGAGTTCGCCGGGTTCCGCCGTGCCTACGTCGAAGGCAGTGACGACCCGGCGGCGGAGCTCGAGGAGCAGGAAGCGATCCTGCCGCAGTGCCAGGTGGGCGATCAGATTCATGCCGCGTCGCGCGCAGCCGACGCAGACGAGGCAATTGCGCTCCTCGGCATCGAGCCGAAGCGCCACGAAACGTCGCCGCCGGCGCGCTTCACGGAAGCGTCGCTCATCAAGGAGCTGGAGCGCCTGGGCATTGGCCGGCCGTCGACCTACGCGCCGACGATCGCGACGATCGTCCGCCGCGGCTACGTCTTTCGCAACGGCAAGGCGCTCGTCCCGAGCTTCACCGCGTTCGCCGTGACGAAACTGCTGCGCGAGCACTTCGGCGACTTCGTCGAATCGGATTTCACCGCCGAAATGGAAGAGGACCTCGACGAGATCTCGCGCGGCGAGCGCGAGTGGATCGAGTTCCTGAAGCAGTTCTACTTCGGCACGAAGAAGCACCGCGGGCTGCTGCCGGCGGCGGAGAAGGGGGCCGAGAAGGCCGACTATCCGCTGCTCGATCTGGGCGTCGATCCCGACAGTGAGGAGACCGTCCGCGTGCGCATCGGCCGTTTCGGCCCGTTCGTGCAGGTCGGCGACGGCGGGCCCGGACGGACGGCGTCGCTGCCGGACGAGATCGCGCCGGCAGACCTGACCGTCGAGAAGGCGATGGAGCTGGTCCGCGCCAAGGCCGAGGGGCCGCGCGCGCTTGGCGTCGATCCGGCGACCGGCCAGAACGTCTACGTCATGAACGGCCGCTACGGCGCGTACGTCCAGCTTGGCGAGACGCCGGACGCTTCGCCCAAAAGGCAAAAGGCAAAAGGCAAAGGGCAAAAGGCGGAGACGGCGGAGAAGGCGGAGAAGCCGAAGCGTTCCTCGCTGCAGTCTGGCATGACCGAGTCGACCGTCACGCTCGACGAGGCGCTGAAGCTGCTCTCGCTGCCGCGAACGGTTGGCCTGCATCCCGACGACAACGAGCCGATCGTCACGAACTTCGGCCGCTTCGGCCCGTACGTGAAGCACGGCGACGAATTCCGGTCGCTCGAATCCGACGACGACGTCTTCACGATTTCGTTCGACGCGGCGCTGGCGCTGATCCGCGCGCCGAAACAGTCGCGCCGCCGTCAGGCGGCAAAGACGGTGCTCAAGGAGCTGACCAAGGACGGGCTGACGATCAAGCTGCTGTCCGGCCGCTATGGTCCATATGTGACCGACGGCAGCCTCAACGCGTCGCTGCCGAAGACGATGAATCCCGAGGCGATCACCTACGATCAGGCCGCGGAGCTGCTCGCGGCGCGTAAGGACGCGGCGCCAACGCCACGGCGCGGCGGCTTCAAGCGGCGCGCGGTAAAGAGTGCCGCGCCTCGCGGGAAGGCCCACGGCCGAAGGCCCAAGGCCCAAGGCCTGGTCTAGGAATCGGGCCCTTATTCCTTGACGAGCGCTTACCCCTTTATCCTTAGGCCTTAGGCCTTGATGGTTCACATTATCGGGGGAGGGTTGGCGGGATCAGAAGCGGCCTGGCAGGCGGCCTCCCGCGGCGTGCGCGTCGTTCTCCACGAGATGCGTCCCGTCCGCCCGACCGCGGTCCACAAAACCGACCGGCTCGCCGAGCTCGTCTGCTCCAATTCGTTTCGCGGCGACAAGCTGGATAACGCCGTCGGGCTGCTGAAGGAAGAAATGCGGCGGCTCGGATCGCTGGTGATGCGCGCGGCCGACGCGCACCGCGTGCCGGCAGGCGCCGCGCTGGCCGTCGATCGCGAGCGGTTCGCCCAGGCGATCACCGAAGCCGTCGCCGGGCACCCGCTGATCACCGTTGTCCGCGAAGAGGTCGCGCGGATTCCGGACGACCCTGCGATGTTCCCGCTCGTGATCGCAACCGGACCGCTGACGTCCGCGGCGCTGTCCGCGGACATCGCCGCTCTCGTCGGCGGCGATCACCTCTATTTCTACGACGCCATCAGCCCCATCGTCCTGTCGGAGACGATCGACCGGTCGAAGGTCTTCAGGGCATCGCGTTGGGGGCGGAGTATCCGCGGCGCGGACCTCCCATCGAACGATCATGGCGCGGACCTGGTCTGGTCCGCGAAGGCGAGTCCGACAGGGCTCGCCCCACGATCCAACGACCCTGCATGTGGCGTGGACGATGGCGGGGGCGATTATCTCAATTGCCCGATGACGGAAGCGGAATACAACCGCTTCTACGCCGCGGTCGTCGCGGCGGAATCGGCCACCGTGCACGACTTCGACAAGGAAAAGTTCTTCGAGGGCTGCCTGCCGATCGAGGTCATGGCGCACCGCGGCCGCGACACGCTGCGCTTCGGGCCGATGAAGCCGGTGGGCCTCGTCGATCCGCGTACCGGCCGCACGCCGTTTGCCGTCGTGCAGCTGCGGCAGGACAATCTGGCCGGCGACCACTTCAGCCTGGTCGGCTTCCAGACGCAGCTGAAGTGGGGCGAGCAGGCGCGCGTGCTGGCGATGATTCCCGGGCTCGAGCACGCCGAGTTCGTGCGGTTCGGCATGGTGCACCGGAACACCTACATCAACGGCCCCACTGTGCTGCGCGAGACGTGGCAGACGCGGGCGCGCGACGATCTGTTCTTCGCGGGACAGATTTCCGGCGTGGAGGGCTACGTGGAATCGGCGGCGTCCGGCCAGATTTCCGGAAGCACCGCCGCCGCGCGGGGGGTGGGGGAGGTGCCGGCCGCGCCCCCGCGCACCACAGCCAACGGGGCGCGCGGGGACTAC
>JAICQE010000001.1 GCA_025938035.1 Vicinamibacteria bacterium
CAGGCGGCTGGTCCTGTGACCCGGCCGGAGTGCGGATCCTTCAGCGCAGGTTCGACCCTGACCGCTGGCGGCGTCACGCTCGCGCAGCTCGCCGCGTCTCTGTCAAGGCAAGCCGATCGACCCGTGCTGGATCGCACGGGTCTGACGGGATTCTTCGACGTCGATCTGAAGTGGTCCAACCAGGCAAAGGCCACGGACGTTGGACCGTCTTTCTTCACCGCGGTGCAGGAGCAGCTCGGCCTGCGACTGGAGGCTGGACGCGGACCGCAGGAGATTCTGGTGATCGACAGCGTCGAACGGCCCACGCCTGATTGAACGGCGAATCTGCAATTCCTGGATCCCACCTTCAAAGTCGTCACGCGCAGCTCACCGCGCGCTGACGCGCCGATCAAGAACCTCTCGCGGATGAACGGAACTTCACAGCGCCGCACGGGCGCATCCATTGCACTTTCTTCGGGATGCCCAATCGTCGTCAGTACATTCGCTCGACGACAATGGCGGCGATCGTCGCACTCGCCGCGCTGGCCGCCGCGATTCCGAACCCCGCGGTCAAGATCGGCAGCCGTCGCGCGGGCACGCAGGTCGCCACGACATCGACGACCCGGGCGTCGAACGGAGCTGGTGCCATCATCGCGGCGCGCAGACGGGACGACTTCGCCGCAATGCACGCGTTCCGGCCCGGCTACCCATTCTGGCAGCACGTCTTCACACTCCCCGACCACTCGATCGCGTTTGGGAGCATTGCTGACGGGAGGCTGCTCGCGACCTTTCCCGCGAAAGGGAATTGGACGCGCGAGGCCGTGTGGGCCGACCCCGCGCTGGCTCACGTCCTGGAGGGTCAACCGCTCGCGCGCCGGCTGAGTGAACGGAGGGAACAGGTCGCGCTCCTCCTGGAGCGCATCGCCGGACCGGTGCTGCACAACTCGACGCGTGGAGACGCCCTGCTGCCGAACGCCGTCAGGTATGGGCGCTTTCTCGCGGAGTGGAGCGCGATCTACGAACGGTTCGGCGTCCCTGCAGATATCGGCCTGGCTCAGGTCATTCTCGAATCGGGCCTGAACGGCAAGAGGCGCTCGGAAGCCAACGCCGTCGGCTTCTGCCAGTGGCTGCAGAAGAACTGGAAGCGGCTGAACTACTTTTCGCCGACGCCCATCGAGGGGATGAACCAGACGACGCAGGCTCCCTACTGCGCCGCGTATCTGTCCGTGCTGGCCACGAAATACGGATCGTTCATCCCCGCACTCTCCGAGCACAACGCCGGCGGCACGAACGTGGGGCGGACCTTGATCAACGGCGAGCACCTCGGCGCACACGATGTCCGTGCCCGGTACTTTCTGGGCTCGAAGCTGGCCCGGGACCTCCGAGCGTTGCCAGGGAAGGAGTACGACGACGTCTATCGGAGCTATGGTCCGCGGTCGCACCTCTATGCCGAGATGGTGTTTGGCAACACGTTCATCGTCAGGGACCTGATCGCGTCGACGCCCCAGGTGCCGATCTACGCGATGCGCACGCCGCGGGCAATCTCGCTCGCCGAGATCGTGAAGCGGACACGTTTACCTGCGGACGAGGTGCGGCGGTTCAATCCGGCACTCGGCGAGCGGGTCCCGGCGCAGGCCATGCTTTATCTCCCGGACTACGTCAGCGAGTTTGGCCCTGACGTGGCGTTCTGGCGCCGGCCTCCCAGCGCAGCATATCTGGCTGTACTGGACGAGTTCGTGCGGTTGGATGCCGGCCCTGAATTGTGGGACGACCCGGCCTTCGCGGCTGTCCTGACGGACTTCAAGCGCCGTTTCAAAGAGACGAACACCGAGGAGGGGACCGTGATGGAGACGGTGCTCTCCTACGCGATGGATCAGGCGTACACGAGCAGCCGGCGCTCCCTGCTGTCCGAGTTCCGAAGCAATGGACAAGTGCGGTACCTGATCGAGCGCGGGGTGCTCGAACTCAACGTCGTGCGCGACGCTCGGGCCCGCCTGTCGCTGCAATACGCGGACCCCTTGCTTTACAATTGGCCATAGCCTCGTTGAGCCGTGCGAGGGTGACGCCTGATGCCGGAACCGCGCGAGGCGCGCTCGATCGTCGAACAGGCCGAACAGGCGGCCGCGGCCGGCAACTACGCCTCCGCCGAGGATCTCCTGCGCGAAGCGGCCGCCCTCCAGGAGCGGACGCTCGGCGCACAGCATCCGGACCTCGCCAACACGCTGAACAACCTCGGCATCGTCTGCGAGATCACCGACAACCCGATCGACGCGGAACACTACTTCCGCCGCGCGCACGCCATCGCGGCGGCGACACTGGCGCCGGACCATCCATTCGTCGCCACGAGCCGCAAGAACCTGCACGATTTCTGCACGGCCCGCGGACGGCCGGTGGAGCTGCCGCCCTCACCACCGGCAGTGGCGGCCTGGCTGGAAGCGCCGGCACCAGCGGCGCCGCGGCGCGAACCATCGCCATCGGCGGCCGAGGAGGACGCGCCGCCGCCTGTCGGGAAGAAGTCGCTGCGCCCGCTTGCACTTGGCGGGTTGGGCGGGGTCGCGTTGCTGATCGTGATTGTGACGATGGTCCGGCCCTGGGGCGGTGCGGGCGAGCTGAAAGGCCGACCTGAAGGTCGGCCTCTACCGGCTGAAGGTGGGCCTCTACCGCCCCCGTCCCCAGCGCCTTCGCCGGCCGAGCCGATCGCGCAGCCGCAGCCAACCGCGACGGCCGCTCAACCCACTCGAGGCGAGACGGAGGCAGCCGGCGGCGCCAGACCAGCCACGACCGAACGATCGACCGCGATGCCAACGGTGGTCGCCGCGCAGCTCTGCACTGCGCTGGCGAACTGGCGATGCGAGACCGCGGACAACGAGGTCCCGCCTGGACCGATGTTCTTCTTCACACAAGTGAAATCAGATACGGCCACCACGATCGAGCATCGCTGGTATCAGGGCGATCGTCTGCGCCGGGCCGTCCCGCTCCGCATCCAGGCCAATCCCGGTGCGGGTTACCGCACCTACAGCCGCACCACCGTCAACGGTGCCGGCGACTGGCGCGTCGAGCTGCGCAGCGCGGACGGCACCGTCCTCCACGAAGAGCGCTTCACGGCTCGCTAGCGCAGATTTCGATTGCGTGGCGCGAACACGCATCTGGAAGATGCTCTAGCTGCCCGGCGCACTGGATCATCGCAGCGCGGCGAGCGCTGCCTGAATGCGCTCGCCCTGCGCGCTGGTAATCAGCCGCGACAGCACCTTCCCAAAGCGCGATTGCTGGGCGCCCGAGTGGATGTACTGCCAACGGTACGCCTTGAGGAATGCCGCCTCGATGAGACGCGCCTCCGGCTCGCCGACCTCCCGGCCGCACGCCGCGGCGAAGTAGGCCGCGTCGGCGGTGGCCTGCCCCTGCAGAATACCGTCCACCGCAGCGACCAGCTCGATGAACTCGCCGACCGCGCGGTCGCGCTCGGACGCGGTCAGTTCGCCGTCGTGGCGCACCCACTCGAGCTCGTCGAGAATCGCGTGCTGGCTTTCCTCTTTCCAATGGAAAAGGAACACGTCTTTGAACAAGTCGGAAAGCTCGGCGTCGTGAGCGATGCTCTCGAGATAGTGCGTTTGCGTGAACAGCTCGATATCCAGCGTCAGCGCCAGCACCGCCCAGGTGCTCTTGCCGAGCACCGCCCGGGCGACGGCATTGGCGTCCACGTCGAACCGATAGCCGGCAGGCAGCACCTCGCCGACCATCGTGTCGATGCGGCGGAACAGCGCCTGGTGCTTCAACTCCTCGTCGCTGAAACGGACGAGCGCCTCGAGCGCATTCTGATCGCCAAACCAGTGCTCGTGGCTCAATTCCAGCACCTTGGCGTTGATGAACCGCTCGACCAGGCCGAAAACGTTGGCGTAGGTACGGCCCTGGATCTGGCTCACGAACCGCTTTTCTGCGGGCGACAGGGTGGTGAACGTGTCGGCCAGGACGAGCCCGTCCGGCAGGAACTTGTGGGCGGTGTCGAACCGGCGTCCCCGGATGACGTCTGCCTCGACCTCCCAGTGGACACGTTTGGATGCCGCAACAGAGCGCGCATACCGTTCGCTCTCGGGCGGTGTGACGATCGCAGTCATGTTCAGTCTCCTTCGCAGTCGGCCGACCACATGGACAAGGGGGTCGGCCGATACGCGCAACGGTAAGACTGTCGTGGCCGGGGATCTATGATTGCCGCACCGGCAAACATGACTGAAACGCCGATTTCCGGGTAGGAACCAGGGTGGACGCGCTATCCGACGTGTTCAGAGTGGCGCAGCTGACCGGCGGGGTATTCCTGCACGCCGAGTTCTTCGCGCCGTGGTGCATTGCGGCGCGCCTGAGCCCCGAGCATTGCGCGCCCGTGCTCGGGCCGGCGTCCGATTTGATCATCTATCACTACATCGTCGAAGGTGACCTTCGTATCCGCGTTGACGGATCGTCCGGCGAGGACGTCACGCTGGGGGCGGGAGATGTCGCCCTGCTTCCGCGCAACGATTTGCATCTGATGGGCAGCGACCTGAGCCTGCCGCCGGTTGCGGGCGGCGACGTCATTCAACGACCGACGAACGGCGGGCTCTTTTCCGTCCATCATGGCGGCAGCGGCGGACGGACGCAGATGATTTGCGGCTTCCTTGGCAGTTCCAGCGCCGATCGCAATCCGGTCATTTCAAGTCTGCCGCCGCTGCTGACGTTCAACATCGCGCACGGCCGGGCCGCGGAATGGATCCGCTCAACGCTCCAATATGGGGCAGCGGAAGTCGCCGCCGGACGTCCGGGCTCGGAGACCATGCTCGCCAAGCTTTCGGAACTGCTGTTCCTGGAAGCGGTGCGGCGTTATGCGGAAACGCTGCCGGACGGTCAGACGGGATGGCTGGCGGGTTTGCGCGAGCCTTACGTTGGACGAGCGTTGGCGTTGCTGCACCGCGACATCGCCAGGCGTTGGACCGTCGATGATCTGGGCCGCGAGGTTGGCTTGTCGCGTTCCGCGCTGGCTGACCGTTTCATTCGATTCATCGGCGTGCCGCCAATGCATTACCTCACGAATTGGCGCATGCAGGTCGCAACGCACAAGCTTCGCAACACCAGCGCGTCCGTTGCACAGGTGGCGGAGACAGTCGGCTACGACTCCGAGGCCGCATTCTCCCGCGCGTTCAAGAATGCATTCGGTACCGCGCCAGGGATCTGGCGACGCTCGAACAGCTAAAGAGGACCCTGACCGATAATGGCGAATGTGGGGCGAGCCGTGTCAGGCTCGCCACGATCCGTCCAGCTCCCCCGAGGCATAACGCGTGGACGAACGCCGGCGGCATCAGCGCGTCGAACGGTATTTCGAGTGCGCATGGCACAGCGAATGGGGTGAGGAGCACTCACGCGCCAGCAATCTGAGCGAGGGCGGGTGTTACGTCGAGAGCCGCCGCGCGGTCTCACAAGGCACTCGCCTTCCCGCCATCACCATCATGCTGCCCACGGGCGAGATCACCGTACAAGGTGTGGTCGTCCACGCGATACGCGGAGTGGGCTTCGCGGTTCAATTCGCTGCGGTCGACGCGGAGGCGCGTGCCAGGCTGAGCGCCCTCGCTCAACTGTGACCCAAGCTCTTCCGTAAGGCCTCCGGGCCCGCCTTCAGAATCGTGATGCGTCGGCGGAATCGGGTAGTCGACTCCTGGCCCCTTCGCGCCAGCCGTTTCCCGGCACGCGAAAAACACACGCAATGTGGCGATTTCGTGCCGCGGCGAGCGGTGGAACCGAAATTGTTTTGCCAGTCTCCCGGCATGGGGCTGTTCACCGCGTCCGACGTCGCCATCGATCTGGGCACCGCGAACACCTGCATCTACACCCGCGGCGCCGTCGCGCTGAACGAACCGTCCGTCATCGCCTTCAACACCGCGAACGGCGTCGTCGAAGCGGTCGGAACCGAGGCGCGCGACATGTTCGGCCGCACGCCGGCAAACATCAACCCGGTGTGGCCCGTGCGCAGCGGCGTCATCGCCGACTTCGCCGCCGTCGAAAAGATGCTCTCGCACTTCGTGCGCAAGGCGAGAGGACGAACCTACTCGCGAGGGCGCGTCGTCATCGGCGTGCCTGCGGCAAGCACGCAGGTCGAACGCCGCGCCGTCAAGGACAGCGCGAACCGGATGCGAGCCAGGGACGTGCTGCTCGTTGACGAGCCCATGGCCGCCGCGATTGGCGCCGGGCTGCCGGTGACGGAAGCCACCGGCAACATGGTCATCGACATCGGCGGCGGAACAACCGACATCGCCGTCGTGTCGCTCGCCGGCGTCGTCTACGCCCGTTCGCTGCGACTGGCCGGAGGCGAGATGGACGATGCGATCGTCCTGCACCTGAAGAAGCATCACAACCTGCTGATCGGCCAGCCGACAGCCGAGCAGATCAAGTGCGAAATCGGATCAGCCGCGCCGCTGGAGAAGCCGATGAAGATGGCGGTGAAGGGCCGGCATCTCTCGGAGGGCGTCCCGCGGACCGTGACCGTGACCGACGCGGAGGTTCGAGGCGCACTCGCCGAACCAGTGCGCGCCATCGTGAAGGCTGTGCGTGAAGCGCTCGAGTGTGTGCCCCCAGAGCTCTGCGGCGACATCTACGAGCGCGGCGTCGTGCTGACCGGCGGCGTGGCGTTTCTCCGTAAGCTCGACGAGCACCTGCAAAAAGAAACCGGCCTGCCGGTGATGAAAGCCGAGGAGCCGCTCTCCACGGTCGTCCTGGGAGCCGGCCGCCTGCTCAGCGACCACGCGTTGCTGTCGAAGGTCGCAATTCACTGAGGGGTTCCCATGAACATCTGGACCGAGTTCAAGAATGCGATACTGCCCTGGCTCCTCGCGGCAGCCGTCGTCGGATTCCTGATCGCGGAACATCGCCGGACGACGGGCGCGCTGCTGGACGCGAATACCCGTCTGGCGCACGCGGTTGAACAGCAGGGGAAGGCGCTCGACGGCGTGCGGGCGCTCCTCGCCTCGCAGGGGTACACCCTGCCCCCTTTAGCCAAGCCGCAGTGATCGAGGGCCTTCGGGTGCCGGTCAAGCTGACGTCACGCGAATCACTGCGGATGTTCGATCTGGCGGACATCTGGGCGACCAGGACCGGCGAACAGGTCCGGCTCGTGTCGGCAAACGATCACGTCCACAGCCGGCGGTCCGCCCACTATGAAGGCCTGGCGCTCGATTTCCAGTCGTCCGATCCGGACCGGCTGTCAGCGACGTTCAGGCAGGCGGGCTACCGCGTCCTGTGGAAGGTGCCGGGTCATTTCGGGCACGTACACGTCGAGCAGAACTGGCCGGGCGCTGGGTTGCCAGTCGCGCGATTGGACGATGCGGCGCGTGACCCCTCGCCGAAGCGTCCACGACGCAGCCAGCGGATTGGCGGGTAGGAACGCATGACCGTCAGATTCGCTGTCATCGTCACCGTGCTGATGTTGCTTACACCGGTGCGGTTGTTTGCGCAGGGACGACCCGCACCGCTGCAAGGCGTGGAGGCCGTAACCGTCAAGGTGTCGATCGCCGCACCGCCGGACATTCTGCCCAACGGGCTCACAGAGGTTCGTCTGCAGACGCTCGTCGAGCTCAAGCTGCGCGGGTGGGGGCTGCAGGTGATGCCGGCGGCGGAAGATGCAAAGGCTCCCGGGATCCGGCCGCACGTCGAGCTCGAAATCACCATGCTCGAAACGCGAGCAGTGCAGAAGCTGGCCGGCTACGCATTTTTCATGCGCCTCGTCGCGGGTGAAGCAGGCACCAGCCTCCGCAACGGCGCTTCGGTGCTGAACGAGCTCTGGTCTCATTCGTTTCTGAATGTCAGCGACCAGAAGACCGTCGTCGCGGATATGGAGCGCTCGACGGGAGAGCTCGTCGACCAGTTCGTCAACGAGTGGCTGCGGACGCGCAATCCGCGCCCGTAAGAGCCGGCGACCATTATTGGGCCAGCGGCATACCGGTCACTTCAGCGGCCGCGCGCTCGACATCCGCGAAATCGATCGTCAAATCCATCGAATGGAAGCGGCTGTGCCGGGTGACGTGAAAGCCGAACGGCATCCCCTGCCAGACGTGTTCTTCCCAACCGTGATTCGTCACCGCCGGAAACCCACTTTCCCTGAACCCTTCCCGAGTCGTATAACCCGCGCGCCGCGGGAGGATGCTGAACGACTCGGGCAGCAGCGGAGGCGAGAGGTGCAGACGACGTAACAGCGCCAGCGGCGATCCACTCCCGAAAGCCTCCGGCCATTCGATCTCGGGCCGCAGGACCGGCGTCACGTAGTCGCTCTTGTGATTCGGATCCGCGAAGAATCGCTCGTGAATCCGATACCCGGTGTCCTGGACCTTGGCGACATACCAGGGGCGTCCGGCGAACTGGCGAAGCTCGCGAACGATCCGAGCGACGGTCGTCGGGATCAACTGGCGTCCCTGCCGGCGCTCCCGCCGCTCGCGGCGGCCGGAGGCGGTCAGGCGGTGGTATCGCCCGGGGGTGAAATCCAGGTCACCGCGATTCACGCGGTTCAGATCGACGAACGTGCACATGACGCTCGGGAAGTAGCGGAACTTCGTCGCGCGCCGCGGGTGGTGCGCGGCGCCGAAAAACGACAGGCCATGCGTCTCCATGTGCGCGAGACAGTCGGCGATCCAGTTCGGGCGCACGATGAAGAAGTCGGGATCGAGGACGAGCAGGAATCTGGTCGTCACGCGCTCGATGATCTGCTGCAGTCCGGCCGCATGATGCCGGCCTTTGGGAAAGTCCTGTGACCGATCGGCCGGCGCCCGGCCGAGAAGGACCGTTTCAGCCGCGAGCTGCGGCGCTACCCTGGCCGGCTTCTTGGTGTCGTTGGTGACGACGATCCATTGGACGCGCACACCTGGATTCAGGAAGTGCGTCAGGCGCTGATTGAGCGCGACATACGGCGCGCTCTTGTACGACACGCACCCGATCGTCAGCACGGGTCCGTCCATCGGTTACGACCGGAGATACAGGCTGGCGCTTCGGGCAATCTGCAGCGCCGAAAGAGCGATGACGGCGTACAGCGAGGTCTGCAGCATGCGTGACCTCCGATCATCGTCCTCGAGAATTGACACCGCAACCAGGATGAGCAGGAGACCGGGACCGAGAATCAGCCGATGCGCGATGTCCGCGTCCGTGTACAGCGCGGCGAATACCAGCATGGAGATCGCGGCAATCCACAGCGCGCGCCTGACCTCGATCCGGCTTCGATACCTGATCAGCACGGCAAGGGCCCAGACGAATGGAAGCCCAAAGGTCGCGCCCCACCCTCCTCGGCCTGGCCAGACCACGCGCGTAATCTGCCCGAGGTCGAACAGGCTGATGAGGAACCGGACAACGCTGACGGCGGCCTGGCTGACAGTCTCGTTCCGGTTGCCCATGGCACCGGATTCCTTGAACGCGGTGACCGGACTGCCGTACACGCGAAAGTTCTCGACGAGCGTGAAGAAGAATCCGCCGCACATCAGGCCGATGAGCCCCCCAATGGCGCCCGCACGAACGGCTGCTGCCCTGTCGGCGCGTTGCATCAGCAGCGTGCCCGCGAGGACGAGCGCTATCGGCGCACTCGTCACCTTGACCGCAATCGCGAACCCGCACAGCCATGCCGCCCAGGCGATCTCCTTTGGCGTCGCAACGGAGGCGCGCACGACGAGCCACGTCAGCGCGACGAGCGCCGGCACGGCGCCGAACAGATCGTTCTTGATCAGGACGAGCTGATGAAAGACGACGGGCACGACGAGCAGTGCGGTGAGATACCACTCGCGCGAGGGCGGCAGCCACGTCCGTGCCGCCGCCAGCGCGAGCAGGTACATGACCAGGCCGAGCAGACCGTGGAACCGCACAAGGATTGGGCCCGCGGACGGAATCTGATGGAGATCTACCAGCACCAACTCGTAGGTCCACCCGAATGAATTCACCTTCGGCTCCGCGGCCAGGTCGTAGGCAATCGTGCCGAACCGCTCGATCTGCGCCATGCGGTCGAGGTGATACGGATCGGCAGCGAGCACGGGCCGCATCGCATTCAGGACCAGCACTCCGGCGGCAAGCAGGCAGACGCCGACGATGTAAGCCGTGGACAGCGGCATCCGTGAACTGACGGGAGCCGGCCGCGAGTCTCTTCCTCGCCAATAAACCACCGCCGAAACGAGTGCGGCAGCGAGGTTCACCAGTGCCAGCGAGCGGACGGTCGCGATCGACAGCCACGTCGCGACCTGCATCTCGAGCGCGAAGATGCTGATTGCGGCGAACAGACGCGTGACCGCGGCGACGGCGCGGCCCGGCGGAACCCACGCCGGCATCGGCCAGCCGTGCAGCGCGACGAAGAGGATGAATGTATTCAGCGGTGTGCGGTCCCTGCATTGTAGTCCGCTCGGAAAAGTTGCGCCGACGTCACACGGCATTGCCGCGGATGAAACACCCAATCAGTACAAAACGAGTTCGTTCGCACAAACGCGGGGCGCAGACTGGAGAACCCAACGATGAAGATGTCACTCCGACGCGCTGGCCTGGTGTCAGGCAGCGTGCTAATTGCTGGCGGTGTCCTCCTCGCCGACGGCACTCGCTTTTCAGATTTCACACCGCTGACCAGCTCGGCGGGCCCGACGGCCAACGAAGCGATGCCGATCACGTTCGGTAACCCGGCTTTCGCGCAGGAGTCAATCGCCGACCGTGCAACGCAACTCCTGTTATCGAAGCCGAATTCGGGTAGCTGGGACATGATCACCGTGAACGAGACAGGGCCGCAGAAGGGCAGCTATCTATTCACGGTGTTTGAAACGGGCTCGTCCGGGGTGCAACGCACGAACGTGGCAACGCATGAGACCGAAACCATCTGGCAGACCCCGACCGACGGCGGACACGTTGCGTTCGACGCGTGCTACTGGACGCCGTGGGGAACACTGATCACCGCGGAAGAACGCTGGGAGACGGTGCCCACCGGATCGACCAGCCCATATGGACGGTTGTTCGAGCTTCGGAATCCGCTCGACGCCCCCGGCATCTTCAACCCCGTGAGTGCCGCAAGTAACAACGGCGCCGATTTCGTGCACCGCAACGTCATTCCGCGTCTCTCGCACGAAGGTATCCAGTTCGACAAGGCCCTCAACATGTACTTCATCGACGAACTGAACGGCGGAAGCCTCTACAAGTACGTGCCGAAAGCCAGCTGGGGCGAGATTATGTCGGGACGGGCCGAGTACTTCGCCGCCGGGCAGACGTTCGTCCTGCGCGTGGGCAACGGGAATACCCCCAATGCCACCGGCGCTTATACGTGGGTCCCGATCACGAATAGCAATGGCGCCGGCCTTCCCGGGACTATCACCATTACCGACATCCGTGGCGTGACGTCCGTCGACGCGCGGAACACTACCGAGCTCGCGGCGTTCAAAGGCACGGACTACCAGCGGCCTGAGGACATGCTGATACAGACAGTTGGGGGCAGGGAGCTGCTCTACGTGACAACGACGACCACGAACGAAACCTACGTGCTCGATCTCGAGAACAACGCCATTTCCGTGTTCGCCAACCGGAACACGATCGATCTGGCGACAGGCAATGCCGTGGGGTCGGCCTTCGCCAACCCAGACAATCTGGCGATCGATCACGATGGCAACGTCTACATCATCGAGGACCGCAATGGCGGTACCGACGACGACATCTGGTTCGCCGTGGATGTGAACAAGGACGGCGACCTGCAGGATGCTGGTGAAGGTCTCGCCCGCTGGGCGTCCAACGGCACACCCGGCTCGGAGTTCACGGGACTCTACTTCGATCCGATGAACAAGCGCCGCGCGTGGGTGAACATCCAGCACCCGACGAGCGGCAACGACCGAATGATCGAAATCACGATACCGTGACGGGCTTTTCGTTCGACTGCGGATTTCGCGAGGCGAGCCCTTTCAGGGCCGCCGCGCGAACCCGCAGGGTTCGCGCCACGGAATCCCCGCTCGACGGAAGTTACGGCTGCAGATTGAGGACGCGCATGACTTCGGGCGCGACGTCCATCAGGCGCATCGGCACTGTCCGCGTCGACGGCGGCTCACCCGGCACTCGAATGATCATGGGAATCCGCTGCACCTTCTCCTGCGCGCCGCCGTGTCCGCCGATGCGTCCGAAGCCATAACCATCGGCCATCAGCGCAACGAGGTCCGGGCCGCCGGCGCCAGCCATGGTGTTCACGAGCTCGCTGCTGTATTGGCGCGCCCACGCCCGGAACGCGGCGTTCTGTGTCTCGAGATTCGCGTAAACCTGTTCGTACCGGTACTCGGTTCCGGTGCGACGTTTGGCATAGACCTCCGTCACGCCGGATATGTCCTGCAGCCCACGCGTCAGCGCCTGTTCGTTGGCCTCCGACTGATCGGCCAGCCACAGGTTGATGCTCGAATCCGCGTACGCGGTCCGCAGCGTGCCGAGCTGGTTCAGGTGATCCAGCCAATACGGCGGCTCCACAGGGCCCGTGAAATTCTCGAATCCGCAGCAGGACTGAAAGCGGCCGTTTCCCAGATAGACGTCGTGCCGCTGGCCTCCATGATCTGCGGTCACGACCACCATCGTGCGGTCCGCGAGATCCCGTGCTTCCAGCTCGTCGAGAATCCTCCCCAGTTGCGCGTCGGCCACACGCAGCACATCGGCAAGACGGTACTCGCTCGGGACGCTGACGAGGCCGCGGCCGTCCTGCTCGCCGAGCATGTGTGCGACCCTGTCGATCCCGCCGAAGGTCAGAAACAGCGCGGACCATTTTTCGCGGCGCATGATCTCGAGCGCCGCGTCCGCCGTCCACACATCCCCGCCCGGACGCGCGGGGTCGTTCCCCGGCACGTATCGGCTGCCGTCGAGCGCATAGATGGTGGAATACGCGGTGCCGTACGGCTCCGAACAATCGAGCGAGAAGCGCGGGTTGCCGGCAATATAGGACGGCACGTTCACGCCCGAGGGCACGCACCTCCCGTCCGCCTTTTCGAGCGTGACGATCGACGACGCGTGTGGTCCCCCAAACGTTTCAGCGGCGTAATCCTTTTCGCCCACGGCAAAGACGGGACCCAGTGCGTCGTTGATGCGAGCGGGAAGAAAGCGCTCGCGCGGGATGCGTTCGAGGAAGCGCCAGATGTCCTCGCGCGAGAGCTCGTCGGCATCGTACGCTGCACCCGGCTTCCCGAGGACGCCTGCCACGTCGATAAACGCATCGTCCTGCCAGGGCAGTTCCCGCGGCGCCATTCCGGTCGGGATGACGAGATGGCTGACGATCGTCTGCGAGGCGAGATGCCCGATGTAGGCGTCGGGATAGTGGCGCGCTGTCGCGCGAAGCCGCTTGAAATGTTCGAGATTGAAGCGGTCGATGTAATCCGGCCGCATCTGGTCGAAGACCATGATGACGACGCGATCCGGCTCGGCCGAGGAAGGAGGCGGCGTTCTGTTGCATGCCGCGGACGCAACAAGGGCGGCGGCCACGAGAATCAGGTAAAAGAACCGCTCACACATATTCGGGAAATGATAGTCACATGCGGCTGACGGTCGAAGAGGCACGGCAGCTCGCCGATCGGGCGATGCACTCGATCGGACACGATTCCGGGGACGCGCGTCTCATCGCCGATCACCTGATCGATTGCGAGCTGCGGGGCGTGACGTATGGCGGGCTGGCGCGTGCCGTGAGCATTGTCGAGCGGATTCTGACGACGGGTGTCAGCCGTCAACCGATCCGCATCGTGAAGGAAACGCCGGTGTCGGCGTCGATCGACGGCGGCGATCGGATCGGCTACGTCGTCGCTCACCGTGCAATGGTTCTCGCGATCGAGAAGGCATCGGCCAACGGAATCGCGATCGTCGGCGCTCGCAACACCTGGTACACCGGCATGCTGTCGTATTACGCCGAGATGGCGGCGAAGCGGGGACTCGTGTCGCTCATCGCCTCGAACGCCTCGCCGTGGGTGGCGCCCTACGGCGCCACCGAAGGACGATTCGGCACCAACCCGATCTGCGTCGGCTTTCCGAGCGCCGACGAACCGGTGATCTGGGACATCGGCACGTCGGCGATCATGCACGCGGAGGTCAAGCTCGCGGACCGACTCGGGCGGCAGCTGCCGGAAGACGTGGCCTTCGACGCGGCGGGACGACCGACGCGCGATCCCATGGCGGCGCTCGCGGGCGCCTTCGCGGCATGGGGCGGCCATAAAGGATCCGGGCTGGGCATGGTCGTCCAGCTGTTCGGGATGCTGGCCGGCAGCCCCGCGCTTCCGCCGGAGCTCGCCGGATTCGGGATGGTCATCGTCGCTGTGCGGCCTGACCTTCTGACGTCTCCCGACGAATTCGAGCGGAGCGTCGCCGTCTACGCGGATGCTGTCCGCGGGGCGCGTCCGGTCCCCGGCGGTCCGCCGGTGCGGATGCCGTTCGACCGGTCGCGCGCCGAGCGGAAGCGGCGGCTGGCGGAAGACACCATTGACGTGGCGGACGCGGTTTATTCGAAACTGGCCGAAATCGCAGCGCGCTAACGGGACCGTGGGTCGTCGGGGGAGGCCGCAAACAGGCCTATACTGTCCGGACAGTTCGCCCAAGGAGGCGTTCACGATGCGCATCAGCTTCATCGCCCTCGCTGGAACCCTGCTGGGAGCGTCGCTCGTCGCCGCGCCGCAGAGCTCGCAGGTCGCGACTTCCGCCGCAGCAGCGGCCGCGCCGACGTTCTACAAGGACGTGCTCCCGGTGCTGCAGAAGAACTGTCAGGCCTGCCACCGGCCGGGCGAGGTGGCGCCGATGTCGCTCCTCACCTACGAGCAGACGCGCCCGTGGGCACGCGCGATCAAGAACGCCGTCGCCACGAAACAGATGCCGCCATGGTTCGCGGATCCGGCCTACGGTCACTTCTCCAACGAACGCCGGCTGAGCGCGCGCGAGCTCGCGGCACTCAACGCCTGGGTGGATGCCGGAGCGCCCGCGGGCAATCCGAGCGATGCGCCGGCGCCACTGACCTTCGAAAACGGCTGGAACATCAAGCCCGACATCATCGTGGAGATGCCGAAGGCGTTTCCGATTCCCGCGGCCGGGACGATCAACTACAAGTACGTGCTCGTCAAGGGCGTGTTCACGGAAGACCTGTGGGTGAGCGCGGCGGAAATGCGGCCGGGCAATTCGAAGGTTCTCCACCACGGCAAGGTGTGGGTGCGCCCGCCGGGATCGAAGTGGATGGCGAGGGCAACCATCGGCGAGGCCTACGAGCGCGAATCACACCGCGCGATCATGGGCGACAACATGATCGAGGAAGGCAACGACATCCTCGGCAAGTTCAATCCCGGCCTCGGCGCGCAGCGCTTCGACATCGACGGAGCGGCGAAGTTCATTCCCAAGGGCTCCGACCTGGTGTTCGAGCTTCACTACACGACATCAGGCGAGCCGACGTCGGACGCGTCGAAACTCGGCCTCGTTCTGGCGAAGCAGGCGCCGAAGACGCGTTACTACTTCCACGCCGGACCGACGGCGATGAACCTGGCCATTCCGCCGTCCGATGCCAACGCGGAAGTCGTGAGCGAGATTACGTTCGGTGAGGAGGCGCGGCTGGTTTACGCGCAGCCGCACATGCATCTGCGCGGCAAGGATTTCGAGCTGCGGGTGGTGACGCCGGACAAGAAGATCACGACGGTGCTGAAGGGCGCGTGGAACTTCGAATGGCAGATGGGCTATCAGTACGCCGAGCCAATCGCGCTGCCCAAGGGATCGAAGCTGCAGCTGATCACGCACTTCGACAATTCAACGGCAAACCGGTTCAACCCGGACGCGACGAAGAAGGTCGTCTGGGGTCCTCAGAACTGGGACGAGATGAGCAATTGCTTCATCGGCGTGCTCTTCCCAACGGGGACGGCGCCGGAGAAAGTGTTCCTCCGCTCCGGTCCGAGCATGCTGCCGCGCGGAGAGAACGGCCCCACCCTGGCCGCGTTTTCACAGGTGGATCCGAACGCCGTCGGCAAGGCGAGCAACGCATCGTCCGGCGGCGCGGCGGTGCCGTAGACCGTCTGCGGCGAGCGCCGCGGACGTTTTATTGCCAGCGGCCAATCGTCTTGCCGTCGGCCTCGAACTTCGCGCCGATGAAGAGACCGGCGGCGGAACCGTCACGCATCGGATTGAAGCGGACGGTCACGATGTCGCCGGCCTTGAAGGTCGTCGCGCGCCAGCCCTGACGCGAGAGCGTATTCGGGCTTCCGCCTTCGAGGCTCCACTCCGTCTTCGTTCCGTTCTCCTCGAAGACGACCTGCAGCCAGATGTGCGGGTTCGTCCACTGCAGTTCCTTCACGGTGCCCTTCTTTTCCACGACCTTCGCGTCGTCGAACATCGACGCGGAGTGATGGGCGAGAACAGGCACCGCGAGGGAAATCGCGACCGCGATAACCAGAAGAGTTCGTCGATTCACAATCGGCCTCCTGATGATAGTCGCCCGTGGCGCGAACCCATCGGGTTAGCGAGGCGATCCGGAAAGGCTCGCCCCACACGGCGGAAGCAACATGTCCAGCTGTTTGCCGTCCGGACCGAGCGTCAACGTCCTGCCCGACGGATCGATCGGATTGCGGTTGTTCTCCGCGCACGCATAGTCCCACGCCCACGTGCCCGGCGGCTGCTTCACGTACCGCTTCGTCACCTTCCAGGGCCCCTTCAGCGCCTTGGCGTCCTCGACGAGGATCTCCGCTTCCATCGTCTTCTCGTCGACCTTGCGCAGGCGCGTGGTCGCGCGGCTCGCGTCGCTCAGAATCAGACCCGTGCGGTCGACGATGACGTCGTTGTCTTTGGAACCCTTGAGGCTGATCGTGGTGAAGACGAGCGTATCGCCTTCCCAGTGGCCGACCGACGCACCGTTGTAGGTCGGCCAGAGATCCTCGGGCGCCGGATGTTTGCGGCCGTCCGTGTAGATGCGCAGCACGTTCGGGCCGTTTTCAGCGATGACGTACACCGCCGTTGGCGTCACGGCGAACTCGTATACGTCCGGCACGTTCATGATGCGCGGGAATCCGTGCGGCGTGCCGCAGGTGCTGACGGGATCAGGAAACTTGCCTTGCTTGACCAGCTCGATGTTGCGCCGGTATCTGGCTTCCCACTCGTCGGTATAGGGCGGCGACTCGCGCACGCCAGGCTCGCCGGCGCGGCCGTTGGGCGGCTGGACGCTCGCGCGATCGAATATCGTGTTGCCCTGCATGGCCCAGACACCCGTCCAATCAGGCAGCGCCGCGCGCCCACTCTGCGCGCGCACGCCAATGGCGGTGGTCAGACCGAAGATCGCCGCGAAAGCCGCGGTCGAAAGGATTAGTCGTTTGCCGTTCACGGACAGCCTCCTCGCTTGCGGAATTATCGCTCCACAAACGACGTAGTGTCCGCCTTCAGGCGGACCGGCCCGAAAAGGGGGGCGGACCGGAGCGCTTTTACCGCGGCAACGCCTTCTGCGTGTTGCGGAGGTTGTGAACGACCAGGTAGGCGCGGAAGCCGGCCATTGCCCACATCCCTGCCGCCGCAACTTTCGGATGCCGCGGGCCGATCACGGTATTCCACGCGGTAAAGGTCGCCGCGTCGATGGCCGCGCCCACGAGCACGAGCTTCCCCGGCGACCTCTGGAACGGCTGCAGGAAGATGTTCGTTTCGCGGACGTGATAGTTGGTCATCGCGTGATACGTGGACGCCCAATCGGCGGCGGCGGCGACGCTCGCGATGGTGGTCGGTATTCTCAGGCTCGGCCGCAACTCCTGAGCTGAAGCGGTGCCGGCCCCGAACGCGCACAGCGACACGACGAACACAGCAGCAGAGAGCCGCCATCCGCGCGGGATGTAAGGCATAGCTCCTCTATCGGCGCAAAAACAGTTGTCGGTAGAAGGGTCGAGGCGATGAGTATACGGTGAGGACGAGCTTCGCGGTAGAGGTGATTCTCAGCTCATCTGTAATCTGAGCGCTGGATAATGATGCGCATGCCTCGTCAGTCCAGTTCCTCCTGCGTCCGGCTCGGTTCCGACGCGCTCCTTTCGTCCGGCAAGCTACGCGGCCGCCGCGTCGGGGTGGTCTGCAACCACGCGTCAATCGACCGCGGCTTCCAGCACATCGTCGATCGGCTTGCCGAAGCCGAGGGCGTGACGCTGGCGGCGATATTCGGCCCGCAGCACGGCTTCAGGTCGGACGTGCAGGACAACATGATCGAGACGCCGCACGGCGACGACGCGGCGCGGCGGGTGCCGGTGTACTCGCTCTACAGCGAGACACGCGAGCCGACGTCCGAGATGCTGAAAGGGCTCGACGTCCTCGTCATCGACCTGCAGGACATCGGCGCGCGCATCTACACCTACATCTACACGATGGCGAACTGCCTGCGCGCCTGCGGGAAGCACGGCGTGCCGGCGATCGTCTGCGACCGGCCGAATCCGATCAACGGCAACGACGTCGAGGGGCAGACGCTCGTCCGCGACTACGAGTCGTTCGTCGGCCTGTTCCCGATCCCGATGCGCCATGGAATGACAATCGGCGAGCTGGCCAGGCTGTTCAACGAGTCGTTCGGCCTGGGCGCCTCGCTCGACGTGGCTCGGATGGACGGATGGCAGCGGAACATGTACGCGGACGAGACCGGTCTGCCGTGGGTAATGCCATCTCCCAACATGCCGACCCTCGACGCGGCGGTGGTCTATCCGGGCACCGTGCTGTTCGAAGGCACGATGCTCTCGGAGGGGCGCGGCACAACGCGGCCATTCGAGCTCGTCGGCGCGCCGTGGATCGACGCGGAGCGCTTCGCCCGCGAGATGAACGAGCTGGGGCTGCCGGGTGCGTTTTTCCGTCCGGCGGTGTTCGAACCGACCTTTCAGAAACATGCGAAGACCACCTGCGGCGGCTGTCAGATCCACGTCACGGACCGCGCGACGTTCAGGCCGGTGCTGACCGGAGCGGCGTTGATTCAGATGTTCCGGCGTACGAATCCCGGGAAGTTTTCCTGGCGGCAGCCGCCGTACGAATACGAGCACGACAAGCTGCCGATCGACATCCTGGCCGGGTCGGACACGCTGCGGCAACAGGTCGAAGCGGGGCTGGCGCCCACAGCGATCGCGGACAGCTGGCGCACGGACGAAGCGGCCTTCCGGGATCTGCGCCGTCCGTTTCTTCTCTATTAGCACGGGTTTGATTCCGTGGCGCGAACCCTTCGGGTTCGCGAGGCGAGCCTGCAAGGCTCGCCCCACGCAATGTGCGCTAAGAACGCGTTTTCGCGATGCCCGGCGCTTTCATCTCCTGGGTCGTCGGCGGCATCAGATGATGTTCGGTCAGGTGCGTCTTGAGCAGCTCGAACGCCTCCGCCGGCGTGTTGGCGCGCTGGACGAGCTCGATGTCGCCGGGTGTGATCGCCCCCCAGTCCTCCATCGGCTTGAGGTTCACGATCGGATCCCAGTAGTCGGTGCCGTAGAGAATGATTTGAATCTGCTTCTCCAGCTTCTCGGTCTGCATCAGGGTCAGGATCTCGAACATCTCGTCCAGCGTTCCAAACCCGCCGGGGAAGATGACGAGCGCTTTGGCCAGATACGCAAACCAGAATTTGCGCATGAAGAAGTAGTGGAATTCGAAATGCAGTCCCTCGGTGATGTAGCGGTTGGCGCCCTGCTCGAACGGCAGCCGGATGTTCAGGCCGATTGTCTTGCCGCCGGCTTCGTAGGCACCGCGATTGGCTGCCTCCATGATCCCGGGACCACCGCCGGAGGTGACGACGAAGCGGTGATGTGTGGATTCCAGCGAATTCGACCACGTCGTCAGGAGTCCGGCCAGTTCGCGCGCCTCCTCGTAGTAGCGGGACCATTCAACCGCTTTCCGGCTGCGGGCCACGAGCGCCTCGTGTTCAGCCGTGGCGCGGCGCCCGGCGCGCTTCTCGAGTCGTTCCAACGCCTGTTCCGCTGTTTCGCGGCTGTGAATCCGCGCCGACCCGAAGAACACGACGGTGTCCTGGATGTTCTGCGCCTTGAAGCGGTCGAGGGGCTCGAGATACTCCGCAAGAATGCGAATCGGACGCGCTTCTTCGCTTTCGAGAAATCCGGGATCCAGGTAGGCGAGCGGCTGCGAGTCCATGATGCGATCATTTTCCCATGCGCGACTTCGACCACAGCCTCGCGATTGAGGCCGCACCGGCCCGCATTCTCGACGCCTTCTTCAATGCGGAGGATCTTGCGTCGTGGTGGCATGTCACGCGCTCGCTCTGTCTTCCACGGGCGTTCGGCAGCTACGCGGTCGAGTGGCCGGCGACGGATTGGACCGATGACGTGCTCGGGCGGCTTGGCGGCGCGTTTCGCGGAACGGTCGTCGAATTCAAGCCGGGTCGCGAGTTTTTCGTCGCCGATGCGTACTGGCTGCCGCCCGACGGCGAACCGATCGGACCGATGGCGCTCGAAGCGGGCTGCACCGACCTTGGGGGGCGGGCGGTACTGCGCGTCCGGCAGTCCGGTTGGGAGAACAGCCGTCGGTGGACGCGCTACTACGAGATCCTCGCCACGAATTTCACTGCGTCGCTCGGCGAGCTGAAAAAATACCTGGAGTCGCGCCCTTAGCCATGGACGCGCTGAACCTTGAGGAAATTCGACGGACCGGGAGCGGGATCGGGCGTCACGCTCACCAACACGACGACCGAGTCCGGAGGCACGCGACCGCGCCCGACGAGCTCCTGCCCTAACCGCGTCGCCACGGCATTGACGTCTCCGCTCAGATCCGCGACGACGGGAACCACACCCCACGACAGCATCAGCCGGCGCGCGATCCGATCCTCGCTGGTGACGGCCACGATCGGCACCTCCGGCCGCAATGCAGACAAGAATCGCGCGGTCTTGCCTCCGCGCGTGACCGCGACGATCGCAGAGGCGGATGCGTGCTGCGCCAGCGTCACCGCGGCCTCACAGATCGCGCGGCCATGCGGCGGCAGCGTCCGGCCGTCCGCCGCCGCTTCCTGACTGGGACCCGGCAGCAGCTCGGCATCACGAATGATCCGATCGAGCGTTTCAACCACGCGCACCGGATGCGCCCCGATTGCCGTCTCGCCCGCCAGCATGATGGCGTCAACCCCATCGGCCACCGCGTTCGCGGCGTCGCTGACTTCCGCACGCGTGGGTCGAAGCTCGGTGCGCATCGATTCGAGCACCTGCGTCGCCACAATCACCGGAATGCCGAGAGCGCGGGCTTCCCGGGTCGTCTGCTTCTGGATGCGCGGCACGCGTTCGAGCGGAAGCTCGAGGCCCAGATCACCGCGTGCCACCATCACCGCATCGCTGGCGCGCAGGATCTCGGCCAGGTGCGCCACCGCCTGCGGCCGCTCGAGCTTGGCGACCAGCGGCAGGCTCGCCGCGCCCGCATCGTCAAGCGCTGCGCGCGCCTGCTCAAGGTCCGCTGGCCGCTGCACGAACGACAGCGCGAGGAAGTCCACGCCTGCGGCTGCGCCGAACCTGAGGTCCTCAGCGTCCTTGCCGGTCAGTCCTGTCACGGGAAGGTCGGCTCCGGGCGCGTTGATCCCCTTCCGCTCGCCGAGCTCGCCGCCGTCGATGACCGTCGTCTGAATCGTGGTGGCGCTGGTCTCGTCCACTCTGAGCTGAATGCGCCCGTCGTCGAGCAGCAGCGTGTCGCCGGGATGGACCGCGCTCGGCAGTTCGGCGTAGGTGGTCGTAATTCGTCCCGCTCTGCCAGGGTCATCTCCGACCGCGATGACCAGTCGCTCGCCGGCCGTCAGCTTCACGGGGGCACTGGCGAGGCGTCCGGTACGAATCTTCGGTCCGCTGAGATCCTGAAGGATCGCAACAGGCCGGCCCGACGCCGCGGACGCCGTACGGATACGCTTGATCGTGGCGCCGTGCGACGCGTGCGTCCCGTGCGAAAAGTTGAGGCGAAAGACATCCACGCCGGCGTCCACGAGCGCGCGAATGACGTCGCCACTCTCGGAAGCGGGACCGATGGTCGCGATGATCTTGGTCTGTCTCACAGGGCAGATAAGATATAACCTTGAGATGACGATCAAGACCTGGCTCGACGCGGCCATCCAGGATGCCGATCGCCGCAATCTTGCCGGCCTGCGTCCCCTCCTCGAAGCGTTGGCGCGATCGACATCGGCGCTGCGCAGTGCCGACTGGAATTTCGACGCCACGGGCGAGCCGACTCGCACCTCGACGCCGCCGGATGCCCGCTAGCGCACGCACGATCGCGGAGCTGGCCCGCGCGATTCGTTCGGGCGAGTTGACGGCTGAAACCGCTACCACGGACTGCCTGGAACGTATCGCCGAACGCAATCCGGCGATCAACGCGTACATCACCGTACTCGCCGATCAAGCGCTGGCGCAGGCAAAACAGGCTGACGCCGAGCTCAAGAGCGGGCGCGACCGTGGTCCGCTCCATGGCGTGCCGATTTCGCTGAAGGACATCATCGATCTCGACGGTGTGTCAACGACCGCAGCGAGCAAGGTCCGTCATGGACACGTCGCCCCCCACGACGCGCCTGTTGTCGCCCGCTTGCGGGAGGCCGGCGCCGTCTTCCTTGGCAAAACGAACCTGCACGAGTTTGCGTTCGGCACGACGAACGAAGACTCGGCGTTCGGGCTGGTCAGACATCCGCTCGATCCAAACCGGTCGCCGGGGGGATCGTCGGGCGGGTCGGCAGCGTCCGTGCTGGACGGGATGGCGTACGCGTCGATAGGCACCGACACGGGTGGATCCGTGCGTATTCCATCCGCCGCATGCGGCCTCGTCGGCCTGAAGCCTTCTCTCGACGAAGTGCCAATAGGCGGCGTCTTTCCATTGAGCAAGACGATGGATCACGTCGGCCCGCTGTGCCGCTCGGTCGAGGACGCGGCAATCGTCCACGACGTACTGTGCGGGCGGGCGCCATCGAACGGCTCACCGCGGAACGCGAACGGGCTGCGGATCGGCGTTCTGCGCGGCTATTTCACGACGCTGCTCGACCCGCAGGTCGCGGCCGCGTTCGAGACGACCTGCAAGGCATTGACCGCGGCCGGCGCGGCACTCGAGGAGGTTCAGGTTCCTCACGCCGGGGATATCGCGCCGATCTATCTCCACATCGTCCTGTCCGAGGCGGCTGCTCTGCATGCGAAGACGCTCGACAGCCATGCGGAGGACTACAACCCGAACGTCCGCCTCCGTCTGGAGATGGGCCGGTACATCCTGGCGGAAGACTACCTCCGCGCGTTGAGGGGACGCGACGTCCTGATCGATGAGGTTGACGCCACGCTCGTGCGGCGCGACGCGCTGCTGCTGCCGACGCTCGCCGTGCCTGCCGTCAAGCTGGGCGCGCTGGCGGTAAAGATCGGCTCGGTTGAGGAACCGGTCCGCAACATCACCCTGAGGCTTACCCAGTTGTTCAACATCACGGGACATCCGGCGATTACGATTCCGTGCGGCGCAACCACGGACGGCCTGCCGATCGGCGCGCAACTGGCCGGCGGGCGCAACCGGACCGGCGATCTGCTCGCCGTCGCGGCGGCAGTCGAATCGCTTCTGCGCCCGAACCCGAGCCGGTAGGCGGCGTCCATGTTTGCGCGATTTTTTCACGCCTGGGAGCAGCGGATCGCGTTCTCCACGAAGGATCGCCTCGTGCGCCCCTTCGAGTGGGGCGTTGACTGGATTCCCGGCACGAACGGCAACGGCCCCGGAGCGCCGGATGCGCACATCGAGCGATGGGTCGACGAGGTGATGCGCGACACGCCGGCGTTTTTCCATGCGCCGCCGTCGAACGATTACGCGTTCACCCCCGGCGATTCCGGCCGCCGGGCAAAGGGCGAGGCCGGAACACTGACGTTTCCCAGCGCGTTGACGACGCCACACGCGGAGAACAACGTGGTGACCGGGAGGTGGTTTCCCGCCGCCGGCGACGAGCGCATGACGCGGATGGCACACCGCGGGCGCGCCGTGGTCGTCCTGCCGCAATGGAACTCGGACGCCGCAGGTCACATCGGTCTGTCGCGCGTGCTGGCGCGTTTCGGCGTTTCGGCGCTGCGTCTCAGCCTCCCTTACCACGACGTGCGCATGCCGCCGGAGTTGACGCGCGCCGACTACATCGTCAGCGCGAACATCGCGCGGACCGTGCAGGTGTGCCGGCAGGCGGTGCTCGACGCGAGACGGGCGGTCGCATGGCTTGCGTCGCTGGGGTTCGAGCGGATCGGCATCGTCGGCACGAGCCTCGGATCGTGCCTGTCGCTGTTGACGTCAGCGCACGAGCCGTTGATCCGCGCACAAGCGCTGAATCATGTGTCGCCGTGGTTTGCCGACGTCGTCTGGCGTGGCCTCTCTACCCAGCACGTGCGACACGGCCTCAATGGCCATATCGACCTCGATCAACTGCGGCAGTTGTGGCGTCCAATCAGTCCCTGGTCGTATCTGGACCGGGTCGCCAGCACGCAGACGCTGCTCGTCTACGCGGCCTACGACCTCACGTTCCCGCTCGATCTGTCGGTGATCCTGGTGAACGAGTTCGAGCGGCGCGGCTTGCCGCACGAAACGGCCTTCCTGCGCTGTGGCCACTACAGTACGGGCCTGTTCCCGTTCAAATACTTTGATGGATATGTGCTGACGCGGTTCTTGAGGGCGCGCCTGTAACGGCCCGCCTTCGGGCTCCGCCGCTACGGTGGGCAAGCGCGCGAGGGCGTCAGAGTCAGAGGTAGGCCAGCAGTCCGGCGAGGGCGTCGTAGAGAACCTCGGCGAGGCGCTTCACGAGCGGTGACACCTCGCCGCTTTCGATGGCGCTGGCGACGGTCACCGGGTCTGTGACCACGAGCCAGATGGTGGCACCAGCCACAACGGCCGACGCGATCCCGATGACCACACCAAGACTGGTGACTCGGTCGAGCCCGCGGTCGGGATCGAGGTCGGGTGCGCGCTCTGACACGTCCATAAAACCCTTGCGAAGGAATCAGCCTAGCACGCCCGCCCAGTCTCCCGGCGGCCTGTTTCACACCTCAGGTGACATCAGGACCGGGTTGCCGAACAGCCGGCTCAGCGAGTCAATAACAGCCTGGTGATCGCCAACCACAAGCGTCGTCAGCCTCGACGGATCCAGGTAAGCAGCGGCCACTCTGGTTACGTCGTCGCCGGAAACGGCGTTCACTTTCGGCACGAACTCCTGAAAATACGTGTCGGGCAGGCCATAGAGTGCAAGCTGAGCGACCCCCCTGGCCACCTGGCCAGCGGTCTCGAAGTTGCGCGGGTACCCCCTCGTCAGCGACGCCTTCGCCAGGGCCAACTCCGTGGAGATCACCGGCCGGGATCCGCGAAGTCCCTCCAGCTCCGCGTGGGCGTCCTGGATCGCCTCCGCTGTGGCCGCCGTGTGCACGCTGGCAGACAGCGAGAATGGCGCCCGGCCCCGGCGCCAGTCGAAACCCGTGCGCGCGCCGTAAGTAAAACCCTTCTCCTCGCGAAGCTTGAGATTCACCCGGCTGACGAACTGTCCGCCCAATACGGAGTTCATCACGAGGAGCGCCGGATAATCCGGTGTGTTCCGCCGCGCCGACAGATGGCCGATGCGCAGCTCGGACTGAGCCGCGCCTTCCCGTGGCACGAGCGCCAGTCGAACGCCTGCATCCTGCGCCGGTTCTATTTCGCTGGCCCGGCCCCAGGCGACGGGCACGGGCCGATCCTCCCAGCCCCCGAATACCCGCTCCGCCAGCGCACGCATCTCCTCATGCGTCATGTCGCCGGCAACGATCAGCGTCGACTGCAGCGGAACGAACCGGCCCAGGTGAAATCCAGCCACGTCGTCCACGGTCAGCGAACGAAGCGCGGAGTCCGTGCCTATTGCCAGATGGCCATAGGGATGCTCGCCGTACACCAGGCGCAGAAACGCCCGCTCCGCGACGGCCGGTGCGACGTCTTTCAGTTGGCGTAAGCGATCGAGCCGCAGCTGGCGAACCCGCTGGAAGTCAGCCTCGCGCAGGCTTGGGCGAATCACCAGATCCGCGAGAAGCGACATGCCGCGTTCAGCGAACCGCGCCAGCGTCGTGAGCGACAACGTCGTGACGTCCGCCCCAACGTCCACGTCGTACTCAGCGCCGAGCCTGGCAATCGCATCGGATACGTCAATGGCGCTGAGCGAGCCAGTGCCCTCGTCGACCATGTCCGCCGTAATTGCCGCCAGCCCTTCCTGGTGACTCGGATCGGCGCCCGATCCCCCTTCGACCTGGACGACGATCGTCACAACCGGGACGGCCCGGTGCTCGACGGTACGCAGGTCGAGTCCATTCGACAGCGAGTGGCGAACAATGCTCGGAAAGCGAAAGGCAGGATCGGCCCCTACGCCGGGCGGCCTCGAACGATCGATGGCCATCACGACACCGCGATGCGATCGGAGCCGGCGAGCGCGAGCGCCTCCCGTCCGTGCGGAACGACGCTGAGAAGAACGCGGGCGTCGAACCGGAGCAGGCGCGCCGCGGCCGCCCGCACACGCTCCTCGGTCGCCTCCTGATAGCGGGCCACGTCGCGTGAAAAGTACGCCGGATCGCCGCAGTAGGTGTTGTAGGCGTTCAACTGGTCGGACTTCCCGCCAAACCCGCCGACGGTCTGAAGCCGGTAGAGAAAGTGCGCCTCGATTTGCGCCGCCGCGCGCTGCATCTCCGCCGGCGACGGACCTTTGTCGATCACGATTTGCAGCTCGGCGTCGATCGCGGACGCGATGTCGGTCAGCGATTGTCCCGGCGCTGCCGTGGCGGCTATCAGGAAGTAGCTCGCCAGCTCGCGCGACCCCTGATACGCGGACACGTCAACGGCGATGCGCCGCTCGTAGACGAGCGTTCGATACAGCCGGGAGGTCTTCCCGTTGGCCAGCAGATCGGCCAGCAGATCCATCTCCGCGTCACCGTCAGCGAACATTGGCGGTGAATGCCACGCCATGTACACGCGCGGCAGCTCGATGCGATCTTCGAGCAGCAGTCGATGTTCCCGCGTCAGCGACCCGCTGGCCCTCACACGTTCGGGTTTCGGCCCCGGCGCCAGCTCGCCGAAGTACTGCTCGGCCAGGTCGAACGCTCGTGCTGTCTCGATATCGCCGGCCAGAGCCAGCGACGCATTTGCCGGATGGTAGTACGTCCTGAAGAACGCCTGGACGTCATCGAGGCGCATCGCCCGGAGATCCTCCGACGCGCCGATCGTCATCCAGTGATACGGATGTTCCGGCGGATAGAGCGTGGCGCTGATCGCCATCATCGCCATGCCGTACGGGCGGTTCTCGTAATTCTGACGGCGCTCGTTGAGGACAACATCGCGCTGCGTCTCGAATCGTTCCGGCGTCACCGCCGGCAGCAGGTACCCCATCCGATCCGATTCCATCCAGAGCGCCAGATCGATGGCGCTCGTCGGCACGACCTCCCAGTAATTCGTGCGGTCCGTATTCGTCGATCCGTTCAGCAGCGCACCGGCCTGCTGGAGCGGCGGAAAGTAGCCTGCCGGATGGTGCTCCGACCCCTCGAACATCAGATGCTCGAACAGATGCGCGAACCCCGTCCGCCCGGGCCGTTCGTTCTTGGAGCCGACGTGATACCAGATGTTCACCGCCACGACAGGCACCTGACGCGATTCGTGGACGATGACGTCGAGCCCGTTGGCGAGCGTGTGCTTGGTAAATGGCAGGCCGATGGAGGTCACTGGTGATCGTAGCGGCGAACTAACGCACCGGAATCAGCGGAATCTTCCCGCGATTTGCTTCCGCCGTACGGTGGGCGGCAATCGACACCTGCGCCGCGGCGCGTTCAGCCAGCGTGAGGAACGCCTTCGCGGCGGCCGATGATGGCTCGGCCACCACGAGCGGCACGCCGGCGTCGCTGCCCTCGCGGATCGGCTGGTAGACCGGCAGGCGTCCGAGAAACGGCACCTGCAGCTCCGCTGCCAGCGCTTCGCCGCCACCGTGGCCGAAGATGTCCGCTTCGTGATGGCAGTTCGTGCACTGGTAATAACTCATGTTCTCCACGATACCGATCGGCGGGATATTCAGCTTCTGATACATCCGGACCGCGCGGCGGCTGTCCGACAACGACACCTGCTGCGGCGTCGTCACCACGATCGAGCCGACCACCGGCACCGTCTGGCTCATGCTCAGCGCCACGTCACCAGTGCCCGGCGGCATATCGACAATCAGGTAGTCGAGGTCCTTCCACGCCACTTCGCGGAAGAACTGCTGGATCGCGCCGTGGAGCATCGGTCCTCTCCAGATGATCGGCGCGTCATCCTGCGTGAGGAATCCGATCGACACGACCTGCAGGCCGTATTTCTCAGCCGGCACGATCTGTTTCCCGTCCGTCGTCAGCTGTGTATTCAGGCCGAGCATCAACGGAACGTTCGGACCATAGATGTCGCCGTCGAGGACGCCGACGCGGCTGCCACACTTCACGAGGGCGAGCGCGAGGTTCACAGCTACCGTGGTCTTGCCCACGCCGCCTTTCCCGGCGCCAACGGCAATCACGTTCTTGACGCCCGGCAGCGGCGGACGGCCGGTCTCGGGAGCCAGCGCCGAGCGCACGTTCGCCGTCAGCTGCACGTCCACCTGGCTGACGCCGGAAACCGCGCGCACGGCGTTCGTCGCCTGCTCGCGAAGCTGTTCCTTGACCGGGCATGCCGGCGTCGTCAGTTCAATGGTGAAGGCGACTCGGCCGCTATCGATCGAGAGATCCTTCACGAAGCCGAGCGTCACGATGTCCCGGCGGATGTCGGGGTCGACGACCGCGCGGAGCGCATTCAGCACCGCGTCGCGGTCGGGTTGGAGTGCCATGAACCGATCTTATCGTGCCGGCTCGAACAATCGGCGCCCGTCGTCTCGCAGGAGCACCCAAAGCGCGTAGGCGCCAAACGCGGTGCCGAAAGGAAGAACGAGAAGGTTGACGATGGCAAGGCCGAGGGAGAGGAAGCGTCCCAGGGCCCGGCGCCGCTTCAACAGCACGGCGGCCCAGATGTGCGCGCCGCCCCAGGCGAGCGCAAAGACCCCGATCAGGACGAACACTGCCGCTGTCAGGCTGGCGGCAAAGTCCACGCGGTTGGCAACCGGGGCGAGCAGCTCCGCCAATGCGCCCGCGGCCAGCAGCAGCATCGACACGCCGACGAGCATGGCCAGCGCGCCCCACAGCGTGGCAAGCGTGCCGAGCAGATTGACGTGCCGCTCCACGGCGTTAGTGTAGCTTCCGGGCGATCGTAGTGTCCGGCTTCAGCCGGACGAGAAGGTCCGCCTGAAGGCGGACACTACAGGAGCAGAGAAATCAGCGGGCCGCCGCGACAGCGACCGAGAGCTCGACGCGCGTCGATCGGTTGGGCCGCTGCGTCACGCTGAAGCAGAACCGCGCGCCGTCACGAACGCCGGCGGGGACCGTCACCTGGACGGGATGTCGAATAACCTGGAACCCGCAGCCGCGGCACCTCGCGCAGGTTTCAGTCCACGATTCGCCGCGCCCACCGCACTCGCCGCACGTGCACTGGACAGGTACGCTGAACGGGATGGTGATGCCGCGCGCGGCTTCACTGTCGGTCAGCTCGACGGAGGCACGCAGCGTGTCGGGACGTTCGTCGGCCAGGAACGAGCGCCTGATGCGCTCGACCGCCGGCGCCACCGACGGGAAATCGATGATGACTTCGTCAGCGAAGCAGTTGACGTCCTGACGTGAATCGTCACGCGTCATCACGGCTACCGGTTCGCCGCTGTGGCCCGAGCCCTGAGGCCTGTGGCCTCGATGTGTGTGCCCCCGCATCGGACTGGGGGTACGATAGGGATCGCTCGAGGAGAAGTCAATGGCCGGAAGGGAGTGTCCGATGTGCGGCGAGATCATGCGGCTGCGCGAATCGCAGATCACCGATCGCATTCCCGGCACGACGCAGACACGTACGACCGTGCAGCGCGAATGGGTTTGTCCTGAATGCGACTACTTCGAGGAGGTCGAGGATTGAATTAGCGGGCGCCCAGCGTCAGCCGTAGTTCCTTCTGGATCGTCTCGTCCATCTCGTCGAGATTCAGCGCCGTCTCGCACTCGTCACAGAGCACTTCGAGCACCTGCGGGCGTTCTTCTTCCGACACTTCGACCCGGGAATCCTCCAGATGCACGACGTGCATCTGCAAGGTCTTCACGAGAAAATTCTGATCGTTCCCACAACTGGGACAGGTCAACGCCACTCGGGTCTCCTCTTTGGTCGTCAATAAAACCCCCAAAGCTGATTGTATGGGATGGGATGCGGCGGGGCAATGCGCAATTCGGCCCAAAAATGGGCCAGCTGGGCTAATTCGTCGTGCTGGCGCCCGGACCCTTGCCGCGACGGCCGTCAGACGAGCGCTTCGCCGGTGTCTGCAACCAGCGCTTCGGGGACCCCGAGGCGCGTCACGTGACCCGTACGGTGACGGGTAAACACACAGTGGGGTCCCTTCGCCTCGACGAACTCGACCTCGACGACGGACGGGCGCGCCTGATACACGCCGGCCACACAGCCGCACGGCATCGTTTCCAGGGCGAGCAACGTCATTGCTGCGGCGCGGTGGCGTGCGGGCGTAGGAGCGATGTGCATCTGTTTGGTTAGACTGCGGGAAGCTCCATCTGGTTCCAAGGTGCGGCTATTGTGATCTACAGCGGATCGCAACGCGAGACATTTCTGCGCCAGGGCGAGCAAACCGTCAGGAGTTGACGGCATCCAGGGCATACACGACGTCAACGGTAACCGTGTCAGCGAAGATCGTCTCCGCAGCGCGCCTGTAGATCTCGGCCTGGAGCACATGCTCGTCGCGCCGGCGACCGGTCTTGAACTCCAGGATGCGGATCGAACCATCGCCGAGCCGGATGAGGCAGTCAATCGCACCGCGAATAATCTGCCCGTCGGCGGCCAAGCTGAATGGCACCTCGTGAAAGACGGCGCCCGCTTCGTAATGCTTCTTGAGCTCGGAACGATCGCGAAACGCGCGAAAGCGCACAACGACTTCTCCAACGATCCCCGGATCGAACGCCGCGTCAGTATGCTCTCGCCGCAGCAATCCGGTGACCGCAGCGGCGAGCACTTCGTCTTCGACCTCGAGCGTCACGCCGAATCGCTGCAGCAGGCGATGGACGAGAAGCCCGATGAGCACATCGTCCGTCTTCGCGGCTTCGCCGCTACGGCGCGGCAGGGAGAGTGCGCTTCCGTATTCGGCGATCAGAAGCGGTTCCGCCGCGACAACGGCCGCCACGCTGGTGCGAACGGCAGTGGACTCCGCGACGGGTTCGAAATCCGATTCGGGCGTCGCCAACGGCGAATGCGGCGGACAGCCGCCAATCGCGGCCGGAGCAGCCTTCACGACCCGAAACCGGTGGACCGTGCCGGCCGTTCCACTCCAATCCATATGATCGGCGCCCCCGTAGCCGGCGACGAATATGTCAAGAAGCGACGGGGGCCAGACGTCGGCGAGACTCCCCCTCCCGGGCTGAACCCGCCCATCCTTCAGCGCCGTGCTCAGGTACAGGCGATCCCGAGCGCGGGTCAGCGCCACGTATAGAAGACGCTTGGTTTCCTCGCGCTCACGGGCGCCATCGTCGTCGTCTGCGTCGGAGCGATAGTCGCCCACGGCAACCGAAATGGCATCGCCAGCCGGGTTTCCGGCGATGCGGATGGCGTCCCGCCGGGTGCCGGTCCCGCGGGCGACGTTGACAACGAATACCACGGGGAACTCGAGGCCCTTGGCGGCATGAACCGTCATCAGGCTCACCGCGTCGAGTGCGTCGATCACCGCGTTGGGCTCATCGCCGACGGCCAGACGATCGAGATGGTCGGCGATCCGTCCCATCGTTGCGTAGCCGCGGTTCTGGATTCGGCGGATGATGGCGCGAATCTTCTTGAGGTTTTCGCGGGCGTATGCGAGCCGCACGCCGCGCAGCCGGATGGCATAGGCCGACTCCTCGAGAATCAGATCGAGCAGTTCCGCTGGCGGTATCCGATCCACAAGGCCGCACCACCGCTGCAGGCTCCGCCGGGAGACGTCCATCGCCGCCCAATCGTGCTCGTCGAGGACCGTCGCCGCCTCCGGCTCGTCCTCTTGCAGAGCACTGGCGAGGCCCGGCGCCAGGCGGCGCAACCCTTCCTCGGAGACGCCGCCAAAGCCGGACCGCAGAATGGCCGCGGCACGGAGATCGGATGTCGGCTCGGCCAGGTATCGCAGGAGCGCGAGGACATCCTTGATTTCGTCCGCGTCGAAGAAGCCCAGGCCCTTGTAGACGTACGCGGGAACGCCCCGGCGCTCGAGAGCCTGCTCGAATTCACGATGAGTCTCGCGCGTTCGGAAGAGAACGGCGATATCGCCAGGGCGCGCCGACCGCCTCAGTCCGGTTTCGCGATCTCTGACGGTTGCCCGGCCGACGAGGCTGGCGATCTCATCCGCGACAGCTTCGGCGCATGCTTCAGGGGTATCGCCGGGCACAATTCCCAGCGCGTCATCGCTCCCGTCCAAGCCGTCAGCCAACCCGGCTGCCAGCGGAAACCGATCTCCTTCCTCGTAGCGAAACGCGTCCGCGCGGGAGGGAGCAGTGTCGAGCATTGCGCAGACATCGTTGACGAAAGCCAGCAGCGCTGGGACGGCGCGGAAACTCCTGGAAATCGTTCGACGGACATCGCCATCCGGTCGTAACTGTTCGAGGTGGCGGCCTGCCTCCCGTAACACTGATACGTCCGCGTCGCGAAACGCGTAGATCGATTGCTTCCGGTCGCCGACGATGAAGACGGAGGGCTGCAGCGGACCCGAGTGAGCCAGGCCGGCCCCTTCGCCCCACGAGGCAATAAGCAGCTCCACCAGTTCCCACTGCGCGCGGCTGGTGTCCTGGAATTCGTCGACCAGCACGTGGTGATACCGCGCCTCAAGGCGATACCGGCTCTGGGCAAATTCTTCCATCTGCCGCAACAGCTGGAGCGCCTTGAGAAGGACATCGTGAAAGTCCAGCACCGCGTGCGCGTCCAGCGTGCGGCGATATTCGGACTCCGCGATCGCGAACATGCGCCGCACGCCGCGCGACACCAGCACGTTCAGGTCGCGGCGGAAACCTTGCCAGGCCCGCAGCAGTTCGCCACCATGACGAACGACCAAATCACGGTGAACCTCCCAGATCCGGGCGGAGGGGAACCGCGCGCGCGGCACCGTGAGCCGGCTCCGCGGCTTGCCGTCCTGCGTCAGGAAATACTCGCGAGAGGCAGCGAAGGCGGCATGGACCGCGGCCGGATCCGCCGGTACACCGGAGTCGACACTACGGTCGAGAGCCTGCAGCCGCCCGGCCAGAAGCACGAACGCGGCCTCGGGCGGTCCGGTCTCCAGGAAGCGCTCGAGCCCACCTGGCATCCCGCGGAACATACCGATGAGCGTGGCGGCCCCTGCGGCCGCGACCGAGCCGACGGTCAGGTCGGAAGAACCTCGCGCCAGGAAACGATCGAGCACTGCCGGAGCCACGATGCGCCGGTTCAGCAGTGCGGCGAGACCCGCGCGAGCCCGCCGCTCGCTCAGCTGCGCGAACACCAGTGCCACGGCCTCGTCCTCACGCGCGACCGCGCGGCAGATGCGCAGCGCACGGTCGAGCGACTCCTCGATCAGCCGCGGTACTTCCATGTCGTCGGCCATCGAGAATCCGGGATCCAAATCCGCCTCGAGAGGAAACTCTCTCAGCAGCGAAAGGCAGAAGGCGTCGATGGTACTGATGTTGATGTCGGCGGTGCGGTCGCGCAGTTCGCGCCATCGGACGGCAGGGATTTCTGCGCGTTCGGCCGCGGCGCGCAGTGTCGTCAGAATGCGCTCCCGCATCTCCGCCGCTGCCTTCCGTGTGAAGGTAATCGCCAGAATGTTCGCCGGATCGATTCCGGCGCGCAGCAGATTGACGTATCGATCGACGAGCACCCGCGTCTTGCCGGTGCCGGCGGACGCCTCGAGCGCAACGTTGTAGCGTGGATCGACGGATCGCTCCCGTGCGTCGCGATCGGGATCCGCGACGCGCTCCGGCGCGGATTCCGCTTCGTCGAACGGGAGCGAATAGCTACTCGACATAATCCTTCCGGCACACGGACGGATACGCGCAATACGTGCACATCATCGGATCGTGCGGACGGGGGGGGAATTCCCCGGCGTTGATCTGATCGACGAGTCCGAAGAGCCGCTCCCTCGCGGTGGCCAGCGTCTCCTGGTCGTCCTCGGTCGCCACGCGAACCACGGACTTTCTACCGGCAAACGACACGTAGAGCGCCTCTTCGACAGCCCACGGACTGCCGCCGCGGGCGTGCAGGCGCTCCTGGGCGCAAAGTGCGTATACCGGCACCTGCAGGGCACGCCCGCGTTCCGGAGCAGAGCCGGTCTTGTAATCGATGACACGCAGGCGATTGCCGTCGAGCAGATCGATGCGGTCGGCGACGCCGCGAAGCGGCACCTGCCTCGGCTCCTCCCCGCCCAGCGAGAACTCGCCTTCCAGTCGATACTCGAGCCAGCGTTCCTGCACCGGATCCGGCCGCGAGGCTTCCATCGCGAGAATGACGTCGACAATGCCGGTTGACAGCGCTGAGCCAAACAGGCGTGCGCGCTCGAGCGACGCATCGGCCGGCGAAAGCCGGGCGAGCAGCGGCTCGGCCACCTCCGCGAACACCGCTCGCGCGGCTTCCAGCCGGCCGGGCGTGATGACGCCTTCTCCGCGCGCGTCCCACGCCTCGAAGAACCTCTGCAGCAGCTCGTGGACGAATCGGCCGCGCGCGCGAGCCGAGAGCACCGCGCCGTCCTCGGCCGGCTCGTCGAGGCGCAGGACGTCCGACGCAAAAAACCTGAAGGGACAGTCCTGATAACGCTCCAGGCCGCTCAACGAATATGCGGCAGGCTGATGCGGCCCGGTTGACCCTCGAAACTTCAAGTCCGCGCGTCCACTCGCCGCAGCCCTGAAAGCGGCCCACTCCCTCCCCTGTTCTCCCAGCATCGTCGTGACGACGGTCTCCTGAGTGAGCGCCTCATGGTCGAACACCAGAAGGGCCGGAACGGGTCGTTCCTGCCGCGGCACGCTCGCATCGATCTCGTCGACGAGTGGCGAGAGACTGACGACGGCGTCGTGCTCCAGCAGAAATGCCGAAACCGCCACTTCGGTGAGAGGCGACCGGAGCAGATCGGCGAACGCCGCGCGGGCGCCGTCGATGCGATCACGTTCCGCCGGCCAACCGAGCTCTCTGAGAATGGAGGTCGAATAGAAGATGTTCCGTCGCGGACGCTCGGGCCACTCGCCGTCGACGAGCCCGGCGAGGTGCATATGTTCGAAGCTGCCGAAGCGGGCGGTGGCAGAGTCCAGCACATGCACTCCGGAATTGCCCGTTCGCGGTGCAAAGGTCTGCCCTTCAATCCATCGGCGCAACAGCGCCGCCACTTCGTCGAACTCGACGGGCGCGCGATCGAACTGCTCGTGCGCGTGATGAAGCGAGGCGATCGTCGCAAAAATCGCCCCGCGCGCCCGCAGGTGACGGACGCGCAACGGATCCGAAGCGCCTGGGACGTTCTCGTGCGTCCTCAGAAACTCCAGAACGACTGACAGGTGTTCATCGACGGGTGCTGGTGACCGCAGTCGTTCGAGCTCGCCGGCGATGCGTTGAAAGAGCCGTCCGGCGCGCACCACGCCATTCGTACGCGACGAAAATGCGTCGACCAGCCGCCCGAGCGCCGCGGCATCTCCGGCGTAGCCGCTCTCGGTCAGAGCGCGATCGAGCGCCGTGATGGCCCGGGCGGTCACCGGCTTGCCGTCCGCACTGAAATGGAAGTGCGGCGAACGCAGCAGCTGGATGCCTGGAACGCGCGCGAAGCCGGAGCTTGCAAACGTCAATACGAGGTCCAGCGCCGCGGCGTACGGCTCGGCAGCCAGCGGCAGCGTGTCGAACAGCTGGCATTCCAGACCAGCGGACGCGAGAACCGAGCGTGCCAGGTAGACGTACGGCAGCGGCTGATGAACGACGAGCGCCGCCCGGTCGAGGGTGCTGGTCAGTCCCAGTCTTCGCGCCGCTTTCACACGTCGAGCGAACGTCGCGACCTCTTCCTCGCGATCGCGAACGACGTACAGCACGTGGCCGGAATCAGGAACCGCGATCGACGGCTGGCGAGGAGGTCGCTCGGGATCAAAGCGCTCTTCCTGGATGCCCGGCAGCAGCGCGTGCATCCGCTCGTGCAGAGCGCCGGCGAGCACCCGATCGGTCACGATGACGTCGAGGCTCTCAATCCCAGGCACCCGCGCAAGGAGGTCCCAGTCGGCAGGCGTCAGACCAAAGGGATCGACACTCCGGTCGGCGACCGCCACGATAACGTGGCGATACGGCCGCGCCGGCGATTCGTTGACCACCAGGCGCCGCAGTTCGTGCTCGTCGGCGCCCTGTTCGGAACACCGGCGTTCGAAGTCGCGAAACACCGCCGCAAGAAATCGCGTTTGCTCAACCAGTTGACGGGCACCCCGGTCGTCTGCGGCACCCGGCTCCAGCATGCTGAGCGCCAGCCGCTCGAACGTGTCGACGTCCTTCTGACAGCGCCGCAGGTCGTCGTAAAACCTGACCATCTCGGCAACCAGTCCCGGGCGAACGCGGAATGGCGGTTCGATGCCGCCGCCGATGACGGTCCGGCAGGCCACGCGCAGCAGGACTTCGCGCTCCTCGGCGGACAGCTCCCGCCGTGAAGCCGGCAGCCGGTCGGCAAACCGTGCCACGAGTTCGGATGCGGTGGCGAAGTCCGGAAGAATCGCCGCGCCGGATGAGGTCGCATCTTCGATTCCTCGAACGAGATGCTCGGCGGCGGCGCGCGTCGGAACGACGACGAGGCGGTCACGGGCGTCGAGCGGCGCCCCGTGAACAGCCAGGGAGATCGCCGCCTCGCGAAACGCCTGGAGACCGCCGACGCGTACCAGGCGTGTCGCGCGGGGAGTAATCACTGCAGCTTTGGTGGCTCCGTCAGGGCACGTAATTCCTTCTGCGCGAGCGACAGCATCATCAGCGCGCCGGCCGCTGCGGATGATGCCTCCCAGGCGGTTCCGATATCGGCCGCAGCGACCGCCTTGAGACGGCCGGCGGCAGCCGTCTCCGCGAATCGCCACGCGCCCTTGACCAGTTCATGCGTGCTGCGGAGATACTCCGGCACCAGCAGCCTGTCGAGCCGCAGTGTGCCGCCGCTCAGAACCCGGTTGAGCGAGTCGAGCCGGTCGGGGTCCGGGCCGTCGAGTTTCTTGATGGATTCGAGTGCCGGCCTTGCCTTGACCAGCTGCACCAGATCCAGGCCGACGGCGCGCTGGTATTCGCGGAAGATCGCCTGCCTGCTCTTCCACTGATCGCGCAGGAGCCGAAGGCGGCGGGCGTTGTCCAGTTGCGCCTGGACCGACGCGGTGAGCGCCTGCACGATCTCGGGCCGCTGAGAACCCAGTTTGTTGTCTTCCTTCTGGATCCGATCCATCACGCGCTCGACGTTCCGGATATCCGCTTTGGCCGCCGAGCGGCTCGCCCGGTCGAGCAGGTCCCTGCTGACGCGAAGGTAACGCTGATCGATGGACGCCTCGCGCTGAAGCTGCTCTTCGACTGTGCGACGAAGACGAGCGGCATCCGTGCCGGGGACGCCCCCGGGAGCGGCAAGCAGCGCACGTGCGGATTGAAGGAGCGCGACGCGCTCGGTCACATCTCTGGTTCCGTTCGCAATCCGCAGCAGCTGGCTCAGCTGCTCCGTCGCACCTGGCATGGCTGCCAGCGGCTCGAGCGTCATCTCCGGCGCCGTGAACAATGCCGCCTGGAACGATGGCGGCGGACTGGTACCCTGCAGCCGGGCAATGGCGGAATCGAGGACGCGGACGATTTCCTGAACGTCCTGCTGGCGGTATCCGTAATGCGATCGCGGCCACTCGAGCAGCATGCGCCGCGCCTGTTCAGCGGCGGCGAGCGCGCTGGGACGATCGGTTGACTGGGCGATGTTGCTGAGAACGCCTGCGACCGCGTCGGTCAGCTGCCGGTAGTCGGCTTCAGCTCTCGTCGCGACATATCGCTGATACCGCGTTGACGCGGCGTGGCGATCCGTCTTCTCCCAGTCGACGCGCGACGCCGCCAGGGTCACCGCCTGCAGCCGCGGATCCTGAGCCGTCCCGCCAACCGGAATGGAGAGCACGACCTGATCCGCAACGCGCGCGAACTCACCGTAGGTCACAATCGAGGTGCCGTCGAGCAGGAAGACGCGGAAGAGCGTCGCCTCATCCGCGGCGTGCGCCCGGTTCGCGCCCGCGACGCACAGAACCAGCGCGGCAAGACATCTGACCCACACAGGCATGATCGGGCGATGCTGCATTTTACCCGCGTCCACCCGTGCAGATCCGCACGGACCGGTGCGCTGTGGAAAAGCTGTGGACGGGTAGTGCAAATCCTGTTGAGAACCTGACAGCAGGAAAATTTCTTCTGCGAAGATCCGGCAGAAACCTCGTATTCGCCACGTGTGAACGCGCCTTCGCGGCTCGCTTCGCTTGATCGACGGCGACGACTGCGTAGAATTTCATCCCGCTTCACTTCCCCCGGAACCAGGACACGTGACAATTCATCGCTTCCTCGAAACGATTGGCGGGCGCGCGTACCACATCGAGGTCACGCCCGTCAGCAACCGATGGCGCGCGCAACTGTGCCGCACGCCGGGACTCCCCACGGCGATGATGCCGTTCTACGGAACGACGCCTGACGAAGCCGCCCGTCTGCTCACGAAGTGGCTGACGCTGGCGCACCGCCCGCAGCATGCGCCGCCGGCACTGGCGCACGAAGGCGGCCAAAACTAAGCGCATTTTCGAATGCGCCTAGCGCGGATTTCGTGGGGCGAGCCTTGCAGGCTCGCTCGCGAACCCGCAGGGTTCGCGCCACGGAAGTGAATCCGCGCTAGTTAGCGTAAACCGACCGCGTGACAGGGCGGGTCATCACCGCGTGCAGGTACTGACGCGGTTGCGACCCATCTGGCCGTGGGCTACCATTATTTGTTCGGCTCTTCCCAAGAAGTGGGCCAGTGGCGCAGTTGGGAGCGCGCGTGAATGGCATTCACGAGGTCACCGGTTCGATCCCGGTCTGGTCCACCAACCTTCGCTGCGACGCGCGGCGCCCAGTATCTGGCTCCGCTGCTCCTCACTCGCTGGCAGTGCGGCCTCGAACTCAAGCGGTTCGAAAAGCCGGCCGAATGGGGCGAACGCTACCGGCAGCAAATCGCGGATATCCGGCTGGCCCCATCAGGCCGGCGTGCCGATGCTCGTCGGAACGGATCTCGGCATATCCCTGATCTATCCCGGGTTCAGCGTGCATGACGCTTGACCGGTTCTATCGGATCGGTCGTCTCGACCACGACCGCGGCGCGTGGAATGTCCAGCGACGCCAGCATCCTCTGAACCGGCTGCCTTCTCGAGTCGTCCTCAACGCCAACCGCCACGCGATTCCTGGCTTCGTCCAGATCGACGAATACCACCCCTGGCAGCGACAACACCCGGCCGGCCCGCCGCGTCCACGCGGCAAGCTCGGACATCGTGTACTGACCTGTGACCGCATGCGCGCCGGCTGCTGGTATCGAGCCCGGACCGAATACGGTCTCGATGGCTGCGCGAGCCGCGGGTAATTGCGCGCGGTCCTTCAGATACACCGCGAGTCGCCCGTCCTTCTCGACGTACATGCCGCCAAATCCCGGCGCGGCACGCTCGACGCGCAGCAGCAGGTCGTCATGTGTCTCCATCTTGGTGGCGTTCTGCGGTTGACGCGCGGCCAGATGCTCTCCGTCCAGGAGGACAGCCGCAGCCGTTGCCAGAACCAGGCAGGTAACGAAAAGGGGCGAAGCCGCGATGCGGCCGGAAGGTTTCATGGCCGATCGACGTGACCCCGCGAGCGGCTGCGGTTCAGCAGCCGCGCTCGCGGGCTCGGTGTCTGACGAACAGCTTACTGCGTCTGCAGCGCGCCCAGCTCCCCTTCGATCCCGGAAAGCGGGCTATAGACGAACTGCGTGCCGGACGAGTTGCCGCCCCAGAGATTCCCGAGGAGCGTCACATTGGTGCCCCCGTCGATCCTGAAGACCGGCGCACCGCTGTCGCCGCCCTGAGCGATGACGGCATTCCTGTTTTCGACCCATGTCTGGCACAGCAGCACGATATTGCTGCCGGAGACGCCGGTGTTGGTGCAGGTTCGTGTGACGTTGCCCTGTCCCCAACCGGTCGTCCGCCCGACTTTGTTGACTGGTCCGCTTGTCGCCGCGCCTTCGCCGGTAATGGTGAACGTCCCGACGACGTCCAGTGAACCTGTGTTCGGCGCGGCCGTCCTCGCGATGGTGCCCAGCGCGAAAGTGCCGCTACCCGCGCCGGCGACGAAGTTCGAATCCGAACTGCGGCAGACCCGCCCTTTGGGACAACCCTTGCCGTTGCGAACATACGGCGGATCCACGGTCTCCGTGCCAATCAACTCGCCCTCCACTTGATTGAGCGGCTGATAGTACTCAGTGCCATCGATGCTGCCCTGGTTCGTGCTGCAATGCGACGCCGTGACGAATCCCAGAACGCCGTTGCGGATGGCGTTGAATCCCAGGCTGCACACATACTGCGAGAAACGGATCTGATAACCGGCCTGGACGGGACGAATAGAGTCGCGCAGCGTCGCAACCTGGAAGATCGGTTCGGTCTCGATGATCTCGATGTCCTGCGCCGACGCGCCAAGCCGCGCGGCGGTGGCCCGAACCAGCCCCTGCATGTCGCGATCGAGGACGCCCACGACGACGCGGCCGCGCGTTTCATCGGCGTCGGTAAACACCACGCCGGCCAGCTCGAATACCGGCAGCAGTCGCTGGTTCAACGCCTCGAGATCCGGACGCCCCTGCGCGCTGACGACACGATCACCAGACGGTCCGCCCGCCGCAAACGCGAGGGCCGCGACAGCCAACAGACCAAGACGTAACTTTCGCAAAGTTCTGAACATAGATCTCCCCGCTATTACGGATTTCGCGAACCAGGAACCACTGAGAGCGATCGGCGGAACAAGCAGTATGCGGAGCCCCGCGAACCGTTGTCAACTTCAATTCTGCCTACGGTTTGCACGGTTTCTCGCAAAGGAGTGAACACGCCCGCAGGCGCGTAAAAGAGTGTGCAGGTAGGCGCGGCGGCGTCAGGCGCCGCCGGCCGTTTCCAACTGCTCTGAGAGCTCGCGCAGCTGTGTGGCAATTGCCGCCACGCCATCAGCCGCCAGACGAATCTCGGTGAGATAGCCCCCGACTGCTGAATTCTGTTCGAGCTCCTCGCCCAGCGACGCGAAGCCGAGGATGGTCGCGCACAGATTGTTCAGCTCGTGAGCCGCATCGCGCAGCGTTTTCACGGATGCGTCCTTCATCATGCCTGCTCCACCACGCGACGCTGTACAGCGTCCTGAATCATTCGGACCAGGGTTGCCGGGCTGAACGGCTTCTGCAGGAAGCCCGCGACCTCGTGAGGTCCGAAACGCGCCACGGCATCGGGTTCGGTGTATCCGCTCATCAGCACGACCGGCAGATCAGGGTGCATCTGCCTGATCACGTGACAGGTATCGGCGCCGCTCAAACGCGGCATGGTCATGTCGAGAAGCACCGCGTCGAACTCGCCGCGGCGCTCACGGAGCGCTGCCACGCCCTCCTCGCCGTCGCAGGCACCGACAACGCGGAATCCCGACCGCTCGAGCGACAGGGTCGCTACGGTCCGCACGCCATCGTCATCGTCGACGACGAGGATGGTTGCGCCGGAAAGCGCCGTCTTCGCGATCACGCCTGGAACGTGACGATGCGATGAAGAAGCCGCGGCGGCGGGGAGCAGCAATCGGAAGCACGTGCCGAAACCGGGAGTCGAATCCACCGTGACGGCCCCGCGGTGGCTGCGGACGATCCCCAGGACCGCGGCCAGCCCGAGGCCGCGTCCCGTGACCTTGGTCGTGAAGAACGGATCGAAGATGCGCGCGAGCGTTGCCTGGTCCATGCCGCAGCCGGTATCCGCGACTTGCGCGAACACGAATTCTCCCGGCGCGACATCGGCACCGATGCAGCTTTGCGCGAGGTAGTCACGTGTGGCAGACAGGCGGCCGGTGGCGATCTCTATTCGCCCTGCGGTTCCGCCAATCGCGTCAGCCGCGTTCGTCACGAGATTCATGACGACTTGACGCAGCTGCGATGCGTCGGCCTCGACGTCCGGCAGGTCATCCGCGAGGCGCACGTCGATCTCCGCCGTCCGCGGCACCACGGTGCGGAGGAGCGTGACGAGCTCGCCGACGATCTCCGACAGGTTGAGGCGCTGGACGACGAACCGCCCTCGGCCCGCGTAGGCGAGCATCTGCCGCGTCAGTTCCGCGGCGCGTTGAGCCGCGAGCTCGATATCCGTCAAGCGTCCGCGTGCCGGCGACGCGGGATCGATCTCCGCAATCGCCAGGCCGGCGTTGCCGAGCACGCTGACCAGCAGGTTGTTGAAATCGTGCGCGATCCCGCCGGCCAGCACGCCAAGGCTCTCCAGCTTCTGCACGTGCAGCATCTGCCGCTCGAGCGTGCGGCGCTCTTCTTCGGCTCTGAGGCGGGCGGTGACGTCGCGAAACGAGAAGACGCGGCCGACGGTCCGGCCGTCAACGCGCTGCGGTCGTGAATACCGCTCGAACACCCGGCCGTCTTTCAGGTGTGTGACGGATCGGTGTTCGCCGTCGCTGGCAACTGCGGCTTCGTAGTTCGCCTTGACGGCATCGGGGTGAACGCACTGCGTCGGCACCCATGCGAGCCATGCCTCCACCGATCCGCTGTCGATCACGTCGGCCGGCGGATTCCACATCTCGATCACGCGCTGGTTGAATCGGGTCACGCGTCCGTGTTCGTCGGTCACGAAGATTCCGTCGGCGGCGGCCTCCACCGTCGCTGAATAGAGCGCCAGCTCGCGTCTGAGGTCGTGATCCATCGCCGCGCGTTCGAACGCCGCGCCGAGCACGTGGGCCACCGCCTGGACGAAAAACAGATCTTCGCGCGAGTACGTTCGCTCGTGCCTCGCGCCGACGACGAGCAGCCCGTACGGCCGCGTGCGGCCGGGAATACGCATCGCCACGGTGTGCCGCAGTCCCTCCTGCGCCGCCAGCGAGTCTGGTTCAGGATGCGGTTCGGACGGCGAATCGCAGACCGGCGTTTCGGACTCGAGCGCACACGCCGGAAACCTCGAACGATCGGGCCGCAGGCACGTCTGGCCGGGGACCGACGCGATGAGACCATGCCCGGCACGTAAGAGGAGCCGGTCGTCGTGGGCCGCCTCGCAGACAGCGGCCATGCCAACCGCCAGCGTCTCGGCGACGAGGCTGACCGTCTGGTCGAGGAGCAGCGGAAAGTCCGCACCGGCCAGCGCCCGTTGGCTCAGCGTGGCGACCGCGGCGTGCCCTCGCGCGGCGTCATGCGACCGGCGTTCGACCCGAACAGACGGCACCACCCCATCGTCATGGCGGTCGAGGGCGGGTTTCGAGGTCGGCAAGCGTTTTCCTGCTTGTTGGGTATCGGTCGATGTCGCGGTTGACGACAGGAGTGTAAGTACGGTGAATCGACGTGCTACGGAGGGCTAGCGGCCGAGCGCCTCGTAATCCCCCGGCGTGTCCACGTCGACGAGGCACCCCTCGTCCGTGACCGGTACATTCAGAATTTCGCCGGCGTGCGCACGGACGACGGCCTTCGCTCCGACGTCGAGCGGCGCCTGCCGCAACTCCTGGAAGAGACGCCGATCGAACACCACCGGATGACCGTGCCGCTCGCCGATCGCGGGGCGAACGATCGGCGCGCCGGTCCGGTGCCATTCGGAAACGACGAGGCGAACGGTCTCCGGCGTCATGAGGGGGACATCCACGAGCGTCACGACCGCTGCAGGTGCGTTGGCGGGGAGCTGGTCGATTCCGATCAGCAGGGAGGAAAGCTGACCACGAGACGGATCAGGGTTGCGAACGACCTGCGGTGACACCGCCGGCGCGCCATGCGCGAGCGCAGCAGTAATTCGCTCGTGATCACGGCCGGTCACCACGACGATTTCGGTGAGGCCCGCCGCGGCAAATGTGTCGGCGATCGCCGCGACGAAGGGTCTGCCGTCGCGCGTGAGGAGCAAAGCCTTGGGGAACCCCATCCGGGCCGAGTCCCCCGCAGCGAGAATCACCCCAGGCAGCATGCGGCATCGTACGCCAACTGGTGGCAAGACAAGGACTTCGGGCACGCTTGACTTCGTACGACGTACTCCCTACACTGGCCCAGCTTTTCGGCCGGTGCGCGCGTACGTCCTTCCTTTCGGGATCGGCCGCTCCGCGTGACGGCCGCAACGACGAGTCGAACATCTAACGATCGACGCGCATCGGAGGACCGAGGTTATGCCCACCGGGACTATCGCACGCCTCCTCATCGACAAGGGATTCGGATTCATCCGCGATGAGGGCGGTATCGAGCACTTCTTCCATCGCAGCGCTGTACGCGGCGCTGTGTTCGAGCTGCTCCGAGAGGGCCAGCGTGTGGAATTTCAACCGGAGGAATCGGCCAAGGGACCGCGAGCAGGCGATATCCGCCTGATCGAGGGGTAAGGGGCCTGATCGAAGGATACGGATTCGCGTCCTCGATCTCCCGGCCCGCCAATCGGGGGCCGGGAGCACTTCCCGCCAGGTCTCAGGATTCCGCCCGGATGTTGCCCGCCCGCGGACCCTTCTGCGACGGCTCTTCGTCGAAGCTGACGCGCTGACCCTCGTTGAGCTGTTCAAATCCTCCGGCTTCAACCGAGCTGCGGTGGAAGAACCACTCCTGACCGCCATCGTCGCGGATGAAGCCGAAGCCGCGATCTCTCACCAGACGTTTGATTGTTCCGTTCGCCACGTGCAGAACCCTCCGTGTGTCGCGCCGGCGACCCATTGACAAGCGAATCAAGTTTTGTTCCGTCAGGAAAACCATCGACGTAAGCCCGACCGTGGTTTCAACGCGCCTGTGGCGGGCTGAAGCTCGAGCACTGAGTCGGCGGCGGCCCCGGCAAACGCGGCGTCTGCGGTCATCAGAAGCGTGGCGAGGCCGCGATTGCGTGAGATGCGGCGGACGTCGCTGGCGAAGCTCGGCGATTCCTCGCGCGCCAGCAGGGCATTCGGGTGCTCCGCCAGAAGGACGCGTGGGTGCAGAGCGAGCGCGCGACCGAGACGCAGCCGAAGCTGATCCGTTGGCGTCAGTGCTGATGTCGGGAGCGCCATTCTGTCTGCTGCAAGCCCGACCTCGGACGCGAGGCGCCGCACTTCCTCGCGGATGGGCGGCGGCATCACGTCAATATCCAGCGAGATCGGCAGGGCCAGGTTTTGCTCCGCGGTGAATTGCTCCACGAGCAGGGCGCGGCCGCTAATCAAGCCGAAGCGATCGAGCCCGGTCACCCAGTCGTCAACGGCACTGATGGATTCCGTTGACCGGCCGAACACTCGGACCTCGCCTTCATCGGGCAGCTGGGCGCCCGTAATCAGATTGACGAGAACCTCCGCCATTGCCGCGTCCAGGCCGAGCAAGGCGATCGATTGACCCGCTCGAAGCTCCAGGCGCTGGATACGGAGCGGACGAAGCGCGCGGTAATCCTTGGAGACACCGGCCACCTCGACGAGGAGCTCGCCGTCAGCCATCCGTACGGCGTGCGCCGACCAGCCTGGTCCACTCGCTCTCCGGCAGGACTGATGCGCCCGGCGCGATGCCATGGGCAGGGTCGCCGTGAAAATCCGAACCGCCGGTGACCATGAAGTCCAGCTGCCGGGCCATCGCCAGATACGCCGTCACCGCACTTGCGTCGTGATCGGAGTGATACACCTCGATGGCATCGAGGCCGGCGCTGCGCAACGCAGCAATTCGATCGTCGATGAGGGTCCGGCCGGGATGGGCGAGCGAGACCAATCCGCCGGCGCGATGCACGATTCCAATCACCTCTTCCGGCGACGCACCGGGGCGCTCGATGAACGCAGGGCACCCGCGTCCGAGCCACTTGTCGAACGCCTCCTGCGTCGTGGCCACGTAGCCGGCGTCGATCATCGCCCGCGCAAGCCGTGGTCGCCCGATCGACTTGCTGCTCTGGCGCTGCGCTTCCTCGAGCACTGGCTGAACGTCGACGGGCATTCCCAGCGCGCCGAGCCGGTTCGCGATGTCGACGATGCGGGCGATCCGCGTCGCACGCTGCGCGGTCAGGAACTGCGCGAATGCACCGTCCCGGCGATCGAAAAAGTAGCCGAGCATATGCACGTCGCGGCCTCGATCGACGGCGGTGATCTCGATGCCCGGTATGAGCAGTACTCCGCGGCGCGACGCCTCGGCGGCTGCCTCATCGAAACCGTCGGTCGTGTCGTGGTCGGTCACGGCGAGGATTCGAACGCCCGACGCGGCCGCATGCGCGACGAGTTCAGTCGGCGTCAGGCGTCCGTCTGAGGCTGTGGTGTGGAGATGAAGGTCGATCACAGCGGGGGCGCGACGACCCCGTCAGCGTGGCGTGCGAGCCGACGTCGCGGCGGCGCGGCGCGGCGCCTTTCCCTGCCGTTTCGCGAGCGCCTTGTATTCGCGGACCAGTAAATCGAGGTGATTGCGTTCCTCGTCGGCAAATTCCAGGAAGATTTGTTTGCCCTCGGAGTCTTCGAACCGTTCGCCGTACTTCTTGAAGAACCGGTGTGAACCGCGCTCGCAGCGGATGCCAATCATCAACGCCTGCTCGTCGTTCACGCCGCGGAGCAGCCGCTCGGCACCCTCCGCAAACAACCCGTTTGCCGCGCCCTTGAAGAACAGGAACTTCGGCCGTGACTCGAGCTGCGGATCGCGCAGCAACAGCTGGCTGTAGCGCTCCTCGAGCTTGCCGAGATGCTCTTTCTCTTCCATCGCCAGGTCATGAAAGATCTTCCGGCCGCGGGCGTCCTTGGCAATTCTGGCGGCGCGTGAATAGAACTCCAACCCGCTCTTCTCGGTGGCGATCGCAATCTGCAGCGCGTCGCGGGCGAACACCAGGTCGGTATGTCCGACGTCGGTCGCCGCGGCGGGACGGCCAGTCCGGCATGCCTCGCACGTGCCGTATATCTGGACGACGCTCTGCGCCGGCGCGAACGCGCGTGCCGCTGCCACCTCTTCGACGAGCGCCTCGATATCCGAGCTGAGGAACTCGAACGAGCGATGACAGGTCTTGCAGATCAGGTGGAAGTGCCGCGGCTGACGCCATGAGTGCTCGAAGCGGAAGCGTCCTTCGCCGAAGTCGACTTTCCGGGCGATGCCGGCATCGACCATCCACTGCAGGGTGCGGTAGACGGTAGCCCGGCTGATCCGCTGATCTTCCTTACGGATGATGTCGACGAGATCGTCGGCGCTGAAGTGTCCTTCCTGACGGAGGAAGACGTTGACGATTTGCTCGCGTTTGCTGGAGCGCTTGCCGCCTTCCGGCTTCAGCCTGGTGAGATCGGGAAAGGCCGTAGGCACCGCGAAGGCCCGCTCCCTTACACGCTGAATGACTGGCCGCAGCCGCAGGTGGACGTGGCGTTCGGGTTCTTGATCGTGAAGCCACCGCCCGTCACGGTATCGACGAAGTCGACCTCAGCGCCCTTGAGGTAGCTGATGCTGACCGGATCAACGAACAATCGGACGCCGTTCGACTCGAACACCTGATCGGCGTCGCCGCCGTTTTCCTCGATCATGAGGCCGTACTGGAACCCCGAGCAGCCGCCGCCCTGCACGAACACGCGCAGCCCGCTGCCCGCCTTTCCTTCTTCGACAAGCAGCTCGTTGATCTTCGACGCTGCCGTTGGGGACACATTGATCATATGGAAATTATACGCGCCGCCGACCGCTCCAGCAAAGGCGCCCCGGCTTATGCCTGCGCGCTATTCCTTTGATAATCAGCACCTTACACGGCGGGCTCATCAGGATCGCTACGCCCCGATAGCGGCTAACTGCTGGGCCGACTGTTGTTCAACGTCCTTGTGAAGGCTGTCGCCGTGCGCATCCATCGTGACGATCGCCGGAAAGTCCTCGATGGTCAGATGCCACATCGCCTCGGGTGTACCGAACTCCAGTAGTGAGACGCCATCGACGCTCTTGACGGTTCGAGCGTAGAACTGTGCGGCGCCGCCAATCGCATTGAGATACACGGCGCCGTGCTCTTTCAGTGCAGCGAGCGTCCGGGCGCCCATCCCGCCCTTGCCGATCACCGCACGGATGCCGAAGCGCTTGATGACGTCCGCCTGATACGGCTCCTCACGAATGCTGGTCGTCGGACCCGCGGCGGTGACTTTCCATCCCGCTCCATCCTTTGCGACGACCGGGCCGCAGTGATACAGGACCGCGCCGCGCAGATCGACCGGAGCATCGTGCGACATGAGGTGGTGATGCACTGCATCGCGGCCGGTGTACGCGCGCCCCGACACGAGCACGACATCCCCGACCTTCAGGCTGCGGATCTGTTCCTCCGTGAGCGGCGTGCGCAGGACGACCTCGCGCCCGGTTCTGCGGAAACCTTCCTGGTCCGCCATCGGTACCGCTGGCACCGACGGATCGCGATAGAGCCAGCGTTTGATCTCGCCGGTCCCGGCATCGAGCACCACGCCGAGACGCCGAAACGCCCAGCAGTTATAGGCAACGGAGACGAAGAAACTCGCCGGCAGGCGATTGAGCGCGGCGATCTTGCACCCGATGAGCGAGACGCGGCCGCCGAATCCCATGGTGCCGATCCCGAGCGTGTTGACCTCGCCCATGATCGATGCTTCGAGCTCCGCCAGCCGCGCATCCGGGTTGATGTCGTCGAGTGTCCGGAACAGCTGCTCTTTCGCGACCACGTAGCCCGACGTCCGGTCGCCGCCAATGGCGACGCCAACCGCACCCGGCGCGCATCCCTTGCCCTGCGCCTGCCACACCGCGTGCAGGATGCACTTGCGGACGCCTGCGAGGGAACGATCGGCGCGGCCGAGATGCGCGAGTTCCGCCGGCAGCGAATACTGGGCGTTCATGTTCTCGCACCCTCCGCCCTTGAGGATCAATTTCACTTCGATCTCGTCGTCGTTCTGCCACTGTTCGAAGTGAATGACCGGAGTGCCCGGGCCGAGGTTGCTGCCGGAGTTCTCGCCGGTGATGGAATCGACGGAGTTCGGTCGCAGCTTGCCGCGCCGTGTCGCCTCCGCGATGGCGTCGCGGATCTGCGCCTTCATGACCAGCTGATTCGCGCCGACCGGCGTTTTGACCTCGAAGGTCGGCATGCCGGTATCCTGGCAAATCGCGCCTTCGCCGGCGCCGGCGAGGTCGATGTTCTGCGCGATGATCGACAACGCCTGGCCCGATTGGGTGGCGGCCGGCTCCTGGGCGCGCGCCATGGCCATCGCGGCGCGGACGTCAGGCGGCAAATCCGTCGATGTCCGGACGATCAGCGACACCATGCTGTCGAGAAAGCCTGCGGCCATCCGCTCAGTATAATTGAGCCGGTCGCCATGACCACTCGCACTGAATGCGACCCGCTCGGTCAGCGGGCGGTTCCGGCTGACGCCTATTACGGGATTCAGACGGCGCGCGCGCTCGAGAATTTCCCGATCAGCGGACTCCGGGCTCCCGGACTCCTCGTCGACGCCACGATTCTCATCAAGAAGGCAGCCGCGTACGCCAACGTCACCCTCGGCCGCCTGGATTCGAGGATCGGCAGCGCCATCGCCCAGGCAGCGGACGAGATTCTCGGCGGCGCGCTGCGCGATCAGTTTGTCGTCGACGTGTACCAGGCCGGCGCCGGCACGTCGCACAACATGAACGTGAACGAGGTGCTCGCCAATCGCGCGGCCGAACTCCTGGGAGGCGTTCGCGGCGAATACGTTCTCGTCCACCCCAACGACCACGTCAACATGTCGCAGTCGACAAACGACGTGTTCCCGACGGCAACGCGCCTCGCGCTTCTCTTTGCGCACCGTGATCTGACGGTCACGGCGCGGGCACTGGCGACCGCATTCGCGATCAAATCCAGAGAGTTCAGCTCCGTTCTGAAGACCGGCCGCACGCACCTGCAGGACGCCGTGCCGATGACGCTGGGCCAGGAGTTCAGCGGCTACGGCGGGTGCATCGAACACGCGGCCGATGCGCTCGATCGGACTTCGGCGCAGCTGCAGGAACTGAACCTCGGCGCCACGGCCGTCGGCACGGGCCTCAACGCCGGCGACGACTACACGACGCTCGCCGTCGGCCATTTGAGCAGGCTCACCGCGTTGACGCTCCGGCCGGCGGCGAATCGTTTCCGGGTGACGCAAAGCATGGGAGACGTGCTCGCGTACTCGGGAGCCATGCGCCGGCTGGCCGTGGAACTCGGGAAGATCGCCAGCGATCTTCGCCTGCTGAGCATGGGGCCACGCGCGGGCCTCGCCGAAATCAAACTCCCGGCGGTGCAGCCGGGATCGTCGATCATGCCGGGAAAGGTGAATCCGTCGATCCCCGAGATGGTCAACCAGGTCTGCTTCCAGGTGATCGGATGCGACGCGGCCGTCTGCGCGGCGGCAGAAGCCGGACAGCTCGAATTGAACGTCATGATGCCGGTCATGGCGTGGAACGCGCTGCACTCGTCTGCGATCCTGCGCAATGCGATGACCGTGCTGCGATCGCGATGCGTGGACGGCATCGAGGCGGATGCGGAGCGCTGCCACGAACTGCTCGACCGCAGCACCGCCGTCGCCACGGCACTCAGCCCGTATCTTGGCTACGCAAAAACCGCGGAGCTCGCCAAGGCGTCGGTGCAATCCGGGCGATCGATCCGTGAGCTGGTGCTCGAACAGGGCTTGATGGATCCACGACAGCTCGATCGCGTGCTGTCCGCTGAAGGCATGACGCAGCCGGGCATCGTCGGCGAAGGGTCGAAGCCATGACCGCGAGAACCCTCGCCGTCATCGCCGCCCTAGTGTGTTCGGTCCGCGTGTCCGCCCAGCAGGCAACGCCGCCCCGCCTCTTCCCGCCGACCGATCTCAGCCTGCTGGAAACACCTGATCGTGCCGCCTGGCAGAAACCTGAACTGGTGATGGACGCGCTGCGGATCGCCGAGAGGGCGACGGTCGCTGATGTCGGAGCGGGGTCGGGCTTCTTCACGGTGCGGCTGGCGCGACGTGTCGGCCCGAACGGCGTGGTCTACGCTGAGGACATTCAGCAGCCGATGCTGGAGTCGATCAAGAGGCGGGTCAGTCGTGAAGGATTGAACAACGTGGTGACGCGGCTCGGCACTGCCACGAACACCAACCTTCCCAAGGGCGCCCTCGATGCCGTGCTGGTTGTCGACGTCTACAACCAGGACGTCGGAGACGAGGCCAGCCGCATTCGGCTGTTGCGGCATCTTGCCGATACCATCAAGCCGCAGGGACGCATCGGCATCGTGAATTACAAACCAGGCGAAGGCGGACCCGGGCCCGAACCGAAGGTCAGGCTGGATCGGGCGGTGGTTGAAGCGGAGGTCCGGGCCGCGGGGTTGCGCGTGCTCGACCGCGTCACGCTGCCTTTCCAGTACCTGCTGGTGGTTGGCAAGTAGAGCGATACAATCGCCTCATGAACGCAGCTTACCCGGCCACTCTGGTGAACGCCGTCGCCACTCGCGCTGACCGCGCGGAGGCGAATGGCATCCGCATGGCGTCCGTGGTGTTCATCACCGTGCTCACCGCCGCTGCGGCGCAGATCAGTTTCCCGCTGCCGTTCACGCAGGTGCCGTTCACGTTCCAGCCGATGGTCGTGCTGGTCGGCGGTCTCGTGCTCGGCTCGCGGCTCGGGTTTGCCAGCCAAGTGCTGTATCTCATGGCCGGCATCGCCGGACTGCCGGTCTTCGCCGCTTCCGTGACCCTGCCCCCTGGAGCTCTCCGCCTGCTTGGACCGACCGGCGGCTATCTCATGGCCTACCCGCTGGCGGCATTCGCTGTTGGCTACCTTGCCGAGCGTGGCTGGGCCCGGCGCTACGTCGCGTCGGTGGCCGCCATGCTCGTGGGACTCTGCATCATTTACGTGGCGGGAACGATCTGGCTTTCGTATTTCGCGCGGCTGGTTTCAGGCAGCGCGGCCGTCGGACTGACCGCCGCCCTCGCGTCAGGGGTATATCCGTTCGTTCTCGCCGATCTGGCCAAGCTCGCGGCCGCCGCCGGCATCACGCCCGGACTCTGGCGACTGATCGGTACGCGGTAACCCCATGCGCACGGCGCTGACAATCGCGGGCAGCGATTCAGGCGCCGGCGCGGGGATCCAGGCAGACCTCAAGACGTTCGCCGCCCACGGCGTCTACGGCACCACCGCCATCACCGCAGTAACCGCGCAGAACACCCGCGGCGTCGTGTCGTTTACCGAAGTGACGCCGGAACTCATCCGCCAGCAGATCGAGGCGGTAATGGTCGATCTCGGCACGGATGCCGCAAAGACGGGAATGCTGGCATCGGCGGGCGCAGTCGAAGCGGTGGCCAGGGCGATCGCGGACTTCGACGTTCCGTTCGTCGTCGTCGATCCCGTCATGCTTGCGAAGAGCGGAGACCGCCTGGCCGCAAACGACGCGGTCGAAGCGATGAAAACGTCGCTCCTCCCGAAAGCGTTCGTCGTCACGCCAAACATCCCGGAAGCCGAGGCGCTGGCGGGCATCGCCATCGCGGCGGACGAGGACCGGCGCGAGGCGGCGAGGCGAATCCGGGCGCTCGGGCCGTCGCTCGTCGTCATCAAAGGCGGGCATCTCTCCAGCGACGACATCGTCGATTTGCTGTACGACGGTCGCGAGTTCATGGAATTCCGTCATCCCCGGGTCGCGAGCCGTCACACGCACGGGACGGGCTGCACCTTTGCCGCCGCCGTTGCCGCCCATCTCGCCTGCGGGCGTTCGGTCCGTGAGGCGATTCCGCTGATTCAGGAGTACATCGCCGGCGCGATCCGCAGCGCGCCCGAAATTGGCGAGGGCAGCGGGCCAATGAATCACTTCTGGAAGCGCTAAACTGGCGGTATGGCGTCGGTTGCGGTCACCTCCGCGCCCCTCGACCTGCGGGCCCTGATCGACGAAGTCGGCGGGTCGAGCACGGCCGATGGGGCGGTGGCATCGTTCATCGGGTTGGTACGCGAGCAGAATCAGGGACGACGAGTGTCGTTCCTCGAGTACGAGGCGTACGAGCCGCTGGCGATCCGCGCGCTGCAGTTGATTACGGAAGAGGCCCGGGCCAGCTGGGCCGACACCCGGATTGGCGTGCACCACAGGATTGGGCGGCTCGAGCTCGGCGAAGCCAGCATCATCATCGTCGCCGCCTCACCGCACCGGGCGCACGCCTTCGCCGCGTGCCGGTACACGATCGAACGGGTGAAGCAGATCGTTCCGATCTGGAAGCACGAACATTTCGAGGGCGGCGACGTCTGGCTCGAAGGCGCCACCGCCGATCCCGACGATGAGGCGGCGCGCGAGGCGGCGCGCCGGATCGCATGCGTGTAACAGTACGGCTCTTCGCACGCCTGCGCGACCTGGCGGGATCCGGCGAGCTTGTACGTGAGGTCGAAACGCCGGCAACCGTCGAAACGGTCTGGCGATCGCTTGTCGACGAAATGCCGGATCTCCGTGACTACGAACGGACGATGTCAGTCGCCGTAAACGCCGATTACGCGAAGATGTCGGCAAAGGTGGCCGACGGTGACGAGGTTGCGTTCCTGCCGCCTGTGTCCGGGGGATAATCAGCAGGAGCATGTTCGACAAGCTGTCCACGGTCGAATCGCGCTACGACGAGCTGATGCACCGCCTCGGCACAGGCGAGGTGCAGTCGGATCCGGTCGAGTTCCGGAAAGCCGCGAAGGCGCTGTCCGACATGGAGCCGCTCGTTCAGAAATACCGCGAATACAAAGCGGTTGATCAGGACATCGCGGGTTCCGAAGAGCTCGTGCGCGGGTCCGATCCGGAGATGCGGGAGCTTGCCGAAGAGGAGCTCAAGACGCTGTACGTCAAACGCGACGCGCTCCTCGAGGAAATCAAGATCCTGCTGATTCCGAAGGATCCCAACGACGAGAAGAACGTCCTGCTCGAAATCCGCGCCGGCACGGGCGGCGAGGAAGCGGCGCTCTTCGCCGGCGAGCTGTACCGCATGTATCACCGCTACGCCGAGCGTCAGGGATGGAAGCTCGAGGTGATGTCTCTCAGCGAGAGCGACACGGGTGGACTGAAAGAAGCGATTGCTTCGATTGAGGGCCGCGGCGTTTACAGCCGGCTGAAGTACGAGAGCGGCGTCCACCGCGTGCAGCGCGTGCCGGCGACCGAAGCCTCCGGGCGAATCCACACGTCGACGGCCACCGTGGCCGTGCTGCCGGAAGCCGAGGACGTCGACATCCAGATCAACGAAAAGGACCTGCGCATCGACACGTTCTGCTCCAGCGGTCCGGGCGGTCAGAGCGTGAACACGACGTACTCCGCCGTCCGGCTCACGCATATTCCAACGGGGCTGGTCGTTTCGCAGCAGGACGAAAAGTCGCAGATCAAGAACCGCGCGAAGGCGATGAAGGTACTCCGCGCGCGCCTGTACGAAATGGAGATGCAGAAGCAGCAGGACGCGATCGCGAAGGAGCGCCGCGGGCAGGTCGGTACCGGAGAACGATCGGAAAAGATCCGGACCTATAACTTCCCGCAGAGCCGCATCACCGACCATCGAATCAACTTCACCACCCACCAGCTGCACGACGTGCTTGCCGGCGAGCTGGGCGAGTTGATCGATCAGGTCACCTCCTACTACAACGCCGAAAAGCTGAAACAGGTCACGACGTCGGTATCCTGACGACACCGTGAGGCTGCACGAACGGCTTGCCGCGGCGCGTGAGCAACTGGTGCGCGCGGGGATTCAGCCGTCGGAGGCGGCCATCGACGTCGAGCTCTACGCCCGAACCATTCTGCAGTGGGACCGCGCGCGCCTGCTGCTCCATCTCCAGTCCGCCGTCCCGGACACGCTCGAACCGCAATTCTCGGACTGGCTCGCGCGCCGCGAGCGCTTCGAACCGTCGGCGTACATCGTTGGCGAACGCGAATTCTGGGGGCTCGATTTTTTCGTGACGCCCGCGGTGCTCGTCCCACGGCCGGAAACGGAGCTCGTCGTCGAGGAAGCGGTCGCGATCGCCCGCGCCGATGGTCAGTCACGGCGCATCGCGGATATCGGCACCGGAAGCGGCTGTATCGCGGTCTCCGTCGCGCACGACGTTCCGCGCTGCACCGTGATTGCCACCGACGTCTCGAGCGGGGCGCTGGAGGTCGCACGGCGGAACTCGGAACGCCATGCGGTTGACGGCCGCATTCACTTCGTCTGCACGCCGTACCTCGATGGCGTCCACGGTACGTTCGATGTGATCACCGCGAACCCGCCCTACGTGCGGACAATCGACAAACGGGGACTCTCACCCGACGTGCTGCAGGAGCCCCACGTCGCGCTCTTCGGCGGCGCTTCGGGTCTCGAGCACATCGACGCGGTGCTGACAACCGCGTCACAGGCGCTCCGTCCAGGCGGCTGGCTCGTCATGGAATTCGGTTTCGGGCAGGAAGACGAGGTGCGCGAGCTGGCATCCAGACAGCCGAACCTGTTCGTGGACCGGACGCGAGCGGATCTGCAGGGCCTGGCGCGTACCGCTATCATTCAACGCCGATGAGCGACTGCCTCTTCTGCAAAATCATCGCGGGCGAAATTCCCGGCCACCTGGTCCATGCCGATCGCGACCTCGTCGCCTTCAAGGACATCAATCCGCAGGCGCCCCTTCACGTGCTGATCGTGCCGCGGCGGCACATCGCCACGCTGAACGACCTGACGCCGGGCGACGATGGGCTGATCGGTCTGATGTTCCGGCGAGCGGCGGCGCTCGCGAAACAGAACGGCTACGCGGAGCGCGGCTACCGGACCGTCCTGAACTGCAACCGGGACGCGGGCCAGACCGTGTTTCACATCCATCTTCATTTGCTGGCCGGACGCGGACTTGGCTGGCCGCCTGGTTGAGACCGGATCCCGGTTGCGCCTCACGATCGGAAGACGCGCTAGAAGATCAAAGAAGGTAGTTCGGCCATTGTGCGAATGACCGGCACGCCTGCGACGGTCTCGGGCAGACCCTCGCCTCGATGGACGAGCACCCCGCGCATCCCGACGCTGAGAGCTCCTTCGATGTCGTGCGGCAGGCTGTCGCCCACCATCACCGACTCTTCAGGCCGGACTCCCGCAAGCTGTAACGCCGCCTGGAAGATGCTCGGATGCGGCTTCAGATACCCATGCTCGGCTGAAGAGACCGCCGCGCTGATTAATCCCTCCAGCTCGAAATGCTGCTCGAAGGACGCCAGCGACCGGTGTGAATTCGAGATCAGTCCGATCTTGATGTCGCGCCTCGCCAGCTCACGCAGCACCGGGGCGACGTCGTCGTAGAGATGAAAGTGATGACAGGCCGCCCACTCGTCATATATCTCGCGGGCACACGCGTCCAGCGCCGGCCCGGCCCCTCCCATCTCCTCGATAATGCGCCGTGTATAGCGCACGAAGATTTCGCCGTCGTAGACGTGCTCCTGCTGCGCGTCGAGGATGACCGAGGCGGCACGGACGGCATGACCGAAGCGCGCGGGCTCCACGGCGATGCCGTGGCTGGCGCAGAACCGCTGGTACCCCTCGCCCTGGAACGTCGGACCCGGGTAAATGAGCGTGAAATCGACGTCGAAGAAAACCGCGGCTGGAAGACCTGACGCTCGCGCGCGGGCCGTCACTGCAGCGCGCCGGAGTACGGGCCGGCGACGACGACCGTCGCGCGCGAGGGATCGAGCGTGGCGCGCGCCGCCTCGTGCACCTGGTCGCGGCTGACCTCGGCCAGCAGAGCCGGCAGCCGCACGTCGTAATCGAGACCGAGACCGAACAGTTCCGCGGTCTGAAGGAACGTCGCAATGCCGACGTTCGTCTCGAGGGTTCGCGGCATCGATCCAATCAGATACTGCTTCGATTCGGCCAGCTCCCTGTCGGCCGGACCATCGGCCGAAAACCTCGACAGTTCGAGATCGATTGAGGCGACGGCGCGTTCGACATTCGCCGGGCTGACGCCGGCCCGAATCACCAGTGGGCCGGCCGCGACGCTGGCGTCGAATGAGCTGAACGTGTAGTACGCCATCCCCTGACGCTCGCGGATGCTGTCCCCGAGGCGACCCCCAAGCGCGTACTGGCCGAGAATGTTGTTCATGATCCAGTACGCGTAATAACGCGGATCGTCGCGGCGGATCGTCACGAACCCGTAGGCGACGTCGGCCTGGGCCTTGTTCATCATCGGTAGAACCGTCGTACGGCGCTCGCCGCGGGGCTCGACGTCCACGAAGCTCATCGCAGCCGGGGCCTCCGCCTGCCATTCCCCAAATACCGACGCAGTGGCCGCAACGGCCCGGTCGGCTTCAACGTCGCCGACAAGCGCCAGCGACAGCGACTGCGGCGCGAAGCGGGCGCGATGGAACCGCCGGAGATCGTCCATCGTGATCCGCTCGACCGTCTCCAGCGTTCCACGTATCGGCCGCCCGTACGCGTGCGCGTCTCCATACAACGCCCGCATCATCGTTTCCATGGCGACGGTGGCGGGGTTGTCCTGGTCCTGACGGAGCAGCGTGACGATCTCGCCGCGCCGCGTCTCGACTTCGCCCGCCGGAAAGGCCGGCCGGATCGCAATATCGCCCACAAGCGCCAGAATCCGCTCGAAGTCCTCCGCCAGGCACGTGCAGACCAGCCACATCGCGTGACGGTTCACGGCAACCGTGAGTGACACGCCGCGGCTGTCCAATTCCTCCGCGATTTGATCTCCCGTGCGCGATTCGGTCCCTCGATCGATTGTCTTCGAGACGAAATGTGCGAGCCCGGAGAGATCCTGCGGGTCGTACGCCGTTCCGCCATGGAACCCTGCATGAATGGTGACCGCCGGGGTCGTTCGTGTTTCCTTGGCGAGAACGGTCAGGCCGTTCGGCAGCACATGTCGCGTCGGCGACAGCCCGCGTCCCCGGCGTCCTGCGGGCGGCGCGCCGGCGAGCGCCGAACGGGTGTTCGGCTGGTGATCAATCGGCATGCGGTTGGAACCGGCCGATGATCCGGTTGGCAGCCGTGAAACGCGCGGCGGCGACCCTGGCGACGTCCTCGAGCGCGACCGCATCGACGCTGGAGGGAATCGACGGGAAAAAGCGCCAGTCCGCGATTGTCGCGAAGAAACCGAGCTGGTGGGCGATGTTGGAGACGCTGTCCTGTTCGAACACGAGTCGCGCGCGGAGCTGCGTCTTTGCTTTCGCGAGCTCCTGCGGAGTCACACCTCCCGTGCGCACGGTTTCGACGACCTGCAGGACACGCTCCTCCAGCACATCGAGTGACGTTCCTTCGGTGGCCGTCAGGGAAATCGTGTAGAGAAAAGGATCCTGCGTCGGCACGATCCCGCCGCTCACTGCCGATGCCAGCCCGCTGTTGACCAGCGCCTGATAGAGCCGGGCGCTCCGCTGCGGCGGCGGCGTCCGGAAACTCGCCCAGAGGTTCAGGCCCTTGGCGCCCGTGAGGACACTGTCGAGGACCAGCAACGCAAAGAAGTCGGGATCCGTGGCGGCAGGCGCGTGGTACGCGACCTTCAGGTACGCAGTCGTCCCCTCTTTGGCAATCGTCAACCGCCGCTCTCCGAGCTGCGGTGGCTCCTGGGTATAGCGCGACTTCGATAACGCGCCCGGCGCGATATTTCCGAACTGCTTCTCGGCGCTCCTCATTGCCTCGTCCGCGTCTACGGCGCCGACGATGACGAGAGTCGCGTTGTTGGGAACGTAATGCTGACGGTAATAGCCGTACAGATCGTCGCGCGTCATCGTCTGCAGGTCGCCGAGCCATCCGATGGTCGGGTGACGATACGGGTGCGCGTGAAACGCCGCCGCCGTCAATTCCTGGTCGAGCAGCTGTTCGGGATCGTTTTCGCCGCCCTGTAGCTCCGAGATGATCACCGTACGTTCGGATTCGACATCCGCGGGGTCGTACAGGCAGTTCGCCATGCGTTCCGATTCGATGAACAGCATGTGATCGAGGGCGTCGTGCGTGGCCGTTTCCGTGTAGGTGGTCTGGTCGATCCAGGTGTAGCCGTTCCAATAGCCGCCGTACTGCTCGATGATGCCTTTGACCTTCTCGCGGGGGATGTTGGTTGTCCCCTTGAAGTTCATGTGCTCGACCCAGTGCGAGACGCCGGTCAGGCCCGGACGCTCGTCCTTCGAGCCGACGCGGTACCAGCACCAGACGGAGGCGAGCGGTGCGGTGTGCACCTCCTGGATCAGGACGCGCAGGCCGTTGTCGAGGAACTGCTCCCGTACGTCCATCAGCGAATTATAGGCATGCAGGCAGGCAGAGCCGGGTCCCGCGCGATACCATTGAGGTTTATGCCCGAGTGGAAAGAGACGGTAAACCTGCCACGGACAGGTTTTCCGATGAAGGCCAACCTCCAGACCGCTGAGCCCGAGGCGATCGCCCGGTGGGAGGCAATGGACCTCTACGAACGAATTCGCGAAAAGCGCCGCGGCGCGCCGAAGTTCGTCTTTCATGACGGTCCGCCGTATGCCAACGGCCAGATCCACCTCGGCACCGCCCTCAACAAGATCCTGAAGGACATCGTCATCAAGTCCCGCACGATGGCCGGTTTCGACGTGCCGTACAAGCCAGGGTACGACTGCCACGGCCTGCCGATCGAGTTGAAAGTGGACCGGGAGCTTGGACCGAAGAAGCGCGATATGTCCATCGCCGACATTCGCCGCGCCTGTCGTGAATACGCCGGCCGGTACATCGATGTGATGACCGCGGAGTTCAAGCGGCTGATGGTCTTCGGCGATTGGTCCCACTACTACCTGACCATGAATGCGCAGTACCAGGCGGACATCGCCCGATCGCTCGGCAAGTTCGTCGAGCGCGGGCTGGTCTACAAAGGCAAGAAGCCTGTTCACTGGTGCATTCACTGCCGGACGGCGCTCGCCGAGGCGGAGGTCGAGTACGACGATCACACCTCGCCGTCGATCTACGTCGAGTTCCCGCTCAGCGCGGCAAGTGCAGCGGATCTGGCAGCTCGCGCGCCGGCGCTCGCTGGACGCGATGTCTCGGTACTCATCTGGACGACAACGCCGTGGACGATTCCGTCGAATCTGGCAATCGCGTTTCATCCCGAACTGGACTATGCGGCGTATGACGTCGACGGCCGCGTTGTCATCGTCGCCGAAGGCCTGGCGGCGACGGTCGCGCAGACCATCAGGCGGCCATTCGGCGAACCGATCGCGCGCATGAAGGGTGAAACGCTGGAGGGTCTCAGGTTCCGCCATCCTCTGTACGAGCGCGATTCAGTCGCGGTCCTGGCGGATTACGTCACGCTCGAACAAGGCACAGGTGCGGTTCATACCGCGCCGGGCCACGGCGCGGACGACTTTCTGACCGGGAAAAAGTACGGCTTGGACATCTACGCGCCAGTCGGACCAGGGGGCCATTTTCTCGACTCGGTCGAATTGTTTGCCGGCCAGCGCGTGTTCGACGCAAACCCGAAAGTCGAGGAGGCATTGCACGAACGCAGCCGTCTCTGGCATCGGGAATCGTTGTCCCACCAGTACCCGCACTGCTGGCGCTGCCACAATCCGGTGATCTTTCTGGCGACGTCGCAGTGGTTCGTGCGCCTGGACGGCGAGGCCGCAATTGCCGGTGCGGATGGCCAGCGGCGGACGCTGCGGGAGGCGGCACGCCGCGCCATTGACCACGAGGTGAAGTGGGTCCCGGCCTGGGGCCGGGACCGCATCTTCAACATGGTGACCAACCGGCCGGACTGGTGCATCTCCCGTCAGCGCGCGTGGGGTGTACCGATCCCTGCGCTCGACTGCACGGCCTGCGGCGAGGCGCTCCTGACCACGGAGTTGATCGACCTGGCAGCCACGGTGTTCGAGCGATACAACGCGGACGCGTGGTACGAACGACCAGTCGAGGAGTTCGTGCCGCCGGGCCTGACCTGTCCGTCATGCGGCGGCGCTTCCTTTGAGCGCGAGCGCGACATCCTGGACGTCTGGTTCGATTCCGGCTCGAGCCACGAAGCAGTGCTGGCGAGATCGCCGGAGCTCGGCTGGCCGGCGGACCTGTACGTCGAGGGCAGCGATCAGCATCGTGGCTGGTTCCAGAGCTCGCTGCTGGTGGCGCTGGCGACCCGTGGCCGCCCGCCGTATCGCGAGGTGCTGACGCATGGATTCCTGATCGACCTCGAAGGCCGGAAGATGTCGAAGTCGGTGGGAAACGCCATCGCCCCGCAGGACGTGATCAAGGAGAGTGGCGCCGAAATCCTGCGGCTGTGGGTCGCGATGAGCGAGTACACGGAGGACCTGCGCGTGAGCAAGGAAATCCTGACTCGCGTCGTGGACGTCTACCGGAAGCTTCGGAACACGTGCCGGATCCTGGCGGCAAACCTCTATGACTTCAATCCGGCTGCCGATGCGCTGCCCCTCGACCGCCTCGACGCCGTAGACCGCTTCGCGCTCGCACGATACGCCGAAGCCGCGCAGCGGATGCTGCGCGCGTACGACGAGTACGATTTCTCGACCGTCACGCAGAGTCTGAACACGCTGATGACCGTGGACCTGAGCGCGTTTTACGTGGATGTCACGAAGGACCGGATGTACACGCTCAGCCCGCGCTCACACGAGCGCCGCTCGACGCAGACGGCGATGTTCATCATCTGCGACGGACTGGCGAGGCTGCTGGCGCCAATCCTGCCGGTCACCGCGGACGACTTGTGGCGGCACTTACCCGGCGAACGCGGCGTCTCGGTTCACCTGGAAGACTTCCCGGCTGTCGGCCATCTCGCCAATCCGGACGTGGTTGCCACCTGGGAACGTCTGCTCGCCGTTCGCGAAACGGTGAACGGTGCGCTCGAGGAGAAGCGAAAGGACAAGATAATCGGGAACTCGCTGAGCGCGCGGGTCGTGATCACCGCCCGGGGGCCGGTCGGCGAGCTTCTCGAGATGCACGAGCAGCACCTGCCGATGCTCTTCAACGTCTCCGCTGTCGCCCTGCATCTCGGGCCGGCCGGTGAGGGCGACGATGTCCAGGTGGCCATCGAGAAGGCACCGGGGGTGAAGTGTGCCAGGTGCTGGCGGTTCGTCGCTGGTGTCCGCGCTGAGCCGGAGTGGGAAGGCGTCTGCGATCGCTGTCGCGACGCCTTGAGCGCGGCCTGATGTCCACCCGCGTGCAACTCCTCGTGGCTGTGGCGGTCGTGGTATTCGACCAGATCGTCAAGGCAATGGTGCGAAGCCGCCTGATGCTGCACGAAAGCGTCACGGTCATTCCGGGATTCTTCGATCTGACGCGCGTGCACAATACGGGCGCGGCGTACGGGTTTCTCAACGGTGTGGATTTCCCGTTCAAGACGGCGTTGCTCGCCTGCGTGGCGACCGCTGCGCTGATCGGCCTCACACTCTACGCGGTCAAGCTCGAGCGCAGCCAGGTGCTGACACGCGTGGGCCTGACGCTGGTCATCGGCGGCGCCGCCGGCAACCTCATCGACCGCGTCACCGCCGGCTACGTCCTCGACTTCGTCGACCTCTACCGCGGTGGCTGGCACTTCTGGGCATTCAACGTCGCAGACTCGGCGATTTCCATCGGCGTGGCACTGATGATCCTCGAGCTGCTTGGCCTCGGACGGACACGTGTATCCAGAGCTGTTTAAGGTCGGACCGTTCACCGTCTATACCTACGGCGTCCTGCTGGCGGCGTCGTACCTGCTGGGACTGCGCCTGGCGATGTGGCGGGCAAAAAAGTGGGGGCTGGACCCGAACCGGGTGCTCGACCTCGGCATTTACATCATCATTGCCGCGCTCGTCGGGGCCAAGCTGCTCCTGCTCGTCGTGGACTTCGATCAGTTCAGGAACCCGCGTGAACTGCTGAACCTCGCCCGCCTCGGCGGAGTGTTCTACGGTGGGCTGCTGCTCGCCGTCGGCGTTGCCTTCTGGTACATCCATCGTCACCGCCTGCCCTTCTGGACGACGTGCGACGTGTTCGCGCCCGGCATCGCCCTCGGCCATGTCACAGGACGGCTCGGATGCCTGGCCGCGGGCTGCTGCTACGGCAAGCCGACCGACATGCCGTGGGCGATCGTGTTCACCAACCCGCTGGCGGCGGCAAACGTCGGGACTCCGCTCGGCATCCCGCTGCATCCCACGCAGATATACGAGGCGGGTGCGTCGCTGATGATCCTGGCACTCCTGCTCGCCACGGAACGGCGCGGGCGCCGGTTTGCTGGACGGACGTTCTGGTCTTACATGTTTCTGTATGCGGTCTCGCGCTACGTCATCGAGATCTACCGGGGCGATCCGCGCGGCACCGTGTTCGGAATGTTCTCGACGTCGCAGTTCATTTCGGTCGTGCTCGCGCCGCTCAGCCTGATCATGCTGGTCTGGCTGTCTCGCCGCGCCCCCGTCGAACCCGATCAGGCCCGGAAGCCCCGCCGCATGGCCGCATAACCGCACAGATCCGTGGCGTTCGAGTTCGAGGTCCCCGCCGACTCCGACGGTCAGCGGCTCGATCGTGTGCTGGTCTCGATGCTCGCCGACCACTCGCGATCGCGGCTTCAGCGGCTGATTGCGGACGGCTGCGTGCGCGTTGGCGGGACTGTCGCCGTCAAGCCGAACACCATCGTTCACGGTGGAGACCGGATCGAGGTTGACGTTCCCGCGCCACGACCGTCGGAGGTCGAGCCGGAACCGCTGGATTTCGACATCCTGTATCAGGACCCTGACCTCGCGGTCCTGAACAAGCCGGCGGGAATGGTGGTGCACCCCGGCGCCGGCCACGCCTCGGGCACGCTCGTCAACGCGCTGCTGCACCACATGGACGATCTCAGCGGCATCGGCGGTGAACGGCGACCGGGCATCGTCCATCGGCTCGATCGTGGTACGTCCGGGGTGATGGTCGTTGCGAAGAACGACGCCTCACATCAGGAGCTGGCACGTCAGTTTCACGACCGCGAGATCGAGAAGGAGTACATCGCGCTCGTGTGGGGCGTCGTACAGGCGGGACGGCGGATCGACGCCGCAATCGGGAGGGATCCCTCGAACCGGCAGAAGATGTCCTCACGCGCCAGGCACGCACGCGAAGCGGTGACGCGCATCACGCGCGCGCATCACCTCCCCGGGCTGACGCTCTGCCAGGTCGCGATTCACACCGGGCGCACGCATCAGATCCGCGTGCACTTGAGCGCCATCGGCCACCCTATCGTCGGCGATGCGCTCTACGGCGGCGTTCACCGGCGCGTCGCCGGCGACATTCGCGCGGTGCAGCGGCTCGAGCGGCCGTTCCTGCACGCCGCGCGACTCGTGTTCAAACATCCCCGGGACGGCCGCCGTCTCGAATTCATCGCTCCACTTGCGGCGGATCTGACCGCGGTGCTGAACGACCTGCCGGGCTGGGCTGACCGTGATGAATAAGCCAATCGTCCCCCGCGAGATCCGCCGCGTTTACCAGGGCCGGATCTTCACTGTTCAAGTCGAGACGGTGAGACTGCCCAACGGCAGCGAGCTGAACGCCGACATCGTCAGACACCCGGGTTCGGTGGTCATCATCCCGGTCACTGCTGCCGGCGAGATCATCCTCGTCAGGCAATACCGCCATGCCATCGGCCGCTTCGCATGGGAGCTTCCCGCCGGTAGCTTGAAGGCGTCCGAAGACGCGGCCGACGCCGCGCGGCGCGAGTGTCAGGAGGAAGTGGGTCTCGTACCCGCGCGCCTGACGCCGCTCGGATCGTTTTTCCCGACGCCAGGTTACTGCGATGAGGAGATGAATTTCTTCCGCGCCGACGGGCTCCGCGACCCGAAGGCCGACGAAACCGCTCGCCCGGACGAGGACGAGGACATCGAGACGCAGGCGTTCAGCCGGGAGACACTGCGGCAGATGATTGCGGCTGGCGAGATCATTGATCTGAAAACGGTTGCCGGGCTCGCGCTGCTGGAATCCAGGCACCCCTGAAGGGGTGCCCTACGAACTAGCGACTAGCAACTACCAACTACTACGAACTACCAACGACCAACGACCTACTGGATAGCCGGCGGCACGCGCCTGCTTGCCCGCCGATCGCCCGGTGCCTTCTGCACCGGGGTCAGCGCCAGCAGCAACACCTCGTCGACAGTCTGGACGTAGTGGATCGTCATGTCACGGCGCAGTTCGTCCGTGAGGTCCTCGTTGACGTTCTTTTCGTTCGGACGCGGCAGGATCACCTCACGGATGCCGATGCGCCGGGCGGCCAGGACCTTTTCCTTGATGCCGCCGACCGGCAACACGCGGCCCGATAACGTGATCTCCCCGGTCATCGCGATGTCGCCGCGCACCGGACGGCGCGTCAGCTCGGATGCCAGCGCGGTGGCGATGGTGACGCCGGCGGACGGTCCGTCCTTCGGAATGGCTCCCGAGGGTACGTGCAGATGGATCTCCGCGTTCTTGAAGAAATCGGGATCGGCGCCGTAGGTCGACGCGTGCGCACGGAACCACGACAGCGCGGCACGGGCCGACTCCTTCATCACCTCGCCGAGTTGACCCGTCAGCGTCAACGATCCGGTACCGGCCATCCGCGAGGCTTCGACGAAGAGCACGTCTCCGCCGGCCGGCGTCCAGGCGAGGCCGATGGCCACGCCCGGATCCTTGGTGCGCTCTTCGATTTCCTCGTCCATGAAGGTCGGCGCGCCGAGCATGCCGACGACAACGGCCGGGGTGATCGTCAGCGGTGATTCGTCGCCCTCGGCGCGTTTGCGCGCCGCCTTGCGGCAGAGTGCGGCGATTTCGCGCTCCAGGTTGCGGACACCGGCCTCGCGCGTGTAGCCCCGAATCACCGTGCGCAGGGCATCGTCGCTGATGGTGACCTGCTCCGGCGTCAGCCCATGATTCGCGATCTGCTTCTGCACCAGGTGTTCGCGCGCGATGGCCAGCTTCTCCTCTTCGGTGTAGCCGGGAATCTCGAGGACCTCCATCCGGTCGCGAAGCGCAGGCGGCACGGGATCCAGCACGTTCGCGGTTGTGATGAAGAGCACCTCGGACAGATCGAACGGCACATCGAGATAGTGATCGCGGAAGGTATTGTTCTGCTCCGGGTCGAGCACCTCGAGCAGCGCTGACGCCGGGTCGCCGCGGAAGTCTGATCCCAGCTTGTCGATTTCGTCGAGGATGAACACCGGGTTCCTGGACTCGGCGCGCCGCATACCCTGCAGGATTTGCCCGGGGAGCGCGCCGATGTACGTCCGGCGATGCCCGCGGATCTCCGCCTCATCGCGCATCCCGCCGAGCGACACGCGGACGAACTTGCGCCCAAGTGACTGCGCGATCGAGCGCGCCAGGGACGTCTTGCCCACACCCGGAGGACCGACGAAACAGAGGATCGGCCCTTTGACGGTTGGATTGAGTTTGCGAACCGCGAGGTATTCGAGGATGCGGTCCTTCGCTTTTTCCAGGCCCGAGTGGTCCGCGTCGAGCGTCTGCTTCGTTTTCGGCAGATCGATCACCTCATCGGTCCGCTTCTGCCACGGCAGCATCACCAGCCAGTCCAGGTACGTCCTCGACACCGTGTACTCGGCCGCTGCCACGGGCATCTTCGCCAGACGATCGAGCTCGCGCTGCGCCTCTTTCCTGACCGCGTCCGGCATGCCGGCGGCGTCGATCTTCTGCTGCAGCTCTTCGATTTCCTTGGTCTGATCGTCGCCCTCGCCCAGCTCTCTCTGAATCGCCTTCAGCTGCTCGCGAAGGAAGTATTCGCGCTGGTTCTTGCCGACTTCCGACTGGACCTGCGATTGAATCTTCGACCCGAGCTCGAGGACTTCGAGCTCCTTGATCAGGATCCTGTTGAGCGCATCCATACGCGCGCGGACGTCGAGCGTTTCGAGAACCTCCTGCTTGACGGGTGTGGCAATCGTGGTAAGGCTCGAGGCGATGAAGTCGGCCAGCCGCCCTGCTTCGGCGATATTCGCCGCCAGCGTCTGCAGATCGTCGGACAGCAGCGGCGAGAGCGAGACCACCTGCTGGAAGTTCGTTTTGATATTCCGGAGGAGGGCATCAATCTCCAGACGATCGTCGTCACGGAGCGCCTCGACGGCGGGCGTCACACGCGCGCGGAGGTACGGCCGCGTCTCCCTGACCTCGTCTAGCCGCAGCCGTTCGAGCCCCTGCACGATCAAGCGCAGGCTGCCATCGGGCAGCTTGAACATCTTGTGTATCAGACTCGCCGTGCCGACTTCGAAGAGGTCGGCCTGCTGCGGTTCCTCGACCGACGCGTCGCGCTGCGTGAAGACACCAATCAGCTTGCCCTGTGAGATGGCTTCGTCGATCAGGCGAACGGAGCTCTCGCGCGCCACCGCGAGCGGCATGAAGGAATTGGGAAACAGGACGGTGTCGCGAAGCGGCAGGATCGGCAGCTCATCCGGAACCGCAATCGGACGATCGCCGGCAGACAGCTCTTCGAGATCCAGCGTCTCGTCGCGATCGCTCATGGCGGGAATCCTCTCCTGATTGGCGATGGCCGTCAAAGGGGAATCGGCGGGGCGCAGAAAAAAACTCCCAACCCCGGTCACCTTCTCACGGCCGGTGAGCAGATGACAGGACGTTGGGAGTTCCGCGCCGGTATTCCGGCAGACCCTAAAGGAACCGCGTTAAGCCGTTCCGGTAGAGCCGAGGAACGCCGCTAAGGCGTTCCGGGAGACAGCGTCAGTTCGACATGTCGAAGAAGAGCCCGGACGAGCCGCGCTTCGCCAGCGCGCGCTCGCGCTGCTCGGCCGTCTCGCGCGCTTCCTCGCAGTCCTTGCAGCGGACCGCAAACGGCAATGCGCGAAGGCGAGCCTCGGAGATCTGGTCGCCGCACTCGAAACAGTCGCCGTAGGTCCCCTCTTCAAGGCGGCGGAGCGCCGCGTCGATCTTCGTCAGGGTCTCGGACTTCATCTGGATGAGCGCGAACTCGATGTCCTCCTGGATGTCGACTTCGGAGCTCTCGCCCTGATCCAGCACATCGCGGTCCTTGTTGCCCTCCGAACGCACGTCGCGCATCCGGCCCTGAACCTCGCTCAGCAGTTCGCGGCGGCGTTCCTCGAGCATCTTCTTCAGCTCGTTATAGCGGTTCTTCGCCGCCCCCTTCGTCTTAGTTGTCGTCGCCATGATCCCTGCCGCTCCCTTCGCGCCGCCTATGAGGCCGTCGCCAATTTGATGCGCGTGATAGATGCAATGAAAGTGCCGTTATAAACGTCGATGACGGGGGGGTTCAGCCGAACGATTCCGACCAGGAAAGACGCTGAGCCTGTGGTTCCTACCGAGAACGGCTAAGCTCTTTATCGCCGGTAATTTAGGTAGACTGTCCGTCGAACTCCCGCCCGCACGACCCGTTATGTGAATCTTAGACGCCGACGTGGGCCAATAGGTTTTCACGGCGTTCGTCCACTACAGAGGACGCAAAATCCGTCATGCCCATGGTCAGGAGTCCCTGGGGCCATGGTTAAACCGCGCAAAATTAGTGGCGATTTATAGGCACAATGTCCGTATATCGACTATTGGACAAATCGAGTGCTTATTGACGCGTTTGGAACGATTCCGCGCGCCACGAGCAGGTCACCGCTTCGGCGGCTGCCGGTGCGCAGCCATTTCTCGTAGAGGCGGAGAACGTCTGCGTTCGAAGAGATCGAGGTGCGTTCGCTCACCTCGCCGAGGACATCCACGAAGGTGGTGAACTTGTCCGAGAGCTCGTCGAACACGTCGCCGAGCGTCCGATCCCCGTTCCGGGCGAGCGAGCGATACGCCAGCTCGCCAAGGTGAATGTAGTAGTCGACGTCGACGAGGCTGCGATTGAGGCTGTCGGCGAAGAACCCGGTGATGAAAAGCGACTGGTCGCCGACGCTGCGAAGGCCATCCCGCTGCGCCATGCCCGCCGTCTGCAGTGCGCGAACGAAGCGAGCGCCAAGCGGCTGATCGCCCGGGTGCGAGTCGCCCTGCACGAACCCGGCGAGCAGATTGACCACATAGAAGGACGTCAGCTCGTGAGCGGACACGCGCTGATTCTGCATCGCCGATTCCACGAGCTCGCGGAAGAATTCTGTCGGCGACTCACTCCGAAATAACGCGTCGGCCATAGTCCTCCGTCCGTGCAGAAACAGCGGGCTGCAAACCGTATTCCGGTGAAATTGTGATGATTTGCGCTGGATTATACGGGCAAATTGCTCGATCGTCGCGCCGTACCCACAGATTGCCCACCAGCGAAGACGTATGCGAAGCTGGGACATGGCATGTCCAGTTTGTAATCAGCGCAAGGGGCGTCGCGCCTGCCCGGCGCTGGGACAGACGATCTGCACCGTGTGCTGCGCGACGAAGCGCCTGGTGGAGATCAACTGTCCGCAGGACTGCCCGCATCTTGCCGCCGCACGCGAGCATCCGGCGGCGGTCGTGAAACGCCAGCAGGAGCGCGATGTCGCGGTGCTTCTGCCGACCATTCGCGGGCTGACCGAGCGGCAGCACCAGCTCTTTTTTTTCTTTCAGACGGCAATCGCGCGGCACACCCCGGAAGGTTTCGCGGTGCTGAACGACGACGATGTCGCAGACGCGGCAGGCTCGCTGGCGGCGACGTTCGAAACGGCGGCGCGGGGAGTGATTTACGAACACACCGCAGGATCAATGGTGGGCCGCCGCCTTGCCGCCGACCTCAAAGCCATGCTCGACGGGATGCGCGCCCAGGGTGCGAAGATCTTCGACCACGAGATATCGGTCGTGTTGCGGGCGATCGAACACGGCGCGCGTGAGGCGCGGACGCACGCCGATGGCGCCGCCAATGCCTACCTCACGCTGATGGGACGGCTGCTTCAGGTCGACCGGTTGAACAGGGCCGCCGGCGGTCGATCAGGGAATGCCGAGGAGCGGACCGAAGAGCGGAAGAGCGCCAGCTCGATCGTCCTTCCGTGACCTGATAGAATCCTTGGTTTGTAGCTTTCGAGGAATTCATGGCAAAGCGATGTGAAGTCTGCGGCAAGGGCCCCGTGGTAGGTCGAACGGTGTCCCACGCCCACAACGTGGGGCCGCGCCGTTTCGAGCCGAATCTCCAGACGGTGCGCGCCATCGTCAAGGGAGCAACCAAGCGGATCCGCGTCTGCACGCGGTGCCTCCGCGGCGGCAAGGTCACCAAGGCGGCCTGAGTGCGACAGGCGATTTCCGCGCCCGATGCCCCGAAGGCGATGGGCGCTTACTCGCCCGCCGTCCGCGCGGGCAATCTCCTCTTCATCTCCGGCCAGATACCGATCAATCCTGCCACCGGCGAGCTGGTGTCGGGCAGCATCACCGCCGAGGCCGAGCAGGTGATGCGGAATCTATCTGCGCTGCTGAAAGCCGCCGGCCTGGGATTCGAGCACGTCGTCCGGACGACGGTGTACCTCGCCGACATGAACGACTTCGGAGCAATGAACGAGGTCTACGCCCGCTACCTGGTCGATCCGCCGCCGGCGCGCGCGACCGTGCAGGTCGCCAGGCTGCCGCGCGACGTGCGGATCGAAGTCGATGCGATCGCGGTAATCCCGTAATGCAGAATGCACCATCGAGTTAATTACGCCCTCGCAGTCCGTTCTACTCCTATTACTCCCTGGACGCCCTTGATTGACTTGATCACCTTGTCGAGGTGCTTCAGGTCACGGATCTCCACCGTCATATCGATCCGCGCCTGCTGATCGTCGCCGGTGCGCGCCTGCATGTTGGTGATGTTGGTGTTGATGTCCGACACCTTGGCGCTGATCTCGGCCAGCATCCCCTTGCGATCCTCGACCTGCATCGTCAGCCGGACGGTGTAGGGCGCCTCGCCGCCCGCCTGATCCCACTCGACGTCGATTCGGCGCTCGGGATCGAACATCAGGTTCAGCACGTTCGTGCAGCTCGCGGCGTGAACGGAGACGCCCTTGCCGCGCGTGATGTAGCCGACGATCTTCTCGCCGCGGATCGGATTGCAGCACTTTGCGCGAAACACCATCACGTCGTCGGTGCCGCGCACCTTGATTTTGTCCGCGGCACCGCCGGGGCGCAGCACGCGTTTGACGACGGACACGACAGCGGAATCCGGCGCCCGTTCCTTCAGCTCGGCGGGAACGGACTTCTGCAGGACCGTGCGGGCCGACAGCTTTCCATACCCGATGTGCGCGAGAAGCTCTTCGGAGGTGCGGGCGCCGTACTCGGACGCGAACTTCGACAGTTCGGTGCTCTCGAGGATCGTGCCGGGATTCAAGCCGAACCGGCGCGCCTCCTTGTCGAACAGCCGCCGGCCAAGCTCGATGCTGCGAACACGCTCCTCTCCCTGCAGCACGTGCCTGATCTTGCTGCGCGCCCGCGACGTGACGACGAACGTGAGCCAGTCGCGGCTCGGCTTGTGGCCCGACTGCGTGACGATTTCGACGATGTCGCCGTTCTGCAGGCGCGTGCGGAGCGGAACCATCCGCCCGTTGATGCGGGCGCCGACACACTGATTGCCGACGTCGGTGTGAACGGTGTACGCGAAGTCGACGGCGGTCGCCCCGCGCGGCAGCGATCGCACCTCGCCTTTCGGCGTGAAGATGTAGACCTCCTGCGGATAAAGGTCGATTTTGAGGTTCTGCAGGAACTCCTGCGGATCGCGCACTTCCTGCTGGACCTCGAGGAGCTGCCGCATCCACTGGAAGTACCGCTCGTCGTGGTGGTCGCCGACGCGTCCCTCCTTGTATTTCCAGTGCGCCGCGATCCCTTCCTCGGCGCGGCGATGCATTTCCTCGGTGCGGATCTGCACTTCCAGTGGAAAGCCATGCTCGCTGATCACCGACGTGTGCAGCGACTGATAGCCGTTCGGCCGCGGCATGGCGATGAAGTCCTTGATGCGGCCGGGAACCGGAGACCAGGTCTGGTGGATGATGCCGAGCGCGGCATAGCAGTCCTTGACGGACTGCGTGATGACCCGCAGCGCGACGAAGTCGTACACCCGCTCGAGGTCGATCTTCTGCCGTTTGAGCTTGAGATGGATGCTGTAGAGGCGCTTGATGCGTCCATCCAGCTTGATCACCGGCACCTGCGCGTTCTGCAGCCGGGCGCTGATGGTGCGTGTCAGCTCGTCGATCACGGCCTCGGCGGTCTTTCGCTTCGCCTCGACCTTGGCGCGGAGGCCCTCGTAGGCTTTCGGCTCGAGGTACTTGAACGCCAGTTCCTCCAGCTCGTTCTTGACCTTGCTCATGCCGAGGCGGTTGGCGATCGGGGCGTAGATATCGAGCGTTTCCTGGGCGATCTTGACGCGGCGCTCCTCGGGCAGATGGTGGAGGGTGCGCATGTTGTGGAGGCGGTCGGCGAGCTTGACCAGGATCACCCGGATGTCATCCACCATCGCCAGGAGCATCTTGCGGAAGTTCTCGGCCTGCCGTTCCTCGCTCGAGGAAAAGGGGATCGCGCCGATCTTGGTGACACCCTCGACGATGTGCGCGATTTCGACGCCGAACAGCTCTTCAATGCGTTCCGGAGTGGTCAGGGTGTCCTCGACGACGTCGTGGAGGAGGCCTGCGGCGACCGCGGCAACGTCGAGCTTCATGTCGGCGAGAAAATCCGCCACTTCGAGCGGATGGACCAGATACGGCTCCCCGGAATGGCGGATCTGGCCCTTATGCTCGAGCGCCGAGAAGACGTAGGCGCGGCGGAGCAGCTCGAGGTCGGCCTCGGGGCTGTAACTCCGCACTTTTTCGAGCAGTGTTTCGAAGCGAATCATGAAAACCGGTGTCTAAACTCATGATAGCCGGACCAGCCGGAGGTCCGGAGACGACCGGAGAAGAAGCTTCGGAAGTCACGGCAACGTGCCTTGACGGGCCCAAAAAGGCGCCGATATACTGGCGCGCTTGCACTCCTACAAATGAGTTCCAGGGGGTTTGTTGCGATGCGGAAGTTCTTGTCACAGCCGGCTTTGCTGGCACTGGTGGCTGTGTTGGGCGCGGCGCAGTCGGCCTGCAATCAGATCGGCGTCCTGAAGGGACAGATGGCGCTGCGGGACGCCGTGAAGTACTACACGCGGCAGGACTACAAACAGGCCGCCGCCAAGTACGAAGAGGCGCTTGCGGCGAATCCCGGGCTCGGCGACGCCTATTTCTACCTTGGCAACAGTTACGACAACCAGTACAAGCCCTCGCGCAAGGGCGAGCCGGAGAACGAACAGCTTCTCGAAAAGGCGGTCGTGAACTACAAGAAGGCCGCTGAAGCGGCGCAGACGCCTATCACCAGGCAGCGGGCGATGCAGTTCCTGGTGGCGGTCTACGGCGCCGAGAAACTGAACGACCCGGCGCAGCAGGAGCCGATACTCCGCAGAATGATCGAGATGGATCCGACCGATCCGACCAATTACTACTACCTCGCGAACGTCTACGAGCAGAGCGGAAACTACGAGGAAGCCGAGAAGCTGCTGCTGAAGGCCCGCGAAATGAAGCCGAATGATCCGACGGTCTATACGACGCTGGCCGGCTTCTACAACCGCCAGGGGATTTTCGACAAGACGATGGAGGCGCTGGAGGCGCGTGCCGGCAAGGAGCCGAACAACCCCGAGGCGCACCATATGATTGCGACCTTCTACTGGGAGAAGGCGCAGAAAGACTTCACCATCTCGCAGGGCGAACGCATGAAATACGCGCGCGCCGGGATGCAGGCGGTGGACAAAGCCCTTCAGCTCAATCCCGACTACACCGACGCCCTGGTGTACAAGGGATTGCTGCTGCGCTCCCAGGCGCTCCTTGAAAAGGATCCGAAGGTCCAGCAGGATCTCATCAGACAAGCCGAGGGCTATAACAAGCGCGCCATCGAAACACGGAACAAACAGCGGGCCGCCGGCGCCGAGTAAACGCAGGCTCACAGCTGCGAAACACCGAAGTCCCGCCGACGCAACGGCGGAACGGGCGGGCCGTCCTGACCGGAAAGACGGCCCGTTTTTCTTGTACAATTCCGACCGGGCAGCTCACGGCCGCGACGCCGCGCCGTATTCCACCCACATCCAATTCACACGTTCTTTCTGGAGTTTCACCGATGAAGTACATCCGCACGGCGTTGTACGTCGCCGTCGCCTTGATGGCCTGGGTCGGCCCCGGGTACGGTCAGACAGTCACGACCGGAACACTTACTGGTCTGGTCCAGGACGCGCAGGGCGGCGTGCTGCCGGGCGTCACGGTCACCGCGGTCCATACGCCGACGGGCACCACTTACGAAGGCCTGACGCAGGGAGACGGACGCTTCTCGATCCTCAACGTTCGCGTCGGCGGGCCTTATCAGCTGACGGCGACGCTCACCGGGTTCAGGAACGCCGTCATCGGCGACATCAATGTAGCCCTCGGCGAAGCAACCGACGTCCCGGTCCGCCTGCAGCTGGCGGCGGTCTCGGAAACCGTCGTCGTCAGCGCCGAGATGACGCCGGTGTTCACCGGCTCGAAGGCCGGCGCCACGGAGAGCATCGAGGCGATCGTCATCGAATCGCTGCCGACGATCAATCGCAGCATCCAGGACGTGGCGAGGACCTCGCCGTATTTCAACCAGATCGCGTCGGACAACTTCCCCTCGGCGCTCTCGGTCGCCGGCCGGAACGTGCGCTACAACAGCATTCAGATTGACGGCGCCGTCAACAACGACGTGTTCAGCATCGCCTCGAGCGCAGGAACGCCTGGCGGATCCGTCGAGACGCAGCCGATCAGCTTCGACGTCATCCAGGAGCTGCAACTCGTGGTCTCGCCGTACGACGTGCGGCAGGGCATGTTCTCCGGCGGCGGCATCAACGCCATTACCCGCAGCGGCACCAACCAGATCAGAGGCTCGGCCTTCTACGTATTCAGAGACCAGAGCCTGGTCGGCGACGGCATCGATAACCGTCCGATCGCCACCTTCAACGACAAGCAGTTCGGCGGCACGCTCGGCGGGCCGATCCTGCGCAACACGGCGTTCTTCCTCGGCAACGTCGAATGGGGGCGCAAGAGCCAGCCGTCCGGCTTCTCGGTGACCGGCAATTCTGGCGTCGCGTTCGGCTTCCTGCCGGAGGCGCAGCGGATTCGCGACATCGCCATCAGTCGATACGGGTTCGATCCAGGCGGCTTCGATGAAACGATCCGCAAGACCGACAACGACAAGGTCTTCGCCCGCACCGACTTCAACCTCGGGCAAAGCCAGCTGACGGTGCGCCACAACTACGTCGACGGCTTCAACGACATCGGCGGGCAGTCGAGCACGACCTACCGCTTTCCAAGCAATTTCTACCGTCAGAACAGCCAGACCAACTCGACGGTCGGGCAGCTGAACTCCCGGTTCAAAACAGCGGTCAACGAATTCCGCGTCACCTATCAGCGGATTCGTGATTTCCGGACGTTCGACGATCGATTCCCGTTTGTCCAGGTCAGACTGCCGAACAACATCAATTTCAATCTCGGCACCGAGAACTCGTCACACGCCAATGAGCTCGATCAGGACACCTTCGAGCTGCACAACGACTACACGATGATTCGCGGGTCGCACACATATACCTTCGGGACGCACAACGAGTTCTTCAAGTTCCGAAATCTCTTCATCCAGAATCTGTTCGGCAACTATGAGTTCGGCAACGTGGACCTGTTCGGCGCAGGAATCGCCGGCAGCTATCAGCATGGTTTCTCGCTGACGAGCGACCCTGAGCAGGCGGCGCGGTTCAAGGTCTACCAGTTCGGCTTCTACGCCGGCGATCAGTGGCGCGTGCACCCGAAGTTCACGCTGACCTACGGTGTTCGCTGGGACAAGCCGCACTTCCCGGACAAGCCGACGGCGAACCCCGCATCGGTCGCCAACTACGGCTTTGCCACGGATATCGTGCCGTCGCCGAGCAGCTGGTCTCCGCGGGCTGGCTTCAACTGGGACCTCACCGGCGACGGACCGCGACAGCAGGTGCGCGGAGGGTTCGGCCTGTTCAGCGGCCGCAACCCGTTCGTCTACCTGTCGAACCAATACGGCAACACCGGGATCGAGTTCAGGCGCCTGACGTTGACGCCGTTCAGAGACACGAACGCCGTTCCATTCTCGCCGGACCCCGATAACCAGCCGAAGAACGTCGGCGCTGCCGGCACCAACGAGATCGACGTCATCGACCCGGACTACCAGTTCCCGTCGATCGTCCGCGGCAACCTGGCCTACGACCGCGACCTGTTCGCGGGGATCGTCGGCAATTTCGAGGTGCTGTTCTCGAATACGGTCAACGACGTCAACTACTCCAACCTGAATCTCGTGCAGACCGGCACGCGGCCCGACGGCCGGCCTGTGTTCGGCCGCGTGAACAGCACGTTCAGCGACGTGATCCTGCTCCGCAACACGGACCAGGGCGACAACTGGATGGTGACCGGGCAGCTCGAGCGGCGGTTCCGCGACGGCTGGTTCGCCCGTGGTGCCTACTCGTACGGGCGCTCGAACTCGATCAGCGACACGACGAACAGCACGGCGCGTTCGACGTGGCTCAACGTCTACACGCCTGGAAACATCAACGACGCGCCGCTGGCGGTCTCGAACTTCGACCTGCGGCACCGCCTCGTCCTGAGCGGTTCGTATAACTTCGACGTGAAGGCCGCCAACATCCTGCTGTCGATGTTCTACAGTGGCCAGACCGGCCGTCCCTATTCGTACAACTTCGGTGTCGACGTGAACGCGGACGGCTCGTCGACGAACGATCTGCTGTTCTACCCGACGCAGGACCAGGTCAATATCGTCACGTCCGGGTTCACCTATCAGGACCTGGTGAACTTCGTCGAGGGCGGTGATTGCGACGGCCTCGCTCCGGGCAGCATCGTCGAGCGCAATTCGTGCCGGATGCCGTTCACCCACTCGCTCGACTTCCGCGCCGCGGTGAATGTGGGAATCGGCCGCTTCCGGCCCGAGTTCACGGTTGACGTGATCAATCTTCTGAACCTCTTCGATTCCGAACTCGGGCAGGTCGAATACACCCCGTTCAGCGACATCCTGGTGACGACGACGAATCCAACCGGGGTGGCGGTCGAAACCGCGGGCAAGTACAACTACAACCTGAGCAACATCACGCGCGGCGCGCAGACTCGCTTCAGCCGCGACGACCTGCGCTCCCGCTGGCAGGCGCAGATCGGAATGCGCGTGCGGTTCTAGTCACGTTTCGTACAAAACAAAAAAGCCGTCCCCCGAAAAAGGGGACGGCTTTTGTTTTGTGCGCTCGTAAGGCTTTAGTCCGCGCCGCCGCCCTTGCGCATGCCTTCGGTGACGATGCCGACCTTTTCGACGCCGGCGCCTTTGGCCGAGTCGATGACCCGGACGATCTCACCGTAGCGCAGCGTGCCGGCGCCGATGATGAACATCGTCTTTTCCTTGCGCTCCTCGAAGATCTCGCGCAGACGGTTGTCGAGGTCCTGGAGCGTGACCGGCTGGTTGTTGACGGAGATCTGCTTGTCGGCGGAGTAGCTCAACACGATCTGCGTATTGACCGTCTCCGTCTGCGGCGTATTGGTCTCCGCCGGCAGATTGACGTCGAGACCGCGCTGCGACAGCGGCAGGGCGGCCATGAAGATGACGAGGAGCACGAGCAGCACGTCGATCATCGGCGTGATGTTCATGTCCGCATTGGCCTGCGGAACTTCGGCTTTATAGACGCGTTCGGCGCCGTGATGCTGATGGACAGACATTACTCGCCTCCCTGCTGCCCCTGCGTTCGCCGCTCCGTGATCAGGCCCATGTCCTCGATGCCGGCAGCCCGCAGCTCGTCCATCGTGTCCATCACCGCGCTGTAGGGAACTTCTTGATCAGCCTTGATGATGACGATTTTGTCCGACTTGTCCTCGAGGACAGTCGTAATTCGGCTCTGCAGCTGGCCAGCGGGAACCGGTACTGCGTTGAGATAGACCGCCTTGGACCTGTCGATCGTCACCACGGTCTGGTCCTGCGTTTCGGGCTTCTCGGAGCTGTTGTCCGCGCGCGGCAACTCTACCGGAACACCCTGCTGCAGCAGTGGGGCGACGATCATCATGATGATCAGCAGCACCAGCATGACGTCGACGAGCGGCGTCACGTTGATGTCCGACTTGATGCCGCTACTGCCGCCAAGTTGCATTGCCATGATTGAAACTCCGTTCGGATCGTTCGAGTCGTTCGAACCGTTCTACGCCGTCTTCGTGATGAAATAGTCGACGAGCTCCGACGAGGAGTTGTCCATTTCGACGTTGAAGTATTCGAGGCGGCTGGTCAGGTAGTTGTAGAACCACACCGCCGGAATCGCGACGAAGAGACCAAGCGCCGTTTCGACGAGCGCTTCGGAAATACCGGCCGATACGGCGCCGATACCGCCCGACCCGGTCGAGGCGATGCCGACGAACGCGTTGATGACGCCGACGACGGTGCCGAGCAGTCCGACGAACGGCGCGGTCGAACCGATCGTGGCCAGCGTGCTGACGCCCTTCTTCAGGTCCGACGCCGTCAGCGCGGTGGCGCGCTGAATCGAGCGGCGCACGGTGTCCAGAACGTCGTCGCGGTTCAGGTTATGACCGGTTTCCTGCTGGAACTGGTATTCCTGCAGACCCGCCAGCACGACCTTGGCGAGATGGCTGTAGCGGTAATCCTTCGACGCCGACAGCGCGATGGCCTCCTTCAGGCGGCCGTCCTTGAGGTGCTTGGCCACCTGCGGCGCGTACATCTTGGACTGCTTGCGCGCCTGGCTGAAGGTGTAGATCCGCTCGATCGCCACGCCGACGGACAGAAACGACATGATGAGGAGCACGATGGCAACGCCCCACGCCGTCGGACCCATCGTTCGGAACATCTCGATGACGTCCAGACCAGCGGCAGCTTCGGCCGCTTCCTCCTGCGCGAACGCTGATGCGCTGAACGCGACCAGCAGGAGGACGCCGAACGCGACCTGCCAAATACGACGCTTGTCTCCAACCATTACTGCACTCCTCTACATTTCGTAACGTGGCTTCCGCCGTAAGGCGGAAGCCACGGGACCCGTAAAAAATCGCTGCTATTCCGCGAGGTTTCGAACCAATTAATTCAAAGTAAACGTCACCGTCACCGTCATGATGACCGGCGTAGGCACGTTGTTCAGCATCGTGGGCGTGTACTCCCACTGCCGCACAGCGTCGACGGCCGCCTGGTCGAGCAGCGGAATCGACCGCAGCACCTTCACGTCCTTGACCTTGCCGTCAACGCCGATCGTCGCTTCCAGGATGACGACGCCCGAGACGCGCGCCGACTGGGCGATCTGCGGGTAGGTCGGATTCACCTTCTTGATCTGCGTTGGGGCTCTGATCTGGCCACCGACACGCACCGGCTGGGCCGGCGGCGGTGGAGGAGGCGGTGGCGGCGCGTCCGGAAGGCCACCGACGACACCGCCGGGGACGCCGCCGGGTATGCCGCCTTCGACGCCAACGTTTCGCTCGAAGCTGGTGTCGACCGGAACCTCAGGCTTGATTTCCTTCGGAGGCTCGATCGGCGCCGCGTTCGGATTCACCTCGACGGGCCGTGGCGCCTGCGCTTGCGGCGGCGGCGGCGGCGGCGGCGGTGGAGGCGGCGGCGGCGGGGCCGCGACCGCAAAAGCCATCATGGTCGGAGGCGACGGGAGCACATCCGCCGCCATGAGCGGCACGATAACGATGAGCGCGACGACGATACCTTCAATGAGCATCGTCATGGCGACCGAGGCGCCCTGCTTGCTACCCATCTTGATCGACGGGTCGACAATGTCGCCGAACATCCGTTCTTCGCGTGGCACCGGGTTCTTCCTCCTGCAGCCTTACGTACCCGCCGGCAGAGCGGCCGATTATAGCTACCCCAAAAAAATAGTGTCAACGAACGTCGGACTATTCCGCGCCGGAACTCCGACTCCGCGCCGGAACTCCGACGTGGGTTTAGACCCCAGACGCCCGAAAAGGCTCCGGCGCCTGTTTACAGGCTGGTGACCCGCCAGCCGGACAGAAGGGCGATTCTATATGCACTTGCCCCTCGCGCAACCCTCTGCCGGGCCTGCCCCGGCCGTCTGGGCGCCACGGCCCCGAGTCGCAGCCCGTAAACCGACCGGGAGACGAAGAACAGCGAGACGGCGAAGAAGGCGGCCGCCAG
>JAICQE010000233.1 GCA_025938035.1 Vicinamibacteria bacterium
AACTGGAAGTCGCTGCCGCGGGGGAGCGGCTCGACGCGGATCTTGCAGTCGCCGAACTGCCCGTGGCCGCCGGTCTGCTTCTTGTGCCGGCCGTGTGCCTCGGTCGCCATGGTGATCGTTTCCCGGTACGGGATGCGTGGCGGCTTCAGGTTCACTTCGACGCCGAAGCGGCGTTTGAGCTTGGCCACCGTCACTTCGATGTGCAGCTGGCCCTGGCCCGAGAGGAGCAGTTCGTGCGTCTGCGGATCGCGGGCGTAGCTGATGCTCGGATCCTCCTCGCGCAGCCGCTGCATCGCGCTGCTGATCTTGTCTTCGTCGCCACGGCTCTTGGGCTCGATGGCGTAGGCCAGCACCGGCTCCGGGAACTTCACCGCGGCGACGCGGTACTTCACGAGCTTGTCGGCGATGAGGTCGCTCGTATGCGTGTCTTTCAGTTTCGCCACGGCGCCGAGGTCGCCGGCTTTCAGCTCCGGCACGTGCGTCTGCGCCTTGCCCTGCAGCACCAGGAGGTGACCGAAGCGCTCCGTGGTCTCGCGGGTGACGTTGGCCACCGTCGCGTCCGACTTGAGCGTTCCGTTGACCACGCGCAGCATCGTGATGCGTCCGGCGAACGGGTCGGCGATGGTCTTCCAGACGAACGCGGCATATGGCGAGCCGTCGGCCGGCTTGACGGTGATGTCGCTGCCATCGAGATCGAGCGTGGGGAACTCGCGCTCGGCCGGCGACGGCACGTAGCTGGTGATCGCGTCGAGCAGCGGCTGGACGGCGATCATGTGCGACGCGGAGGTGCACAGCAGCGGGAACAGCTTGCCGGTCATGGTCGCGGTGCGCAGGCCGGCCACGAGCTGCTCCTGCGTCAGCGTGCCTTCGGCAAAGAACGTTTCCATCAGCTGTTCGTCGGCCTCGGCGACCGACTCGATCAGCTGCTCGCGCGCCTTCTGCGCGCGGTCGGCGAGCGCGTCCGGAATCTCCCCCTCGGTCACCTTGCCGCTGTTGTCGCCGGCGTAGGTCAGCGCCTTCATGCGCACGAGGTCGATGACGCCGTTGAACGCCTTCTCCTCGCCGAGCGGAATCTGGATCGGCGCAATTTCACGGGCGCAGTCGCGATGGAGGGTTTCGAGGGTGCGGTCCAGGCTGGCGCGTTCGCGGTCCAGCTTGTTGACGACCACGATCCTGGGCAGGTTGAGCGAGGCGGCTTCGGCCCAGAGCTTTTCGGTCTGGACTTCCACCCCGTGAACCGCATCGACGACGACGACCGCGGCTTCGACGACGCGGAGCGCGGCACGGGCATCAGAGAGGAAATTGGCGAAGCCCGGCGTATCGATGATGTTGACCTTGGATTTCTGCCATTCGGCGTGCGCGAGGCTGGAGGACAGGGTGTGCTTGCGGGCAATTTCCTCTTCGTCGAAGTCGGTGGTGGTGGTGCCGTCGTCCACCTTGCCGAGCCGGTTGACGGCGCCGGCGGCGAAGAGCATGGCTGACACGAGCTGCGTTTTGCCGCTGCCGCCGTGACCGACGAGAGCCACATTGCGGATAGCGGCGGCGTCATAGACCTTCATACGGGGTTCTCCTCCTGCTCCGCGCGCCGGCGCGAAGCCCCGAGACACGAACCGACAGAAATTTCGGCGCCCGCGAGGGGGAGTGGGATCATGCCACCCGGCTTTGCGAGCCGCAAGGCGCGTGAGACTTCTACAATGATGTCTCTTCTTTTCGCTCAGACTACATCATTGTCATAACCGTCCATGTGCGCCGGATTACCCGCCGTTTTTGTGCCGCCCGGACGCGGTTCGTCCGGGGGCCCACGCGGTCCGAGCGGTCCGCAGCGCGGCGTTCGGCGAACGGTTCAGCTGTTCTGACGATCGCCTTAATCCAACAATCATGTCTGTAGATCCATTGTTGGCGACAGAAACGTAGTATCGGCTTCACGCGGCTTCCACGCTGATCGCAGCGTTTCAGGCCAAAAACAATGGATCGCCGCGTCCAGCCGTATCGCCTCAGCTGGATCCCATCTTGCTCAATTCATCGCAGCCCGCACGACCCGGCGGGTGCCCCTTATCTCTCCGTGACGAGGTGAACGAATGATCGAAGCTGCAGATACCGCATGGATGCTGGTGGCAACGGCGTTGGTCCTCCTGATGACGCCGGCGCTGGCCTTCTTCTACGGCGGGCTCGTGCGATCGAAGAACGCGCTGAACACGATGATGATGAGTTTCATCTCGTTGGGTTTTGTCGGCGTGCTGTGGGCGGTCGTCGGCTACTCGCTGGCGCTGACCGCCGGAAACAATTACATCGGCGACCTGTCGCTCGCCTTTCTCAACGGGGTGGGTCTTGAAAGCGGGGGGACCATTCTCGGGGATGTCTCGAAGATTCCGCACGTCCTCTACATGGCCTTCCAGGCGACGTTCTGCATCATCACGGCGGCGCTCATTTCCGGCGCCATCGTCGAGCGCATGCGGTTCTCGGCCTACGTGACGTTCATTTCGCTCTGGTCGATTGTCGTGTACGCCCCGATTGCGCATTGGGTGTGGGGCGGCGGCTGGCTGGCGGATCTGGGTGCCTGGGACTTCGCCGGCGGCACGGTGGTGCACGTCAACGCCGCTGCGGCCGCGTTCGTGGCCGCGCTCGTGGTCGGGAAGCGCTCCGACTACGGATCGGTCTCGATTCTTCCGCACAATGTGCCGTTCGTCCTCCTCGGCTCCGGCCTGCTCTGGTTCGGCTGGTTCGGCTTCAACGCCGGCAGCGCCGTGGCCGCCAACGGGATCGCCGGCCTCGCGTTCACGACGACGATGCTGGCACCGGCGGCGACCCTTGTCGTCTGGACGTTCTGCGACATGCTGCGGTCGAAGAGGGCCACGGCGGTCGGCGCGGCGACGGCGATTGTCGTCGGTCTCGTGGCGGTGACCCCGGCAGCCGGCTTCATCAGCCCGATGAACGCCATCATCCTCGGTGGCATTGCGGCGATTCCGAGTTATCTCGCGCTGATGATTCGTGCCAAGACCTCCCTGGACGACTCGCTGGACGTGGTGGCCGCGCACGGCGTCGGCGGCACGGTCGGCGCGCTGCTGACCGGCGTGCTCGCCCACAAGGCGTGGAACGGCACGGCCGACGGCCTGTTGTACGGCAACCCCGGCCAGGTCGGCGTGCAGGCCCTGGCCGCCGTCGCGGCCATCGCCTACAGCGCCCTGGCCACGTTC
>JAICQE010000082.1 GCA_025938035.1 Vicinamibacteria bacterium
CGGTCCGCAGGGGACCACGTTCAGGATTACGCTTGCGCGCCCTTCTTCGCTGGAACGCCAGTCCCAGCCGCCGGTGCCCCGGCGGGCCAGCCGGCCATCGACAGCACCTCGCGGGCAACGTCAGTGACCCGCCGCTCGTCGTTCTCCACGACGAAGTCGTGCAGCGCGGTGGCATCGAGCTCCGTGTCGAGCACCGACACGCGCTCGATCAGCTCGGCCTGCCGCATGCCGGGTTCCCGCCACCGGACCCGCTCCTCCATCGTGCGGACGCTCGCGCGAAGCCTGCAGATCACGATGTGAGCGCCTGGAATGGAGTCGCGGACTTCATCCAGCCGCGCGGCCGTTTCGATGGCTCCGGCGAGCAGCACACGCCGGATGCCAAACGCCGCGTAGTTGTGCCAGATTGCCGCGAGATTCCGCCGCGTCAGGGAGGCGGCGTGCAGGAGGTGGCCGATCGTCAGTCCGTCGAGGTCGATCGCCGCGTGATCGACACCTGCGGCGCAGAGCAAATCGGACGCCTCACTCATGACCGTCGTCTTACCAGCGCCCATCGAGCCGGAAATTATGAGAACGTCCGCGTTGACCAACCGTGTCCACCCCCGCGGCGTCGACTGTAGGGGCAGAGCAAATGGCAGGCAATAATGCAATTAGATTATCTGCCCGCACCCCAAGAGGCGCGATGATCGTGGGAGTCGCTTTATGTACCGTGCTGGGCGTTGTCTTGACTAGTCGCGAGCGCAGACACGCGCGGACCAATCCGGCGTAGTGTCCGCCTTCAGGCGGACCGGCCTCGCCATCCACGTCGCCAGGCATCTCCTTTCCGCCGGCCGCTCGGTACGCCTACTCAGGCTCGACGGGCATCGTGGGTACGTGTGAGATTCGAGAATCACGTGTTGCTGTTGTTCGAACAGCTTTGAACGGCGTGGTGCCGCCGGCCAGCCGCCGCTCAGCCGCGATTCCTGAACGAAGGTTCAGGAAATCTTCAGTTTTTTCCGTCCGGTCTCCACCCTAGACTCGACGGTCGCGTGGCTCGCCCGACCGCTCTCCTCAAGCGCCTGCTGATCTTCGTTCACCGCTGGATCGGTGTGGCGCTGTCGGTGATCTTCCTGCTCTGGTTCGCGTCCGGCATCGTGATGATGTACTGGACGTTCCCGGCCGTCACCGCGGACGACCGGCTCGAACGTCTGCCGATCCTCGAGCCGGAACGGATCACAGTGTCCGCCGAGCAGGCGGCCGCGGCGCTCGGCCGCGAGGAGGCGCCGGGCCAGGTCAGGCTCACCAGCTTCGACGGCCGTCCCGCCTACCGCTTCGGCGGTGGCCGTGGCCGTGGCAGCGGCTGGATGATGGTCTACGCCGACAACGGGTCGATCGCGGACAACGTTGACGACGGCGTCGTCGATCGCGCGGCGGCGGCATGGGCCGGACGGCCGCTGGCAGAGGCGAAGAAGGAGTCGGTCGAAGAAGTAGATCAGTGGACGGTCGCGGGCGGCTTCCGCAATCTGCGTCCGCTCTACAAGTACTCGTTCCCGGACGGGCAGCAGGTCTACGTCAACGGCAACACCGCGGAGGTCGTGCAGTACACGACGACCTCATCGCGTTTCTGGGCCTACCTTGGCGCGATCCCGCACTGGATGTACTTCACGCCGCTGCGCAAGCATCAGCCGCAGTGGTTCAAGTTCGTCGTCTGGTCGTCGCTGATTGGCACCATCACCGCGGTGATCGGCGTCGTTGTCGCCGTCTGGATGCTCTCCCCGAAGAAGCGATACCGCCACGCCGGCGCCGCGACGAGCATCCCGTATCGCGGCTGGAAACGGTGGCACACGATCATCGGCCTCGTGTTCGGCGTGGTGACCGTGACGTGGGCGTTCAGCGGCCTGCTGTCGATGGGACCGTTTCCGATCATCGATCGGCTCACTGCGTTGACGGTCCCCACGCCGCCGGCGCCCGCAGGCGATGCCGGTGCGAACCGCGGACGCGGCGGCGCCGGACGAGGTCCCAATCTCGCGGCGGCGCTTCGCGGGCGAGGCTCCCCGCCGCTGTCGGTCTACGACGAGAAGGATCCGCGTACCGCCATTGCTTCGGTCCGTGAGTTTGGCGTCAAGGAGCTCGAGTTCACGTCGTTCGCCGGGACGCCGGTCTATCTCGCGACCAACGGCGGCGGCGAGACCCGGATCATCCCGGTCCATGGGCCGCCCAAATCGTCCTACGGCGTCGACGAGGTGATGGGAATCGTCCGGAAAGCCGCTGGCAAGGACCTCGCGGACCTGCGTCTGATCCACCAGTACGACGCCTATTACCTCGATCGCCGTCGCAAAGCGCCGCTGCCGGTGATTTACGCCGAGATGAACGATCCGCTTCGGACCCGGTACTACATCGATCCGGACACCGCCCGCGTCGTCGGCACCTACAGCAGACGCAACTGGGTAAGCCGATGGCTGTATCACGGTCTGCATTCGCTCGACTTTCCGTGGCTCTACAACTACCGCCCGCTGTGGGACGTCGTCGTCATCACGCTGATGCTCGGCGGTACCGCGTTGTGTGTGACATCGCTGGTGTTGACCTGGCGCGTGCTGAAACGAAAGGTCGCAGCAGTGGTGCGCGCCCATTTCAATACTCCCAACGAGGATCTGGCGATTGAAGCCTGAGGTTGGATTTTCACGAGGCGCAATTTCTTAATCGAGGTTTGAGCGATGAAGGCATTCTTCCGTGCAAGGCTCATCCTGTCGTTGTTGGTCGTGCTGTGTCTGTGCGCATCCGACAGCGCTGCGCAGCAGCTCTCGCTCTCGGGAACGGTCCGGGACTCGAGCGGCGTGGTTCCCGGCGCAACGGTTACGCTGGCGTCAGCGGGCACACAGGTCGCGACAACGACGACAGACCAGTCCGGGAATTATCGGTTCGCCGAACTCCCGGCTGGCAGCTTCGAACTGTCGGTGTCGTTGCGCGGGTACGAGACCGTGACCCGCAACGTCGTGCTGGGGCCCGACACGCCTGCTGTGGACGTCGTCCTGGCGGTGGGGCGCGTGACCACGTCGGTGAGCGTCACGGCGACCGCCGGCAAGGCGACGGCGACGCGGCTTCCGGTCCCCGACACCGATGTGCCGGCCCAGGTCAGCACGATTCCGCAGGAACTGATCCTGCAGCAGGGGCTCAACACGGTGGGTGATGCGTTGAGAAACGCCTCGGGGGTCCAGGCTATCCGCTGGTACGGCGTCTACGAGCAGTACACCATCCGCGGCTTCTTCGACGCCGACCGCGACGGCTTCAACGCCGTGATGATCGACGGCATGCGCCGCAACGGAAATCGATCCGCGACGCAGGCCAACAACGTGGATGCGATCGAAGTGCTCAAGGGGCCAAGCTCCATCCTCTATGGACGCGGCGCGCTCGGCGGCAGCATCAACATCATCCGCAAGAAGCCGCAGGCCGTTCGTTCGGGCGACGTGTTCTACCGCGGAGGGCGGTTCAACACGCATCAGTTCGCCCTCGGGACGACGGGGCCCGTCGGGAACCGCGAGAACCTGATGTATCGCGCCGATCTGAGCGTCGAGGCGAGCGACGGCTGGCGTGATGCCGGTGCGAATCGCCTCAATGTGGCGCCGTCGCTGACCTGGCTGATCAATCCGAGGGCCCGGCTCACGCTGCACCAGGTGTTCGTCCGCGACCGCTTCGACGGCGACGGCGGAGTGCCGCTGAACATCATCGACCTTCCGGATTTCCGCCGTGATGCCAACTTCGGGCTGCCGCAGGACCGCGTGCTGGTCGAGGACTCGCAGACGCTGGCGCTGTTCACCGGCAATCTTGCCTCCGGATGGAGTGTGCGCAACTCCCTCAGCGTGCAGCGGACCAGCGACAAGTATTTCGTCACTGAAGGCGTCTACGGGAGCCCGGAGGAAAACCTCGTCTACCGCGAGCCGCTCGACTTTCACCACATCCGGCGTCCGGCGCAGAACCAGGCGGAGGTCGTCGGCCGTCTCACCGGCGCCGGCACACACAACCTGCTGTTCGGCTACGAATTTCACCGCGACAAGTACCGGACCGAGGTGACCGCGGGCGACGATCCGGACTGTATCTGCGGCTACTGGTGGACCACGATCCAGCCCATGGACATCACCACCATGGCGGAGACGCAGCGGCCGCTCGACATCGACACCATCGCCCGGACGACGTTCGTCAACGATCGGACACACGCGTTCTACCTCCAGGATCAGATCGATCTCACGCCGGAGTTCAATCTCAATCTCGGCTACCGGGCGGATAATTACGAGCGGGACGTCACGCGAGTCGGTGGTTTTCCATTTACTCCGCAGCACAGGGAGCAGACGGCGCACTCATATCGTGCGGGCCTCGTCTTCGCGCCCCGCTACGACCAGCAGTTCTACTTCGCGACGTCGAGCTCGTTCACGCCGGTCAATACTGTTCCCGCGGACGGATCGCAGCTCGAGCCGAGCACGGCGCGCAACTATGAGGTCGGCCACCGCTGGCAGGGATGGAACGGCCGGGTCGATACGACGGCCGCCGTCTACTATCTGGTCCGGAACAACGTCACGGTTCAGCAGTCAGTCGTCAGCTTCATTCAGGTCGGCGAGCAGAACTCCAAGGGCATGGACGTGGACGTCAACACCGATCTCGGCGGGAATGCGTTTCTCGTGTTCAACTACGGGCTGTCCGTTCCGAAGTTCACGGAAGGCACGCTCGACGGCAAGACACCGCGGTTCGTGCCGAAGCACAACGTCAATGTGTGGCTGCGGAAGGATTTTTCCGGCGGGTTCAACGCCGGCTTCGGGCTGCGCTACCTCGCGTCGCAGTTCGGCGACAACGCCAACACCCAGCGTCTCGACGATTACACGATTTTTTCTGGTGCCATCGGGTATCGCACACCGGGCTGGGACTGGACCGTGAATGCCGAGAACCTGTTCAACAACGACGACTACTTCCTCCCGGGTCACTTCGGAAACAACGCGTTTCCAGGCCAGCCGATCAACGTCACGACGACGCTTCGACTGAAGTGGAGATAACAGGTCAACCGGCGGCTCGCCGCAGCGCGAGCCCGCCAAGCACGGACAACGTGCCCAGCACGCCGACGAACGTCAGCGGGCTGGCCGTTGCCGGCAATGCTGCCTGGTCTCCGCTGGTTCCCACCGGGCTCAGCTCGTTCGCGTTGCGGGCGAGCGCGCCGGTGGCGGAATCAAGGTAATAGGAGGATGCTCCCGACAGCTTGCGGCCCGAGTCCATCACGATGGAGTCGGCGTTGGCGAGCAGCGAGCCGTTCTTCGCCTGCCAGCCGCGCATGATGACGTGTTGGCCGGGGGTCAGCGTCGTTTCGGTCCAGCGATTCGCGAGCTCGACCCTACTGGCGAGTTCGACCTTCCAACTCGCCGTCTTGCCGGTGTGGTCCTTTACATCGAGGTAGAGGTAGGCATGCGGATCCGTCAACTCGACTCTGGCGACGGTGCCGTCAAGGGCGATTGGTTTGTTCGCGTCGAATTCGGCGGAAAAGGCATGATGTCCCAGCGCCGCGCCGGCGCTCAGCAGCAGCCCGGCGGCGACGCCAATGACGCTGCGGATTAACGACATGGGATTGGTCTCCTTTGCTCATTGAAGGGTGCAATCCCATCGCCAGTGCTGGAGAACGCTTCAGGCACCGGTGAGGCCGGAGGACCGAAATGGCAGTGAGAGCGTGTCTCGGCATCGCGGTGGGCGTGATGATCTGGCTTGGCGCGTCGAGCGGGCGCGTGGCGGCGCAGGGCGGCATCGCGAAGGCGACGGGCCTCCGATGTTCGTTCTCCAGTCAGACGAAGGCGGACTGGCGGGCCGATGGCTCCGCCGACATCTCGACGGGAAAAGGCGCGCTCACGCTTCGATTCGAGGGGATCGACACCGATGCCGGAACAGCCGAGTTGCGGACCGGCTCGATGACGTCTGAACTGATCGTCAGAGCGTCCGAGGGCTATTTGAATTTTCTGCAGGTGTTTCGCACCGGACCGATCTATACGACGACCGTGTTCGATGCCGGGTCGCGCGGCGGCAGATTCAAGGCCGTCCATTCGCGTCACGAATACCTGGCTCCTCCGTTGCCGGGGGCCACATCGACGCCCGAGCAGTACTACGGCGAGTGCGAGATCGTCAGGGGTTTGTGAACTTCTCGACGAACTGCCGGGCGCGGTTGATGTTGCGGCGGTTCTGCGGCGTGTCCGGCGCCAGGCGCAGGTATTCGCGGAACTGGGCGGCCGAATCGTCGAATTTCCCTTCGAGCCGCAACAGCTCGCCGATGTTGTAGCGGGCGTTGTAATGATCGGGGTTGATCCGGATCACCTCGCGAAGCGCCGCGGCAGCCTCGACGTCACGATCGAGGTTGGCCAGGGCGGTCGCCATGTTGTAGTGCCCGATCGTCGATTCCGGGTCGATCGCGACGATCGCCTTGAACGCCGCGAGCGCCTCTTCGAGACGCTTCATGCCGGCGAGCGTGATGGCCAGACCGTTGTGTGCGTCCGTTGATCGCGGGTCCAGGCGAATGGCCTCGCGGTACTCGGCCTCCGCGTCGGCGACGTTGCCCTGTTCGCGCAGGATCATCGCGAGATCGCTGTGTGCCGGCGCGAAGGTCGGGTCGATGCGGAACACCTCACGCAGCTCGGCGATCGACTCGGCGAACTTCCCCTGCAGGCGAAGCGCCTCCGCCACCTTGGTGCGCAGCGCCACCGAGCGTGCGTCGCCGGCGAGCGCGCGCCGGTATTCAGCTTCCGCCGCGTCGGGCTGCTCCTCGTCGATCCAGAGGTCTCCCAAAAGCAAGTGTGCCTCGGATGAATCGGGCGCGAGCGCCAGGGCGGCGCCGGCGAGCTCCCTCGCGCGCCGCCGTCCTTCGGGTGACGAGGCCCGGCCGCCAATCGTCGCCGGCTCCGTCTTCGCCCGCGCCGCGGATCCGCGCGCGGCCAGGCGGCTGGCGTTCAGCGTCGCGACGACGGTGAGTTGTTCGCGGATCGTCGCGGCCGCGGCCGTCTGCTCCATGGCCGCGCGGCGTGTCGTCTGCTCGGCGACACCCTGATACGCGCGCTCCGCTTTCGTCCACGCGTTCACGAGCGTGCGGGATACATCCTCGTCCTTGTGGACGTTCGACAGACGCTGAGGGCTGGTGTCGAACCGTGCCCGCAGGGTGACGCGGACGATCGCGGGAGCCTGCCCCGCGGCTGCCGGCGGTTCCTCGGTCTCGATCAGCGCGGCAACATATGCATCCCACTCGACGGGTGCCAGCTTCAGCATGGCGAAATCCGCACGGTTCTGCAGCGCGGCGCCGACGGCACGAACCGCGCGCCGGTGCGCGTCGATGCGGGCGAACTGGCGAGCGGATTCGCCTGTATCGCCAGCGAGCAGGCGATGCTCGCCGGTGACCTCGATCTCGATCGCGGTGCTTTGTCCGGAGCAGACGGCCGGCACGGCCAACAGAACCGCCGCAGCGATGAGCCGCAAGACCATGATCGGCTCTCGATGGTAACCCGGTCCGGTCCTCGTCGCCGCGCGGAGGTGCGGCGGCGCGTGCAGCTAATCGGGGGTTGGCCGCTCGATCTTGTCGATGATGAGGAAGTCGACCGGCCCGCGCTGCGTTTCCAGCTTGAGACCCAGTTGCTCCTGTAATGCCGTGAAGATCAGGGTTCCGTCTTGCGAGGGCCCGGCGTTCCCCGCGGTGTTCTGAAAATTCTCCGGCGTCCACCGCAGCACGAAGTCGTAGGTTCCGCTCAGGCCGGTCCGATCGATCACGTCGCGATTCACGCGTCCTGTCAGGTTTCCCGCCAGGTCGGCCATCGAGCGGCCGCCTCCGCGCATCACGGCGCCGTTGCCGTCCACGTTGCTGATGATTCCGCACTGTGGTGTCTCGATCACGGCTGCGGCACCTGGCCCGCCGGCTCCGCTGCGGAATGCCCCCGGCTTCGAGCAGTCGAGCGAGGAGCGGGTGAGCTGCGGCCCGAACTGTCCGTCGGTCCGCGCGCGGACGAGCGCGTAGACAGGCGTCTCTCGCGTTTCGGTGTGCGCCGCCAGTTGAAAGCGGTCGGCAAGCAGGGCCCGCAACATGTCCGGGACCTGCTCGGTACGCGCGCCAGCCGGCGTGCGCGCGTTGACATCGAACCGTGCCTCGTCGATCCACGAAGGGCCGACAATCCGTTCGCGATCGGTCGGCAGGCGCATGCGATAGGCGATGGCGATCAGCCGCCGCAGCGACATGTTCGTCGCGACGTAGCCGCCCGGGGGTTCGTTTGAATTCGACGCGCCCGAACGGCTGACGTTCGGTTTGACCGACGCGACCTCGAATGTAACGCTAGAACCGGCCGGCGATTGCGCCAGGCTTTCAGCGCCGATGGCGGTGGCAACGGCCGCCGTGACGACGGCTCGTCGAAACATGATTTCAGATCCTTTCGTTCCGCGCAGTTTGGACGGAATCGTCGATCGGATGGTTGCCGAGGCTGCATATAATGCGCGTCACACGATAACCGGCGGAGGGTGCTATGACCAACGAAGAGCACACGACAACCGCGGTAACCGGATCCTCTCGCGAGATGACGCGCGACGACATCGCCGCTCTCTTCGCCCGGCGCCAGGAAGCGTACGAGGACCTCGACGCGGCTGCGCTCGCGGCGGATTACGCGGACGAGGCGACGATCGAGAGTCCGGTGACGGGCGCGCACGGCAAGGCGGATGCCGAGCGCAATTTCAAAGTGGTCTTCGACGCCTTCCTCGATCTGAAAATGACGTTCAGACCGCCTGTGATCGACGGCTCGCGCGTGGCGTGGTACGCGACCGCCGAGGGAACCAACATGGGCGGGTTCATGGGGCTGCCGCCAAGCGGCCGGCCGTTCAAACTGGCAACGGCTTTCTTTCACGAGGTGCGGGACGGAAAGATCGTTCGCGAGCAGCGCATCTACGATTTCACCGGTCTGCTCGTGCAGATCGGCGTGCTCAAGGCGAAGCCTGTCTAGAGATCGTTCGGATCGTTCGAGTCGTTCGGATCGTTCGGATCGTTCGGATCGTTCGGATCGTTCGGATCGTTCGGATCGTTCGGATCGTTCGGATCGTTCGGATCGTTCGGATCGTTCGAATCGTTCAGCAGTGATCGCAGCAGTTCCGCCGGATGGAACGCGCGGACACCCGTGAAGTCCGCGACCTGCTGACGGCAGGACGTCCCGCCCGCGACGAGGACTTCGCCGTGGGACAGGCTTCGCGCCGCCGGCAGCAGCCGGCGCTCGCCAATCTGCCGCGACACGTCGAAGTGCTCGTGCGCGTATCCGAACGAGCCGGCCATTCCGCAGCAGCCGGCGTCGAGATCCGTCACCGTCACGCCCGGAATTCGCGCGAGCAGCGCCTGTGCCGGAGCCATGCCGCCCATGGACTTCTGGTGACAGTGGCCGTGAAGCAGCACGCGTGCCGGTCCGCGCTGCAGCGGCACGTGGTGCCCCTGGGCCGCGCGCCGCTCGACGAATTCCTCGAACGACAGGCAGGCGCCGGCGATTCGCTGCGCCTGCCGCTGGTCCTCGCCGCGCAGCAGCGCCGGGACATCCTCGCGCATCGCGGAGAGACAGCTCGGTTCGAGAAAGACGATCGTGGGGCGGACCCTGTCGGGTCCGCCTGGCGCGCCTGACAAGGCGCGTCCCACGATCGCGCTGAGATATCTCGTATTGCGCGCCGCGAGCTCGCGCGCTTCCTTCAACAAACCCTGCGAGATGAGCGGCCGGCCGCAGCAGACGTTCGCCGCGAGACCGGCCGTCACACCGGCTGCCTGCAGCACCTCACGCGCGGCGAGTCCTATCTCCGGGTGGAAGTAGTTGGTAAAGGTGTCGTTGAAGAGCAGGACCGTGGCTTCCGCGCTCGTGGCTTCCGCCGTCAGGCGGAAGCTCCGGTGTTCGGCGAGTGTGCGAGGTGCCCAGCGCGGAAGCGGACGATCGGGATGAAGCCCCAGCAGCCTGGCATTCAGCGAACGACCGAAACGGCTGCCGATCAGGGCGTTGGCCACAGCGGGCATGCGGCTCGCCCAGCGTGAGAGTGCGTGCACGTGGCCAAGCGCCCGCGCGCGCAGCGGCGTTCCGTGGCGCCGCCAGTAGTCGGCGAGAAACTCGCTCTTGAACCGCGCGACGTCCACGCCGACCGGACATTCCGCCTTGCACGCCCGGCACTCGAGGCACAGATCGAGCACCTCGCGGACGCCCTCGTCGCCGAGGCCGGCCTCGTCGAGCCTGCCGGCCATCACCAGGCGCAGCGTGTTTGCGCGGCCGCGAGTGGAGTGCGCCTCCTCCCGCGTCGCCATATACGAAGGACACATGGTGCCGTCGAGCGTCTTGCGGCACGCGCCGAGGCCGCTGCACATTTCGACCGCGCCGCTCATGCCGCCCCACGCGGAGTAGTCGAACCAGGTCTCCGGCGCGTGCGATCGGTAGGCCGGGCCGTAGCGGAGGTTGGAGGTCAGCGGGGGAGCATCGACGATCTTGCCGGGGTTGAGGATCCCGTGCGGGTCGAAGGTCCGCTTGATCTCGCGAAACGCGTCATACAGCACCGGCCCGAACATCTTGCGCATGAACGGGCTGCGTACCAGCCCGTCGCCGTGCTCGCCGGACAGCGCCCCGCCGAATTCGAGCACCAGATCCGAAACGGCGGTGGCCAGCGATTCGAACGTCCGCACGCCTGCCTCGGTCTTCAGGTTCACCACCGGACGCACGTGCAGACAGCCGACGGACGCGTGCGCATAGACGCCGGCGGATGTGCCGTGCGCGCGGACGATCTGCAGGAAGCGATCGATGAAATCGCGAAGCCGGACCGGTTCGACGGCCGTGTCTTCCACGAATGAAAGCGACTTGTTGTCGTCCTTCATCGCCATGGAGAGGCCCAGACCCGCTTCGCGCACGCTCCAGATGCCGGCCTGCGCGGGCAGATCCAGCGCGTGGAAGCAGCGATAGCCGTAGCCGTGCGAGGTGAGGTCGGCTTCGAGCGCCCGCAGCCGCGGCGGCAGCTCCGCCGCGTGGTCACCATAGAACTCGACGCAGAGGAGCGCTCCCGGATCGCCCGAGATGAACGCCTGCCGCTTCCGTTGCAGCTCGGCGTTCTGCTTCGTGTAGTCGAGGATGAACTTGTCCATCACCTCGACGGCCGACGGGCCGTGCCGAAGGATGAGCGGGGCGGCTGCCAGCGCCTCGAGCAGCTCGGCGAACTCGATGGCCATGACGGCTTTGGCTTTCGGCAGCGGGACCAGCTTGACCGTCGCTTCGAGCACCACCCCGAGCGTGCCCTCCGACCCGACCATCAGCCGCGACAGGTTGAATGGCTGATCAGGTTTTGCAAACTCGTTCAGGTTGTATCCGGCCACGCGCCGCAGCAGCTTCGGATATCGCCGATCGATCTCCGCGGCGCAGGCAGCCGCGAGATCCCTCACCGTCCGGCAGCCCCGGCCGTGTATCGAATCCTCTGCGCAGGCGGCGTCGAGTTCCGCCGGCGTCAGATCCTTCAGGTGCGCCACCGAGCCGTCCGCAAAGACGACGAGCTGTTCGAGCACGTGGTGCAGCGTGATGCCATACAACACCGAGCGTGCGCCGGCGGAGTTGTTGGCCATCATCCCGCCCAGCGTGGCGCGGCTGGCGGTCGAAATATCCGGCGCGAACCGCAGGTTGTGCGGCTTGAGCTGCGCGTTCAGCTCGTCGAGCACGATGCCCGGCTCGACGCGGGCCGTGCGGCGTTCGACGTCAACCTCCAGCAGACGGTTGACGTACTTCGACGTGTCGAGGATGACGCCGGCGCCGACGGCCTGGCCGGCCTGCGACGTGCCGCCGCCGCGGAGCGTCAACGGGCAGCGGAACTCATGACAGAGGCGGACGGTCGTGATGATGTCGTCGCGGTTGCGGGCGACAACGACGCCAAGCGGCTCGATCTGATAGACGCTCGCATCCGTGGAGTAGAGGGCGCGGCTGACTCGATCGAAACGGACTTCGCCAGCGATCGCAGTCTCGAGCGCACGCTCGAGCGCCGGCGCATCGACGCGCGACGCATCGGCCTGCGGCACCGGCCGTCCGCTCTCGATGTGAATGGGCTGCATCGGAAGCTGATTATCTTACGGGGTATACTCCGAACGACTCGAACGACTCGAACGATCCGAACGATCCGAACGACCCGAACGATCCGAACGACCCGAACGATGCCAGGAAGACATCTTCTTCAGATTCCCGGTCCAACGAACGTCCCGGATCGCGTGCTGCGCGCGATGGCCCGGCCGACGATCGATCACCGCGGTCCCGAGTTCGCGGCGCTGACGCGCGAAGTGCTCGCGGGCGTGCGTGCGGTCTTTCAGACAAACGGCGCGGTGATGATTTACCCGGCGTCGGGGACCGGCGCGTGGGAGTCGGCGCTGGTCAACACGCTCTCGCCCGGCGATCGCGTGCTGGCCTTCGAGGTGGGTGAGTTCGGCCGGCTGTGGTCGGATCTGGCGCGGCGGATGGGCCTCGACGTCGATCTCGTCGACACCGACTGGCGGCATGGCGTCGATCCGGCGATCGTCGAAGCAAAGCTGACGGAGGATCGCGCCCACCGGATCAAAGCCGTGCTCGTCGTTCACAACGAGACGTCGACCGGCGTGACGTCGCGCGTGCGGCTCATTCGCGACGCGATCGATCGCTCCGGCCACCCGGCACTCTTCATGGTGGACACGGTGTCGTCGCTGGCATCGATCGACCTCCGTCATGACGAGTGGAAAATCGACGTCACGATTACCGGCTCGCAGAAGGGGTTGATGCTGCCGCCGGGCCTTGCCCTCCAGGCGATCAGTGCGAAGGCGCTAACGGCCTCCGAGAGCGCCCGGCTGCCGCGCGCGTACTGGGACTGGCGGTCGATGCTGGCGGCAAACGAGTCCGGGTTCTTCACCTACACGCCGTCCACGAACCTGCTCTACGGTCTGCGCGAGGCGCTGCGGATGATCGGCGAGGAAGGGCTGCAGAACGTATTCGCGCGCCATGCGCGCCTCGCCGAAGGCGCCCGGCGCGCCGTCGCCGCCTGGGGCCTCGAGCTATGCGCCCTCTGCCCGGAGGAATACAGCAACACCGTGACGACGGTGATGCTCCCCGAGGGGCACGACGCCGACAAGCTGCGCGGCCTCATCCTCGAGCGATTCAACATGTCGCTCGGCACCGGCCTCGGCCGGCTGAAGGGAAAAGCCTTCCGCCTCGGCCATCTTGGCGACTTCAACGAGCTGATGTTGATGGGGATGCTCGCTGGTGTCGAGATGGGGCTGTCGATTGCCGGTGTGCCCTTCAAGCGCGGGGGAGTCGACGCGGCGATGCAGTTTCTTGCTTAGCGGCGCCGCACGCCCACCTTTAACCACGAAGGTCACGAAGAATCGAAGGCCACGAAAGGAACGACTAGTTCTAATTCGTGATCTTCGATCCTTCGTGTTCTTCGTGGTTTAACGGAAGAACAGCCAGCAGACGATCGCCGCGACGACGGTCATCGAGATGCCCCAGACGAGGAGCTGCGTGAACAGCCGCCGTTCGTTCGTACCCGGCGGCGCGGCGGCAAGACAAAGTGCGCCGAGTGTCGACAGCGGCGACACGTCCACCAGGTGGCCGCCGACGATCATCGACGACACCAGATCCAGCGCATCCCCTCCGCCAATCTTTGCGATCAAATCCGGCACGGTCGGGAGCAGCGCCGGCAGGACGACGCCGATCGTGCTGCTGTAGAGCGAAATCACGCCGGAGAAGAACGCGGCGACCGCGGTGGCCGTGCCCGGCGTCGCGAGGCGGCTGAGGAAGTCGGCGAAGAGCGCCATGCCGCCGCTCTTGTCCACCATCGTGACGAGCAGCGTCACGCCGCTGACCATCATGATGACGCCCCACGGCATGGTTTTGACCGCCCTGGTTTCGTCGGCCGCCCGCAGCAGCGTGAGGATCACGGCGCCGGCGAAGGCTGCCAGCCCGACGTTCAACTTCAAAAAGATCACGCTGGCGATGAGTGCCGCGATGACCGCGCACGTCACCCACTGTTTCCAGTCGAGCGCCTGGTCGCCATCGTGGAGTCCGGCTTCTTGACCGCCGGAGCCGTGGCGAAGGAGGTCAGCCGGAAGGTCCTGCTTCCGCAACAACCGCCAACCGCCCAGCGCGAGGTATGCCGTCCACGCAATCGCGACGTGAGCGACGAAGTTGTTCAGATAAATCGCCCACCGCACGTCGCCGAGCCCGATTTTCGTCGTAATCCCTTCGACCACGACGCCGGTCGGCGCGATCGGGGACAGGGATCCGGAGCTGGCGCCGTTGGCAATCATGATCGCCATCAGGAACGGCGGGATGCCGTAGCGGCCTGCCGCCGCCATTGCCAGCGGTGCCATCAGCGCGCAGGCGGCGATGTGCCCGGGGCCGATCGCCGCGAGGACGCTCGTCAGCACGAAGAAGACGAACGGGATCGCTCCCGGCGTTGCCGCCACGCGGCGGACGGCTTTGTGGGTGATGCGGTCCAGCGTGCCGTTGACCTGCGCCATCGAGAACAGCAGCGTCAGGCCGACGAGCGTCAAAAACAGCGACGAAGGAAATCCGGCGATGACCTGGTCAACCGTCATCCCGCCCGCGTAGACGCCGACGAGCCACGCCAGGACGATGGCGAGAAATCCGACGTTGATCGACGAAATGGAGCTGAGCGCGAGCGCCAGGATCAGGGCGCTCAGCGAGATGACGGCGAGGCTCACGAGGCGGTTAGGGTACAGCAGGTCCGCCTGAAGGCGGACACTACGACGACGCTACTGCAGGCGATCCGCCAGCATCGCGACCGAGAGCGCGTAGTAGTGCGCGCAGTTGTAGCCGAGCAGCGCCTCGTAGTTCCGGTAGACGAGGAACGTGTGGCCGTCGCCGGTCGTGACGAGGCTCGCGTCCATGTTGGCCGCCGGCAGCCGCCTGCCATTGGCGCGCACGACGCCCCACTTCGTCCACTCCGACAGCTTCTTCGGCTCCGTCATGTTGCGGATCGCGAAACAGCCTTCGTTCCGCATTTCCACGCCGGCCTCGGCGATTTGTTTCCGGGCCGCGTCCGGGACGCGCACCTCCCGGCCCCACGTTTCGCCTTTCTGCCAGCCGTAGCCTTTCAGATAGTTGGCGATCGAGGCCAGCGCGTCCGGCACGGACTTCCAGATGTCGCGCCTGCCGTCCTTGTCGAAGTCGACGGCGTATTTCAGGTAGCTGGAGGGCATGAACTGGGTCTGTCCCATCGCGCCCGCCCACGACCCGGTCATGTTTTTGGCCTCGATATGCTTCCGCTCCACCATCGTCAGCGCGTCGAACAGTTCGCCGCGGAAGAAGGATGCGCGGCGCGGCTCCCAGGCAAGCGTCGCGAGGGCGCGGAAGATCGGCTCACGGCCCGTGACCCGGCCGAAGCGGCTTTCCATCCCCCAGATGGAAAGGACGAACCGCCGCTGGACGCCGTATTCCTTTTCGATGCGTGAGAGCAGGGCCCGGTGTTCTTTCGCTTGAGCGCGGCCGCGATTGACGACCGTTCTGGTAATTCGGGTGGACAGGTAACGATCGAGGCCGGGGCTGAGCTCTGCCTGGCTGCGGTCCGCCTGGATGACTCGTGGCAGCGGCTCGATGCCGACCAGGGTGTCTTCGATCAGCGTTTCGTTGAATCCGCGCCCGTTCGCTTCACGGATGAGCTCAGCCAGCCAGACGTCGAACGGGACTGCCGGCTCCGCCGGAGCGGGCGGGGACTGTGCGGTGACGATCCCCGCGAGCGCGGCCAGAAGAGAAGTGACGAGCAGAGTCTTGCGCATACGGGGTACAGCCATTATCGGACGCAACCACGAACGGCCGACCACCAACCACCGACCACTAACCACCAACCTTGCTTTTTGCCCCCCTCCCGCCGTCTAATAATCCGTCGCCCGTCAGCGGCGATCTTCCTTTCCTACTGAGAGTTAACGCTATGCCATTCACCTTGAACGTGAACGGGAAAGCCACAACGGTGGACGTCCCCGGAGACATGCCCCTCCTGTGGGTGCTGCGAGATGTGCTGAGCCTGAAGGGCACCAAGTTCGGATGCGGCATCGGCGCCTGCGGTGCGTGCACCGTTCACCTGCGTGGGCGGGCGGTACGGTCGTGCTCGACGCCCGTTTCAACCGTCGGCAACGCCGCGATCACGACGATCGAAGGGCTGTCGGCCAACGGTAACCATCCGCTGCAGATCGCATGGCAGGAGCTCGACGTGCCGCAGTGCGGTTACTGCCAGTCCGGCCAGATCATGTCGGCCGCGGCGCTGCTGGCGACGAATCCCAAGCCGTCTGATGCCGACATCAACAGGGCGATGGACGGTAATTTGTGCCGGTGCGGCACGTACGTCCGCATTCGCGCGGCGATTCACCAGGCCGCCCGCGGACCCGTTCGCGACACGCAGACCGCGTCGGCGCGCGGCGCGGCGGAGTAGGGAGGAGCCATGACTAAAGCACCAGTGACTCGCCGCTCCTTCATCAAGATCACCGCTCTTGCCGGCGGCGGAATGGTCGTCGCCTTCAACGTCGACGATCTGTTCGCGCAACGCGGTGGCGGTCCGGGCGGCCCCGGTGGACCGCAGGCAATGGCCTTCGTCAAGTTCACGCCCGAGGGCAAGGTGATCATCGTCGGCAAGAACCCTGAGGTTGGTCAGGGCGTCAAGACCGAGCTGCCGATGATCATTGCCGACGAGCTCGATGTGGACTGGCGCAGCGTCGTCGTCGAGCAGGCTGACGCGGATCAGGCCAAGTACGGTCAGCAGCTGGCAGCGGGCAGCTTCACGACGCCGCAAAACTGGACGCCGATGCGGCAGGTTGGCGCCGCCGTCCGGCAGATGTTCATTGCCGCCGCGGCAGCGCGGTGGAACGTTCCGGCGACCGAGCTGACGACCACTCCGGACGTCACAGCCCAGGGCGGGGCGCGCGTGCAGCACGCCGCCAGCAAGCGCACGGCGAGTTATCTCGAGCTGGCTGGCGAGGCCGCGAAGTTGCCGGTGCCCGCGCTGGCGACCGTGCCGCTCAAGGATCCGAAGGACTACAAGATCATCGGCAAGCCGACTCCGGGCGTGGATACCCCGGCCGTCGTCACCGGCAAGCCGATTTTCAGCATCGACTTCACGCTGCCGGGCATGCTCTACGCCGTCTACCAGAAAGCGCCTGTCTTCGGCGCGAAGGTGGCGACCGCGAACGTGGACGAGATCAAGAAGCTCCCTGGGGTCAAGGACGCGTTTGTCCTCGAGGGCGGAACCGATCTCACGACGCTGCTTCCAGGCGTGGCCATCGTCGCCGACAGCTGGTATCAGGCGAACCAGGCTCGTAAGCAGCTGAAGGTCACGTGGGCGGATCACCCGACGAAGGCGCAGAGCAGCGCCGGCTTCCAGGCGAAGGCCGACGAGCTCGGCAAGGCAGCGCTGGCACAGCCGCAGGGTCAGGCGCCGCAGGGTGCGACAGGCTGGCGCAAGGACGGGGACGTCGCCGCCGCGCTGGCGCAGCCGGGTGTGAAGACGGTTGAAGCCAACTACATGTATCCGTTCATTCCGCATGCCCCGCTCGAGCCCGAGAACTGCGCCGCGCAGTTGAAGGACGGCAAGCTCGAGTTGTGGGCGCCGACGCAGATGCCGGGTCCGGCGCTTGGCGTCGCGGCCAATGCATCTGGCCTCCCGCAGACTGCCATCACGCTGCACATCATGAAGACGGGCGGCGGATTCGGCCGGCGGCTGACCAACGACTTCGTCGCGGAAGCGACGGCGATCGCGAAGCAGATGAGCCCGACGCCGATCAAGCTGCTGTGGACCCGTGAGGACGACATGGCTCACGAGTTCTACCGCCCGGCGGGCTACCACTACATGAAGGGCGGCGTCGACGCGAACGGCAAGCTGATCGCGTGGCGCGATCATCACGTGACGTTCGGTCCGCCGTCGGGTCCGCAGCGCTACGCCGGCTTCGCGAACATCAACGGCGCGCAGGAGTTCCCCGCCCGCTTCGTTCAGAACTACGAGTTCGGCGACTCGATCATCGGCGCGCTCGGCGTGCCGGTGGGGGCGCTGCGGGCACCAGGAAGCAACGCGTTCTCGTTCGTGTTCCAGAGCTTCCTCGACGAGCTGGCACATGCCGCCGGCAAGGACCC
>JAICQE010000168.1 GCA_025938035.1 Vicinamibacteria bacterium
GAGCAGGATCTCGGCCTCCAGGTGCCGCGCGGCGGCAACGGCGCCGTCGACCATGGTATCCGGGGCGTGATCACCGCCCATCGCGTCGACCGCAATGCGAATCATTACGCTGTCACAGGCAACGACCCACCGAGGCGCTGAGGCATCCGCTTACGCTAAAGCTACGGCGGACAGGCCACACGGGCTTGGGCGCCGAAGCCGCAGGCGGCTGGCTCGGTGTGTCGCTTTCGAGTGAAAGCATTCGCTGCTTATTCTTCGTCGACAGGTCGTACGGCTCGGCCCTTGTAGTAGCCGCAATGCGGACAGATGCGATGCGGCGCCTTGGGCTCGTGGCACTGCGGACACATCCCCGTGGTCGCGGCGGTCAGCGTGTCGTGCGTGCGCCGCTTGGCGGTGCGTGTCTTGGAGTGACGGCGTTTCGGATTTGGCATTGGCGTGTCCTACGATTCCCTCTTCGCCAGCCCTTTCAGCGCGGCAAAGCGGGGGTCCTCCCACTCGGTCGTGCAGGTGCACGTCCCGGTATTCCAGTTGGTGCCGCACTGCGGGCACAGTCCCTTGCAGTCCTCCCGGCACAGCGGCTTCATCGGCAGCGCCAGGTAGAACTGCTCGCGCAGCAACTCGTTCAAATCGATCTGGTCGTCCCGGTAGTAGCTGGTGTCCAGGTCATCGTCCTGCACCTCCCGCTCCTCGTCCGCAGCCATCTCGCTGGCCGGCAGGAAACGCAGATCGAACGACGCCTCGACCGGCATCCGGAACGGTTCGAGACACCGGCCGCACGACAGCTCCAGCTCGGTGCGCACCGTGCCCAGCAGCCGGAATTTCTCCTTGTCCTTCTGAATGTCGAAATCCAGATGAACGGGAGCGACCACCCGATACGCGTCCCCCTCCTGACCCACGTCCGCGGGCTGAAGGGTGCGTGAAAAGTGCTCCTCGGGCTGCCGATACCGGGTGAGATCCAGCTGCATTGGGGGCCACACAGTCTGGCCGGTTCTCGCTGAGCCAGACCGTCAATTATAAAACCTCCAACTGCCAACTCCCAACTTCACCTGTTTTGGGGAGCTGGTCTTGGGCGTTGAGAGTTTACTCGGCCCTGATCGGCCCGATCCACGGCTTGGGGATGTAGAGCTGCTCGAACAGGTTCACCGCATAGCGGTCCGTCATGCCGGCCAGAAAATCGCGGGTGGCCACGTCGAGCCCCTCGGTTTCGAGGATTCGACGGTCGAGGAACTCCTCCGGCCGCTCCCGCAGCTTCTCCCACAGCCCGCCAAGGATGCCCGTCGCCTTCCGGAACTCCGCCGTCGCCATCTCGTTCTCGTAGACCGCATCGAAGAGAAACGCGCGCATGGCCAGCGTGGCATCGAGCACCTCATCGCTCATGCGAATCTCCGCCAGGCCGCCGTTCTGCGTCTCGATGACGACGTCCTTGACCATGCGCGCGATGCGCGCGGACGACGAACCGCCGAGCACGGCCACGGCACTCCGAGGCAGCGCGCTGTCCGTCAACACCCCTGCCCGCACGGCATCGTCGATATCGTGGTTGACGTACGCGATGAGGTCCGCGACACGCATGATCTGGCCCTCGAGCGTCGCCGACCGCTTATCCGGATCGAGGCCGACCGGCGAGCCCCGTTTGCCCTTCGAATGGCGCCCGATACCATCACGAACTTCCCAGGTCAGGTTCAGGCCGCGGCCGTCGTTCTCGAGGACGTCCACGATGCGCAGGCTCTGCTCGTAGTGCCTGAAGCCGCCCGGCATCAGCGAGTCGATCACCTTCTCGCCCGCGTGGCCGAATGGCGTGTGGCCCAGGTCATGGCCGAGCGCGATTGATTCGGTCAGCTCCTCGTGCAGCCGCAGCACCTTGGCGATGGTGCGGGCGATCTGCGACACCTCGAGCGAATGCGTCAGGCGTGTGCGGTCGTGATCGCCGGCAGGGGCGAAGAAGACCTGCGTCTTGTGCTTGAGCCGGCGAAACGCCTTGCTGTGAATGATGCGATCGCGATCGTGCTGGAACGCCGGCCGGACGTCGTCTTCCGGCTCCGGATGCAGGCGCCCGCGCGAGGCGGCGCTGCGCGCCGCCTGTGGCGCGAGCGTCTCGTGCTCGCGCTGCTCGAGCGCTTCACGAATGCTCGACATCGCCGCCGCCGTCGTAGTGTCCGCCTGCAGGGGGACCCACGAGCGAATCGAGGAAACTGGTACCGTATTTCAGAGGGCCTACTCCGAAATTCTGCGCCAGCGTCTGGCCGAGGTCGGCAAACGTCCGTCGCGTCCCTAAATCCACCCCCGGACGAACTCCCCGGCCCGCGACCAGCAGCGGCACATGCTCCCGGGAGTGATCCGTGCTCGGCGTGGTCGGGTCGTTGCCGTGATCGGCGGTGATCACGAGCAGGTCGCGGTCCGCGACGCCTTCGAGTACTCGAGGAAGCTGCTGATCGAACCGCTCGAGGTTGGCAGCATACCCTGCCACGTCGTTACGGTGGCCGTACTGCGTGTCGAAATCGACGAGGTTTGCGAAGATGAGCCCGTCCGAGGCTTCCGCCATCACCTCGATGATCGCGTCCACGCCACGCTGATCGCTGCTGGTCGGCACACTGCGACCGATGCCGCGGCCCGCGAACAGGTCGGCAGTCTTCCCCACCGCGATCACGGGAACACGTTCGCGCGTCAGCAGATCCAACAACGTGTCGCCAAACGGCTCGAGCGCGTAGTCATGCCGGTTCGCCGTGCGCGTGAAGCCGCCGGCCGCGCCGACGAACGGCCGGGCGATGACGCGCCCGACGCCGAGTCCGCGGCCCACCAGGTCGAACGCAATCTCGCAGATTCTGTACTGCTCGGCAAGCGGGATGACCTCTTCGTGAGCGGCGATCTGAAACACGCTGTCGGCAGAGGTGTAGACAATCGGCTTGCCGGTGCGGACGTGCTCGGCACCCAGGCGTTCGATGATTTCCGTCCCCGACGCGACGACGTTGCCGAGGGTGCCGCGACCGATCCGGCGTTCGAATTCGGCGATCAGGTCGGCTGGAAATCCTCCGGGATACGTTGGAAACGGACGGTCGAGGACGATACCCATCATCTCCCAGTGTCCGGTCACGGAATCCTTCCCGGCCGACGCTTCCGCCATCCGGCCATAGGCGCCGGGCGCAGGAAGCAGGGCGCCCCTTTCAGGTGTGCCCGCGGCAGTCGCTCGCCGGGCGGGCGCGGCACCGATCCGGCTCACGCGATCGAGACCGAGGGCACGCAGCCACGGCAGCTCGAGCGGCACCTGCCCCGCGATGTTGCCGAGCGTGTCGCTTCCCTGATCCCCGTACGCGGCGGCGTCGGGCAGCGCGCCGCAGCCGACGCTGTCGAGCACGATCAGGATGACGCGGGAAAAGGGACGATCCAGGGTCAGGAATTCGGCGAGAAATAGTTCGCAACCGCGCGCGGGGTTTCGATCGTCGCAATCGCGTGCTTGAACACGAGCTGATCCTGGCCGCCGACTTCGACGACGACCGCGAACTTGTCGAAGTTCTTGATGCGCGCATCGAGGTGCCGGCCGTCCATCAGATGAATCTTGACGGGGAGACGATCGCGGCGGGCGAAATTCAGGAAGACATCCTGGATCGTCGATTGAGCCGACGCCGATGCTCGGGGTTCAGTGACCTGGGCCATCAGGGACCGGCTCCTCGACCGGATAGATGCCACGCGCGGCGAGCGCTTCGACGACGCGCTCGAACGTGGCCGGCAGTTCGCCAGGACCGTCGAACCAGATAAGCGTAGGCTCTTTGCGGAACCAGATCAACTGCCGGCGCGCGTAGCGACGGTTCTCCTGAACGATCAACTGCCGCGTCTCCGCCTCGCCGCGGACGCCGCGCAGCATATCCATCACCTGCCGGTAGACGAGGCCACCGAAGGGGCGCGCGTCCGCCGGCACGCCGCGATCGAGGAGATCGCGCACCTCGGTCACGATGCCGCGTGCGAACTGTTCGTCGACACGCCGGGTCACGCGCTCCGCGGTGAGTGCCGGCGGCAGTCGCAGCGCCAGGCTGATCACCTCGCAGTCGGCAATCAACGACCGCGTCTCGCCGAAATGCGTCGTCAGCGGACGGCCCGTCGTGTAGTAGACCTCCAGCGCCCGCACCAGGCGCTTCCGGTCGCGCGGCATGATGCGCACGGCTGATTCCGGATCGACGTGCCGAAGAATGCGATGCAGGCGCTCCGGCCCCTTTCTCGCCGCTACCCGGTCGAGCCGGGCACGCAGGGCGTCATCCGCGCCAGGGCCGGGGAACAGGCCTCGCGTGAGGGCGCGGTAATAGAACCCGGTTCCCCCGACCAGAATCGGAAGACGCCGCCGGCCGTGGATCTCGCGAATCGCCCTCTCGGCGTCGTGCGCGAACTGTGCTGCGGTGTACACCTCGGTGGGATCGGCGATGTCGATCAGGTGATGAGGGATGCCCCGGCGCTGCTCCTGCGGCAGCTTGTCGGTGCCGATGTCGAAGCCGCGGTATACCGCAGTCGAGTCGCAGTTGATGATCTCGCCCCGGTAGCGTTCGGCGAGCGCCAGGCTGAGGGCGCTCTTGCCGGAGGCGGTAGGCCCCAGAACGGCCAGAACGAGTGGGCGCACCTCAGAATCTAACCATGGCCGGCGTCAGGCCGTAGAGCGAAAGCCCGTTGTGTAGGTGTGCACCAAACCGCGGCGGCGCCACGACGCCATCTGCACGGCGCCGAGAAACCTGCCGATCTCGTCGATCTTGAACTCGCGGAATCGCCGCCGCAGCTCGTGAGGCCAGCGATCCCGTGCCTGCCACGCCCGTCCATACCCCTCGCGAACCGCACGGCCGAGCGCCGCGTCCGATCCAATGTCCGCGTGCCACAGCGCCATCGATCGTTCGAGCAACTCGAGCGCCCGCTCGCTGCCCGGGTCGACGCCGAGCGACGCTTCGACGTCCCGAAAGAGCGCACGCCAGGCGGCCGAGGGCCAGTCGTGGAAGTACGGCTCGCCCCACTTCGTCCACGCCTCGTCGCTGAAATAGCCGCGCATCGACTCGAGTGCGTCCTGCATTTCCACGACGGCGGCAAGGCGATCGAGCAACGATTCGTCCCCCTTCCCTTCCGGCGCCGTGGCCTGTTGCAGGATGCGCAGCGCCTCCTCGATGCCCGTTTGCGACTGTTCAAGCCGCGCGCGCTGGGCCCGCAATGCCGCGGGTAGATCCGACGCCGATCCCTTCAGCAGATCGCCGATCCGTTGCAGCGACATACCGACGGCTCGCAGGGCAAGGATGTGCCGAACGCGCCGCCGGTCGGTCTCGACATAGATCCGGTGCCCGGAGTCGCTGCGCTTCGGCGTGAGCAGCCCGAGCCGGTCGTAGTGCTGAAGCGCGCGGACGGTCACGCCGGTCAATGCCGCAAATTCGCCGACCCGGTATGGCATAACGCCTTCAGTGTGGATCCTGCCCCTGCGTCAGGATCAACTTTCGCTATATCACCCTGAAAAAGACATACACGGTCACCGCGAGAAGCAGGAGGATCAGCCCGAGCTGCTGCGTTCGCGTGGGCACCGGCTAGTTCGGACCGAACTCGTTGTAATAGAAGGTGAATTCGACCGGATCGATCGCCGGGAACGGAAATTCCGGCGGCAGCGGTTCAACAGGGCTCGAACTGTTGATGGCGTTGTACGCCGCACGGTTGAACGCCGGGTTGTGGGACGGCTTCACAACGCGCAGGTTGGTGATACGACCATCCCGGTGGATGACGAACTCGAGAACCACATGCCCGCGATCGATCATCGCGGCGTTCGGAATGATCCAGTTCCGCTCGACTTGTGCGAGAAATCTCCGACTCCAGGGCCCGAAGTCGACGCCTGCGGTATCGAACTGGAGCGAGGAACCCGGATCGTTCAATCCGCCCTGCGGGTTATTGAACGTCTGATTTCGCACGTATTGATCGAGGTTGCGCAGCGCATCGCCCAGGCGCCCGGGCAACGGACGTGACGTCTCGATAGATCGCCGCAGGCCGGTGTTTGCGGGCGGCAACGCTTTCGCGAGCTGTTCCTGAGGTTCGGGCTTGGGCGCCTCTGGCTTCGGTGGTTCCGGGGTCGGCGGGGCCTCGACCAATTCCCCCCGTGCGAGCTCCTGTGGCGGGGGCGACACCGTCTTTTCGGGTGTGTTGCCGCGGGAGAACGGCAGAGGGTTCACCGGTTCTTTCGCCCGTTCCAGTGCCTGCGCCTTACGGTTGATGTCGGACGGATCGGCGAGCGGCGGCGGCTCCGGCGCTTCGATGTCCGGCACCTCGAGAGGAATGTAAACAAAGCGCCGGTTCTGTTGGCGCTCTCGTAATTGACGAAGGAGTTCCTCCTGCCGCGCCGCGAGCTCGGCAGGGTCGGGCTTGAAGAACTCGAGGAACGTCCACTTCGGGCCGAACAGGATCAACGCCAGGATGAGTGCGTGGAAGCCGGTCGACAACACGACGCCTCCGCGCTTGGAGATCGCACTGCCAACGACGAGCTCTTCCTGGTGCCGATCGTCGAAATCGAAATGAATCAATGGTCGCGGGCTGAAATTATAACATTCGATGATTCAAGGACTTACCGAACACCAACCACCAACCACCAACTACCAACCACCAACTACCGTTTCACCGCCGTATACAGGTAGACGATGCCGAAGGTCAGGGGGACGGCGCGAACGTCGGCAAAACCGGCCTGCCGCAGAATCGTCACGAACTCGGCCGGCGGCGGGAAACTGCCCACCGACGCGGGCAGGTATGAATACGCCCCGCCGTGGCCCGAGATTCGCCGGCCGATGAACGGCAGCACGCGGTTGAAGTACCACTCGTAGAGCGACCGGACGCCCGGCACACGAGGCATGCCGAACTCGAGGATGGCCAGCCGGCCACCCCGCCTGAGGACACGTGCCATCTCCGCGCACCCGAGCTCGGGTTTCTGCACGTTTCTGATGCCGAAGCCAATCGTGACCGCGTCGGCCGACGCATCGGCAATGGGCAGGCGCAACGCATCGCCGCGCACAAGAGCAATGCGGCGGTCCTCCCCCGCGCGGCGGACCTTCTGCAACCCCAGACCGAGCATTGCACCGGCAAAGTCGACGCCGACGATGCGCGCCGCCCCGTGTGCCGCCAGCGCAATGTCGGCCGTGCCGGTGCAGACGTCGATCAGCGTCTCGCGCCCGCTCAGCTGCAGCGTCTGAATGGCGCGGCTCCGCCAGCGCCGATCGATGCCGGCACTGAGGAGGTGGTTCAGCAGGTCGTATCGCGGCGCGATGGCGTCGAACATCCCCGCGATGCGCTGAGGAGTCTTGTCGGGAGGCGCGTCAGTCAACGTAGAGCGCGAGCGCGGTCGCGGCGAAGTAGACGATGCCGACGTAGCCGTTCAGGTCGAAGGCCCTTTTCACCTGCGACAGGTCATCGGCGCTGACGAGCGACTGCTCGTAGACCAGAAGCGCCGCCACCACGGCCACGCCACCCAGGTACAGCGCCGGCAAATCCGCCACTGCCCAGAGCGCGGCCATCGCCAACACGGTCGCCACGTGCATCGCCCGCGACAGGACGATCGCCCGCGCCACACCGAATCGGACCGGGATCGACCGCAGGCCGTGCCGACGATCGAACTCGACGTCCTGGCATGCATACAGGATGTCGAAACCGCCGACCCACAACCCGATGGCCAGGCCGAGCAGCCAGGGTTCGGCGCCGCCGCGGCCGCCGGCCGCAATCCATCCGCCGACGGGCGCCACGGCCATCGCCAGACCGAGAAACAGCTGCGTGTAGGTCGTGAACCGCTTGGCCAGCGAGTACCAGAAGACGATCGCCAGCGCCACCGGCGACAGCGCGAGGCAGAGCGTGTTCAGCCGCGACGCCCCGGCAATGAACGCGACCGACGAAACGAGGACGAAGACGGACGCTTCGCGCTGACTCATCGTTCCGCGCGGCAGCTCGCGCATGGCCGTGCGCGGGTTGAGCGCGTCGAACCGCGCGTCCACCAGCCGGTTGAAGCCCATCGCCGCCGAGCGCGCCGCCACCATGCAGACGACAATCCAGCCGACCTGCGCCCAGGAGAACGGCTGCGCGCGCCACGCCAGCAGCGCTCCAGTCAACGCGAACGGCAGCGCGAAAACGGAGTGGCTGAAGCGGACAAAGGACAGGTAAGTGGTGAGCCTGGACATAAGGAGATAGGAGGAAGGAGATCGGAGGAGGACATGGGTCGCGCACTACGACTCGAGCCACCGTATCTCTCCGGGCTCCCCGCTCACAAGGTATTCTTCCACATCGTCCGCGCCGTCAGGGACGCGCACCGCAATCAGCGCCGCGCGCTTGCCGGTTTCGATGCTCCCGAATTCCGCGTCGAAACCGAGCGCGCGCGCTCCAGTCAGCGTGGCGCTTTCCAGCAGGCGGCGCGCAGGCACGCGCGGGGCGATGCGCCGCGCTTCCCGCAGTTCAGAAAACAGATTCAGATCGCCGACGCTCGCCAGACTGTCGGTGCCAAACGCGACGTTCACGTCCATCGCGTAGAACGCCTCGAGCGGCGGCGATCCCACCCCGACGTGGACGTTGCTCCGCGGGCACGACGCCACCGTGACGCCGAGCGCGGCCAGGCGCGACAAATCGTCGCCGTCGAACTGCACGCCGTGCACGACGAGCGAACAGCGATCCAGAAATCCGAGATCGGACAGATAGGCCACCGGCGAGACCGCGGGCGGCTGCCATTCCGGCGCCCACACACCCAGCTCTTCGAGGAGCATCCGGAAGCCACCGGTTCCGTGGCGCAGGAATTCGACTTCGTCGGCAGACTCGCCCAGGTGCACGGTCGTCACCGGCGCCGGCTGCGCATCGACAGCCGTCCGTATCGCCCGAAACATTCCCGGAGACACCGAGTACGGCGCGTGCGCCGCGAGCCTCACCCGAACGTCCCGCGCGGCCGTGCCGGACGCGGCCGCGGCGGCCGATGCGTCGCGCACGCGTGCGGCCGGGTCGGCGACGTTGAAGCCGAGCAGCTCGTGGAATACCTGCGCCGCCATTCCGGCTTCACGCAGGAGCGGCACGGTGACAAGCGTGTTGCTGACGTCGCCCACCAGCCCGGTGCCGCTCGCGCGGGCAGCGGCGATCGCATTCCGGGCTGCCGCCAGGATTTCCGGAGCCGACGGGTCCGGATGGCGGCGCCGCAGCGCCATCAGCGTCCGCACCCACTCGATGAAGCTGGTCCCCGCCGGCACGCGCCCCTGCAGGTACGACAGCTCGAGATGCGTATGAACGTTCACCAGCGCGGGCACGACTGCCGCGCGCCCGAGATCCACCGCCTTCGGCGCCTCACCCGATCCGACACCGGTGATCCGGTTGTCGTCGATGCTGACCCAACCCGGGTAAACCGGCTCGTCGCTGATTGGCAGGACCCAATCGGCGCGGTA
>JAICQE010000054.1 GCA_025938035.1 Vicinamibacteria bacterium
CTCGAACCTCGAACCTCGAACCTCGAACCTCGAACCTCGAACCTCGAACCGAACGTGAACACGAACTCGGAAGCGGGAACTCGGAAGTGGGAACTACTCGATTCTCCGAAGGATGAAGCATTTCAGGTAATGCGTCTCCGGCACACCGACCAGCACGGGATGGTCGCGTCCCTGCATGCGCTTCTCGACCATCGACACCTGCGTGCGGCTGTCGGCCGACGCTTCGTGCAGCACCGCCTCGAACATCTCCTCGTTCACGTTATAGGAACAGCTGCAGGTGATCAGGTAGCCGCCGGGCGAGAGCAGACGCATCGCCCTCAGATTGATCTCCTTGTACCCCGCGAGCGCGTTCGGCACCGACGCCTTGTTCTTGGCGAACGCCGGCGGATCCAGCACGATCGTGTCGTAGCGTTCGCCGGCGCGCTCGTGGCGGCGCAGCTCGTCGAAGACGTTCGCCTCGCGCGCCTGAAGATGCGGCAGGCCATTGCGCTCCGCGTTCGCGCGGATGCGGGCGACGGCGTCGCCGGATATGTCCACGGCTTCGGCATCGGTACACCGGCGCGCCAGCCGCAGGGCGAATCCGCCGTTATAGCTGAAGCAGTCGAGCAGCCGTCCGTGCGCGTATTGCGCCGCAGCCTCCCTGTTCTCGCGCTGGTCGAGAAACAGGCCTGTCTTCTGCCCGCGCCGCAGATCGACTGCATATTCAATGGGGCCTTCGCGCACGACGACGCTGTCGGGAATCGTGCCGTGCAGCACGTCCACCGACTGCGGCAGCCCTTCCAGCGCCCGCACCTTTGGATCGTTCCGCGCCAGGATTCCGGCGGGCTGCAACAGCTCCCGCAGGTGCTCCGTGATCGCCGGCAGCAGCCGATCCACGCCCTGTGAGAGTGCCTGGATCACCAGATAGTCGTCGTAGCGATCGACGACGAGCGACGGCAGCAGGTCGGCTTCGCCGTGTACGAGCCGGTACGCCGTCGCGTCGAGCGTCAGCGACTCACGGAACCGGATCGACGCCTCCAGCCGGCGGCGTAGCAGCGACTCGTCGATCGGCTGCTCGCCGCGCGACAGCATCCGTATGGCGATCTGCGAGCGGTCGCTGAAGAGCGCATATCCGAGCACGCGCGCACGAGGCCCGAGCACCTGTACGACATCGCCGCCGTCCGCCGCCACGGCAGCAACGTCCGCACGATAGATCCATGGATGCCCGAGGCGCACGCGCTGCTCCCCGCGTGCGGAAATGGTCACGCTCGGCGCCATTCAGCGATAGTACAATCATCGCTTCATGCCAGATTCCGACGCACAATCCCTGAAGCAGCGCACGCTTGCCGAAACAGATCCGGAGATCGCGCGCGCGATCCGTGACGAAACCAAGCGCCAGGCGGAAGGCCTCGAGCTGATCGCGTCCGAGAATTTCGTCAGCAGCGCAATCCTCGAGGCTGCGGGCTCGATCCTCACCAACAAATACGCCGAAGGGTATCCGGGACGACGGTATTACGGCGGGTGCGAAGTCGTGGACGTCGTCGAGTCGCTCGCGATCGAGCGCGCGAAAGCGCTGTTCAAAGCCGACCACGCCAACGTGCAGCCGCATTCCGGCGCCCAGGCGAACATGTCCGCCTACTTCGCCGCGGTGCAGCCGGGCGACACGGTCCTCGGCATGAACCTCGCCCACGGCGGACACCTGACGCACGGGCACCCGCTCAACTTCTCGGGAAAGCTGTACAAGATCGTCCCCTACGGCGTGCGCCGCGACGACGAGCGGATCGATTACGAGGAGCTGGAACGGCTCGCGCACGAGCACAGACCGCGCATGATCATGGTGGGCGCGAGCGCCTACCCACGGCAGATCGACTTTCCGCGGATTGCCAGGGCCGCCGGCGCCGTCGGCGCGCGTGTGGTGGTCGATATGGCACACATCGCCGGGCTCGTCGCCGGAGGCGTGCATCCGAGCCCGGTGCCCCACGCCGATTTCGTCACGTCGACGACGCACAAGACGCTCCGGGGACCGCGTGCCGGCCTGATCCTGTGCCGCGAGCAGTACGCCAAGGATCTCGACCGCGCGATCTTTCCGGGAGTCCAGGGTGGACCGCTGATGCACGTGATCGCGGCCAAAGCCGTGTGCTTCAAGGAGGCGATGGAGCCGGCGTTCGCCGGCTACCAGCGGCAGATCGTCGCGAATGCGAGCCGCCTTGCCGCCTCGCTCAGCAGCCATGGATTCCGGCTGGTCAGCGGCGGCACCGACAATCACCTGATGCTCGTCGACGTCTTCTCGAAAGGCATCACCGGACGGGACGCCGAAGCCGCTCTCGGCAAGGCGGGGATCACGGTGAACAAGAACGTCATTCCCTTCGAGCAGAACCCGCCGATGGTGGCAAGCGGCATCCGCGTCGGCACGCCGGCGGTCACCACGCGCGGGATGCGCGAGCCGGAAATGGATGTGATTGGCGATCTGATTGCGCGGGCGCTGGCCGCGCCGGACGACGACCGCGCGCTGGGCGCGATCAGGACCGAGGTCGAGCGGCTGTGCCGGAAGTTCCCCCTGTATCCAGACCGTCAGGCCTGATCGGCCGCGTCGCCGAGTCCTTTTCCGAATCGGGCGCGCTCGCGCGCGTCGTCGAGGGCTACGAGCCGCGCGACGGTCAGCGGCGGATGGCGGCCGCCGTCGCCGACGTCATCGAGCACGGGGGCACGCTCCTCAGCGAGGCAGGCACCGGCACCGGCAAGACGCTCGCCTATCTGATTCCGGCGATCCTCAGCCGGCAGCGCGTCCTCGTCTCGACGGGGACGAAGTATCTGCAGGAGCAGATCTTCTTCAAGGATCTCCCGGCGCTCAGCCGCGCGCTGTCCGTCCCCTTTACCGCCACCTTGATGAAAGGACGGTCGAACTACCTGTGCCTGCACAGGTGGGAGATGTATCGCGACGGCGTCGAGGGGAACACGTCGGCGGGCGGGCGTTTGATCGAATCGGGCGACGAAGTGCTGCTCCCCATCCTCAAGAAATGGGTGGCCGGCACGACGACCGGCGATCGCGCGGAGCTGAACGACCTTCCCGAAGATTTGCCGATGTGGAAAGGCATCTCGGCCGAAGCCGAGACGTGCCTCGGCGCCACCTGCCCGCGCTACGGCGACTGCTTCGTCACGCTGATGCGCCAGCGCGCGCTCGAATCGGACGTCGTCATCGTGAACCACCACCTGCTCTGCGCGGATGCCGCCATCCGGCAAAGCACGTTCGGCGAAGTCGTGCCCTCCTGTCCGACGCTGGTCGTGGACGAGGCGCATCAGCTCGAGGACGTCGCCACACAGTACTTCGGCGTGGCGTTCAGCAACTACCGCGTAGACGGCCTCGTGCGCGATGGCGAGCGCCTCCTCAGCGGCACGCCGCGCGACGTCGAGGACCTCGCGAGGGCGCTGCACCGCGTCGCCGACCGGTCGCGCGCGTTCTTTTCGGCCCTCTCGACCGAGCGGGCGCTGAAGGTCACCGAAGCGCGTGCGCGGTACACGACCGAGGCGATGCAGGGGCACTTCGAGGACGGCATGATGCTCGCCGGCGCGCTCGAGGGCCTCGAGGCCACGCTGGCACTGGCGGCGAAACGTCCCGCGAACGATTCGAACGATTCGAACGATTCGAACGACTCGAACGACTCGAACGACTCGAACGACTCGAACGACTCGAACGACTCGAACGAATTGGCAGCCTCCGTCCGCCGGCGTGCCGGCGAACTGCGCGCCGACCTGCGGTTTCTGATGCGCGCCGACGATCCGGACTTCGTCTACTACGCGGAAACGCGCGGCCGCGGGCTGTTCCTGCGGGCGTCGCCCATCGACGTCTCGCGCACCGTCCGCGAAGCGGTGTTCAATCGATTCCGGTCGATCGTGCTGACCTCGGCCACGCTGGCCGTGGACGAGGGGTTTTCGTACGTCAAAGGCCGGTTGGGACTGCGCGACGCCGAAGAAGTGCGGGTCCCCTCGGAATTCGACTACCGGACGCAGGCGCTGCTGTATCTGCCGCGGCGCATGCCGCCGCCGAAGTCGCCGACGTTCGCCGAGGCGGCAGCGCGCGAGACGATCGAGCTGCTGAAACGGTCGCGCGGCCGCGCGTTCGTGCTGTTTACCAGTTACGCCGTACTGCGCACCGTCCAGCAGTTCGTCGAGATGGCTCTCGACTTCCCGATCTTCGTCCAAGGCTCGGCGCCACGGTCGATGCTCATCGATCAATTCCGCTCGACGCCGAATGCCGTGCTGCTTGCCACCTCGAGCTTCTGGCAGGGCGTGGACGTCGTCGGCGAAGCGCTGAGCTGCGTCATCGTCGACAAGCTGCCGTTTGCGTCACCAGGGGATCCGGTCGTCGGCGCCCGGATCGACGCGATGACGGCCGAAGGCGGCGACGCCTTTTCCGACTATCAGGTGCCGCTCGCCATCCTCGGCCTGCAGCAGGGGCTTGGGCGGCTGATCCGGCACCGGACCGATCGCGGCGTGCTGGCGATCCTCGATCCACGCGTGAAAACGATGGGTTACGGACGGCGTTTCCTCGCGTCGCTGCCGCCGGCGCCGGTGACCCACGACCTGGACGACGTCGCTCGTTTCTTCATGTAAACTGCACGCAGTTCGATGCGTTTTCTTAACCCGGGAGGCTTTTCATGCGGGCCCATCTGATCCGCTCCGTGCTGGCAGCTGCCGTGCTCACCGCGCTGGCGGCCGCGCCGGCTATCGCGCAGCCGCTCGTGCGCGGCAGAGTTGTCGACGCGACCGGCAAACCGGTCGCCGACGCCGTTGTCACCTTCGTCGCGCAGTTCGTGTCGCTGTCGCGAAATGCCAAAACGGACGCCAAAGGCGAGTTCCTGATGGTCGGCCTGCCGTCCGGCCAATATGCGATCACCGCAACGAAGGAAGGCGTCGGCACCGACAAGATCAGTGCGAACGTGACGCAGGGTCAGAATGCGCCGTTGTCGCTGACGTTGCGGCCCGCCGCGCCGGCTGGTGCAACGGTGGCGCCGGCCGGAGAGTCTGGAGCGGACGCCAAGGCCGCCGCGGCCCTGCAGGCGCTGGCGAAGGCGGGCTCCGACCATCTGAACGGCGGCCGCTACGACGAGGCGATCGCGGCGTACACAGAGGTGACCAGCAAGGCGCCAACCTGCAGCGACTGCTTCCTGAATCTCGGCATCGCGCATGCCAATAAGAAGGAATGGGCGCAGGCGGAAGCGGCGCTGAAAAAAGCGACGGAGCTCAAGCCGGACAACCCTCAGGCGTATACCCAGCTTGCGGGCGTTTATAACCAGCAGCGGAAGTTCGATCTCGCGGCGGACGCGAGCGCCAACGCGGCGAAGTATTCAGCGGGCGCAGCGGGCGGCGGCGGCAACGCCGAAGCGCTCTACAACCAGGGTGTCGCGCTCTTCAACGGCGCCAAGTTCGCCGAGGCAAAGGCTGCCTTCGAGGGAGCGGTAAAAGCCGATCCGAAGCTGGCGCTCGCGCACTATCAGCTCGGCATGACGGCGCTGAACCTGGGCGACTTCAACCTCGCGGTCACCTCGCTCGAAACGTACCTGCAGCTGGAGCCCAACGGCGCGAAGGCGGCGGAAGTGAAAGCGTCGCTGCCGGCGTTGCAGGGAATGGTGAAGAAGTAATTCGTTCGGGTCGTTCGAACCGTTCGGGTCGTTCGAACCGTTCGGGTCGTTCGAAGCGTTCGAGTTGATGTCAATTGCAGTCCGGCTTGCCGAGGTTCGCGCGCGCATCGACGCGGCGGCCCGCGGAGCCGGACGGGACCCGTCCTCCGTTCGGCTCGTCGCCGTCTCCAAAACCTTTCCGCTCGACGCTGTCCGTGCCGCATATGCCGCCGGACAGCGCGACTTTGGCGAGAACCGCGTCCAGGAAGCACTCGAGAAGATCGGCGCGTCGCCCGATCTCGACGCGCGCTGGCATCTGCTCGGACATCTGCAGACCAACAAGGCGCGAAAGGCGGCTCCCGCCTTCGCGATGATTCAGTCGGTGGATAGCGTTGATTTGCTGCGGAAGCTCGATGCGGCCGCGGCCGATTCCGGGCGGGCACCAGAGCTGCTCGTCCAGATCGATCTTGCCGGCGAGGCGACGAAGCACGGCGTGCCGCCGGAGGACGGGCCGCGCATTCTCGAGGAAGCGGGCCGGTGCCGGGCGGCGCGGGTCGTCGGGCTGATGACGCTGCCGCCGCTGCCGGATACGCCAGAGGACGCCCGCCCGTGGTTCCGCCAGCTGCGCGACCTCCGCGAGGGATGGCTCCGGGCCGGCGTACCGGCCGGAATGCTGCGGGAAATGTCGATGGGCATGAGCGGCGATTTCGAGGTGGCCATCCAGGAAGGGGCGACGATCCTGCGGGTTGGAACGGCGATATTCGGCCGTCGTGTCCCGTAGCTTGCGCCTTAACACGGAAACCACGTGTAATGGTTTGCAGTATGGAACAACAGCTCCGTCGCGCCGCCGCGCTGGCCGTGGCGCTGTGCACGATTGGGAGCTGGCCCCTCGCGGCCGACGTCATCGTCGCACGCAACACTCCGCACCTCAGCTTCACCGCATCGATATCGCCGGACGTCGCACGGCCGGGCGGGCGCCTCTCGCTCGCGGTGAACGTGATGCCGAAGAAACGTATGCACGTGTACGCGCCAGGGACGACATACCGGGCGATCACGGTGACGCTCGATCGGCATCCATCGCTGAAGCCGTCGCCGCTCGCCTACCCGAAGCCGTCGATTTACTTTTTCAAGCCGCTGAAGGAACGCGTGCTCGTCTTCAGCGATCCCTTCAGGCTGACGATGAACATCCAGGTGGGAACGGTGCCGCCGAAAGCGGCACCGCTGAGGATCACCGGCACGCTGTCATATCAGGCATGCGACGACCGCGTCTGCTACCTGCCGGAATCCGTCCCGCTGCAGTGGACGATTCCGGTGAAGCGCTAGAGCGCGTTTTTCAGAACGGTATAGAAGGGTCAGCGGTCGGCCACCCGCGCCGGCAAGCCGCGAGCAGGCTCGTCGGGTGCGCTGCAATAGGTCGATTCTCTACTCGACACCGAACGCGAGCAGCACGTTGCCGCCCGACGCGCCGCTGGTAATCGCGTATCCGGACTGCACGTAAACCATCCCGTCGACCACCGACGCTCCGGACGTCGCGATAGCGCCACCGCGCGCCGGGACCTTGTTGTTCGTGGCGAACTCCTGCGCCGTGTTGAACTCCCACAGCTGCTTGCCCTCGGGTGAAACGGCAAAGAGACGACCGTCCCCCGAGCCTTGGAAGACAACGCCCGGGATCGCTGTCGGCGCCGCGCCAAGGGCTGCAACGCCGCGACCGCCGACGCCGGGAGCCGTAAAGACGAACGCGACCTTCCCGGTGCTCGCGTCCACCGCGCCCATGCCTGCCGCGGCCATGCCGTAGTACACCTGACGCGCATCCGCGGCGCCGCCCCACACGATCGCGCCTCGTCCGCGTCCGCCGCCGGCCGGCGCACCCGCGGGGTGCAGCTTGAACAGCACCGCGCCGTTCTTGTCAGGATCGAGCGCGACGACTTCTCCGCTCTTCGTACCTGTAAAGAGCGCACGCCTGCCGTTCGGCAGCGTGACCAGAATCGGCGAGTTGCCGATGTCGAAGTCCGGACCCATCTTTTCCGGACACGCTTCGCTGCGATCGGCGCCCGCGCAGCCGCCCATGAACATGTCGTAGTCGAGGACCCGGTGCGACCAGACGACCTTGCCGGTCTTCAGATCCATCGCGACGATCGCATCTGTGAGCTTTGATTCGGGCGGCGTGACCGGATCTCCCGTGCCCACGTAGAGGACGCCGCGGACGGTATCGATGGTCGGCGAATCCCAGATACCGCCCGCGGACGGGCCGTAGAGCTGAACGCCGTTCGGCTGCTTCTTCCACGGCTTCGGCTCGTCGACGTTGTAGGTCTTCCAGATCTGCTTGCCCGTGCTCGCGTCGAGCGCGACAACCGCGCCCCGGGCGGTGCAGCACGGGTAGAACGGCCGTCCGCTCTGGAACTCTTCGGAGCCGGACACCGGCACGTAGACGCGCCCATCGTGATACTTCAGGCCGGCGGTGATTCGCGCGACGACGTGGTCGTCCACGCGCACCTTCCACAGCTGGCGACCTGTCTGCGCGTCCAGCGCGAACACGTTGGCATGGCCGTCGCCGAAGAACACGGCGTAGCGCGCGTTGCCCTGGCCGGTGACGGCGCCGACCGTCGGCGAGTTGCGGACGATCGAACCGTTCTGGAACGACCAGTACACGCACCCGGTCTTCGCGTCGAGCGAATAGACGTAGCCGTTGTCGCTCGCGGCGAACACGCGGCCGGACACGATCGTCGGCTGCGCGTTGTTGCTTTCGCCGTTCGGGAAGCCAAACGACCACTTCAACTTGAGGCGCGGGAGATCGGCCGCCGTCAGCCGCGCGGCGGCCGCAGGCTGGAACCGTGTGTTGCCGAGATCGTTGCCCCAGCCATTCCACGACGGGCTGCGTGCCGGATCCGTCATCGGCGGGTTCGCCGCGCACTGGTTCGGCATCGACTTCGCCTCGCCGGTGTTGATGCTCCCCATCGGCCGTCCGCTCATGAACTCGGCGATGCGGCGTTTCTGGATGTCGCTGAGCGCCTGCCCCTCGGTGTGACTTGATTTCGTCAGACCGGCGACGATGCGCTCCGGCGTCATCTGCCGGATGTCCCAGGCGGTCGGCCCTTTGCCGAGCGGCTGGATCGAATGGCATTGAATGCACTGGCCCTGGAACGTCGCCCAGCCGCTTTCCGTGCCCGGCAGCCCGCCACGGCCGGGCGCCGGTGGCGCGGCCTGAGCAGGCTGCGGAGCCTGGGCTGGAGCGGCAGCAGGCGCCTGCGCGCCGACGAATACCGTGCAGACGAACAGCGCGGCGGCTGAAAGGCTGCCAATCAACGTTGCTCTATTGATCGAACGCACAGGCACTCTCCCTCGAATTCAGAATGCAGAATTCAGAATCCAGAATTCAGAAACGCCTGCATTCTGCATCCTGCATTCTGCATTTAACCAGCAGTCGGCGCAGCCAGCTGCGACTCGACGTACGGCGCTTCGTGAACAACCGGCGCCTTCTTCCCTGCCAGCACCATCCACCACTCCCGCGCTGAGGCGAGGATCACGATCAGCACGATGGCCATGAAGAACAGCGCCAGCGCGGCATCGAGCCGATCGTTGAAGATCAGGCGCGGTGCCTCCGGCAGCGTTGAGTTTGCCAGCGACTCCGCGTGCGCGAGGAATCCGAGCTTCGGATCGGGGGAGAAGACCTTCTGCCACCCGGCCGTCAACGTCGCCGCCGCCAGCCACGCCAGCGGAACGAGCGGCACCCACATGTAGCGCTGACGCCCCATCTTCACCAGTACCGTCGTCGCCACGCACAACGCGACCGCGGCCAGCAGTTGATTGGCGATGCCGAACAGCGGCCACAACGAGTTGATCCCTCCGTACGGGTCGACGACGCCTTGATAGAGGAAGTATCCCCAGCCGGCGACGACGAGAAGCGATGACAGGATGATGCTCGGATACCACGAGGTGCGTCCCAGCGGCCTGTAGGCGTGAGCGAGGAGCTCCTGCAGCATGAAGCGGCCGACTCGTGTGCCGGCGTCGATCGTGGTGAGGATGAAAACCGCCTCGAACATGATCGCGAAGTGATACCAGAGCGCGAGGCCCGGACCGGTGAAGACGCCGCCGAGGATTCCCGCCATGCCGACGGCCAGGCTGGGCGCGCCGCCGGTCCGCGACAACAGCGTCGTTTCGCCCATCGACTTCGCCAGCGCGTCCAGTTGATCCGGTGCGATGGTGAACCCCCACTGCGCCACCGTCTGGGCGGCCGCCGCCGACGTGGTGCCCAGCGTTGCGGGACCGACATTCATCGCGAAGTAGAGACCAGGCTCCAGCGTTGCTGCAGCAATCATCGCCATCACGCCGACCAGCGATTCGGTGAGCATGCTGCCGTAGCCGACAAAACGCGCATCCGGTTCACAGCGGAGCATTTTCGGCGTCGTCCCGCTCGACACCAGCGCGTGGAATCCGGACACCGCGCCGCAGGCGATCGTGATAAATGCAAACGGAAACAGCTTGCCCGCGAACACCGGTCCGGTGCCGTCGACGAACTGCGTGAGCGCGGGCAGCTTCAACGGCGGCATCACGATAACGATCGCCAGGCCGAGCACGAGGATCGTCCCGACCTTCATGAAGGCCGACAGGTAGTCGCGCGGCGCCAGCAGCAGCCACACCGGCAGGACCGCCGCGACAAAGCCGTAGATCATCACCGCCCACGCCAGGCGCTCGCCGGACCAGGTGAAAGCGGGTCCCCACGTTCCGCTCTGCGACACCCATTGCCCGCCGACCAGCGCACCGATCAGCAGCAGGATCCCGATCGCCGTTGCTTCTGCAATCTTCCCGGGCCGGAGATTGTTCATCCACAGGCCCATCAGCAAGGCGATCGGTATCGTGCACGAGATCGTGAACAGGCCCCATGGGCTGCCGCGCAGTGCGTTGACGACGACCAGGCCGAGCACGGCGAGGAGAATGATCATGATCGCGAAGATCGCGATCATCGCGGCCATTCCGGCAACCGGGTTCACTTCCTCTTTTGCGATCTGGCCGAGCGACTTGCCGTCGCGGCGCATCGACGCGCACAGGATCAACATGTCCTGAACCGCGCCGCCAAGGACGACGCCGGCGATCAGCCAGATCGTGCCGGGCAGGAAGCCGAACTGCGCGGCCAGGGTCGGGCCGACCAGCGGGCCGGCGCCGGAGATGGCGGAGAAGTGATGTCCGAAGAGAATCCAGCGTGATGTCGGGACGAAGTCGCGGCCGTTGTCGAGCCGCTCGGCCGGCGTCGCGCGGCGCGGGTCGAGGCCGAACACCTTCGCCGCGATGAAGCGCGAGTAGAAGCGATAGGCGACGAGATAGGTGCACACCGCGGCCACAACGAGCCACGCCGCGCTGATCGTCTCGCCGCGCGCGAGCGCCAGCACGCCGAATGCCGCGGCGCCAACCACGGCGATGCCGAGCCAGATGACCAACGAGAGAAGCTTCCTCCGCGTCTCCGTGCCTCCGTGGCTCGTGGCTGTCGTCGTCATTATTTGAACGTCAGGAAGAGTAGACGGTTTGCCCCTGATGCCGCGACCCACAGCCGGTTCGACAGCCGCTGCGGCGGTTGACGGTCGCTGCCGGCCGTCAGGCCGGTTCCCGCCACCTTCGGCGGCAGCGGAACCTCGGTGATCGTTCCATCCGGCGTGACGCGGCCCACGTTATTGCCCTTCGTAAACCAGATGTTCCGGTCCGGGCCGACCGCAATGTTGGTCGGAGACCCGGTGGCGCTTGGAATCGGGAACTCGGTGATTCTGCCGTCCATCGTGATTCGCCCCACCCGGTTGCCGTCCACCTTGCGCCCGTCCATCTGTCCGTTCAGCTCCAGGAACCACATGTTCCCGTCGGCGCCGGCGGTGATATCTCCTGGCCCCGAGTTCGGACGCGGCAAATCGAACTCGGTGATCTTCCCGTCGGGCGTAATGCGACCAATCTTGCTGGCGTTGAATTCCGAAAACCAGATATTGCCGTCGGGACCCGCGGCAAGCGCGCGAGGCCCGCTGTCCGGCGTGGAAATCGGGAACTCCGTGATGACGCCGCGCGGCGTGATCCGTCCGATCTTTCCGCCGGCGAACTCGCCAAACCAGATGTTGCCGTCCGCGCCGAGGGCAATTGCGCGCGGCATGCTGTCCGGCGTCGGAATCGGAAATTCCGCGAGGGTGCCGTCCGGTGCGATCCGCCCCATGCGGTTACCCGTGTGCTCCGAAAACCACATATTGCCGTCGGACCCGAGCGCGATGATCCGCGGCGAGCTGTTCGGGTTCGGCAGCGGGAACTCTTTCAGGCCGGCGCCGTCTGGGTTGATCCGGCCGATACGGTTGCCGGATCCTTCCGTGAACCAGGCTGAGCCGTCGGCCGCCAGCGCGATCGTCGTCGGCCCGCTCGCCGGATTCGGCAGCCGATACTCGGTCCACACCCCATCTGTTGCCGGGGCGCGATCTGCCGGCCCCAGCCAGCGATGCTCGACCGTAACGACCTGGCGCGCCGAAACCGCAGGCGGAGGCGGCACCGCGGCACAGACGAGTATCCCTAGCACGCACAGCCATTTACGAGTCATAATAGATGCCCCGTTGCCCCGTCAGGGTACACCGGGAAGCCCGCGCGGAGCGCGGGCAAGAAGATACTGCATGGCGCGGCAAAGCCTCGCCACTTATAGTTCACGCCCGTTGGGTGTGGCTATAGCTGCGCATGTAGCTTCCGCCTTCAGGCGGAAGAAGCCGGGAGGAGTTCCGCAGCGTGCTTCATCGTCGTCTGTTCTGGGCCTTCGGCTGCGTTCTCGCGCTGCTCTTCGCCGCGTCGATCCGTCTTGCGGCGGATCGCGAGGATGGGCGGACGCCTGCCCGTCCCGCTGCCGCCCAGCGCGCCGAACCGGCTGCCCGCGTGGCCGCCCCTGCGACGACGGTGCCGGATCAGGCGCTCGTTCAGAAGTACTGCGCGACCTGCCATAACGATCGCGCCAGGACAGGCGGCATTTCCTTCGAAGGGATCCAGGTTGCCCAGGCGGGTCAGCACTCGGAAATCTGGGAGAAGGCCCTGGTCAAGCTGCGTGGCGGGATGATGCCTCCGCAGGGGATGCCGCGACCCGACGACGCGGCGATGAATGCCTTCATCGTTGCGCTGGAGAACACGCTCGACGCGCAGGCGCGCCGAAGCCCCGATCCCGGCATCAAGCCGGTGCACCGCCTGAACAGGACAGAGTACGGCAACGTCATCCGCGACGTGCTGGACCTCGACGTCGACGTCACCGACCTGCTGCCGGCCGACGATGAGAGCCACGGATTCGACAACATCGCCGGCGTGCTGCGCGTGTCGCCATCGCTGCTCGAGCAGTACCTCGGCGCGGCGCGCCGGATCAGCAGCCTCGCGGTGGGCACCGACACCGATTTGATTCGCGCCGCGTACCGTGTGCCGCCGGACGACTCGCAGGAGGATCACGTCGAGGGACTGCCGCTCGGAACGCGCGGCGGGCTGCTGTTCAAGCACCAGTTCCCGCAGGACGCTGAATACGAATTCGCCGTCTTCCTGCTGCGCAACATCGTCGGCTACATGACCGGCCTCGAGTTCCCGCACCAGCTGGAGATTTCGATCGACGGCGAGCGGGTGTTCCTCGTGCAGGTTGGCGGCGAAGAGGACAACCTCGCGTCCGACAGGAATATGTCGGACACGGCGAACAAGATCGACGCGCGGCTGAAGACGAAGGTCAAGGTGAGCGCCGGCCCGCACATGGTCGGCGTCACGTTCGTGCGCCGGAACGCCGCCGAGTCGGACGAACCGCTGCAGCCGCACGAGCGCAACCACGACCTGCAGGACATGAACGGCCTGCCGCTCATCACGCACGTCAACGTGACGGGGCCGTACAACCCGACCGGACCGGGCGACACGCCGAGCCGCCGCCGCATCTTTACGTGCAAACCCGCGAAAGCGGCCGAGGAAGCCGGCTGCGCCCGCACGATCCTGTCCACGATCGCGCGTCGCGCGTATCGCCGGCCGGTCACCGACGCCGACATGGCGCCCGTGATGGCGCTCTACGCCGAAGGACGCAAGAAGGGCACCTTCGAGCACGGCATCGAGCACGGCCTGCGTCTTGTCCTCGCCAATCCGAAGTTCATCTTCCGCACTGAATCGTCGCCCGCAGCCGGCAACGCCAAGGTGAGCGACCTCGAACTGGCGTCGCGCCTGTCGTTCTTCCTGTGGAGCTCGGTCCCCGACGACACGCTGCTGACGCTGGCGGCGCAGAACCGCCTCAGCCAGCCGGCGGTGCTCGCCCAGCAGGTGCGCCGCATGCTCGCGGATCAGAAGTCGCGCGCGCTGGTCGAGAACTTCGCCAGCCAGTGGCTGCTGCTGCGCAACCTGAAGAACCACGTGCCGACACCGGGCGATTTCCCCAACTTCGACAACGAGCTTCGGCAGTCGTTCCGCCGCGAGACCGAGATGTTCGTGGAGAGCATCATCCGCGAGGACCGCAGCGTGCTCGACCTGCTCAACGCCAACTATACGTTCGTCAACGACCGGCTGGCACGGCACTACGGCATCCCGAACGTCTACGGCAGCCATTTCCGGCGGGTCACGCTGAAGAGCGAGGAACGCCGCGGTCTGCTCGGCCAGGGCAGCATCCTGACGGTCACGTCCTATCCGAACCGGACGTCGCCGGTGCTGCGCGGGAAATACATCCTCGAGAACATCCTCGGCACGCCGCCGTCGCCGCCACCGCCGAACGTCGATACGACGCTGGAGCAGAAGCAGGGCGAGGAACCGAAGTCGGTGCGTGCGCTGCTCGAGCAGCACCGCCGCAACCCGACCTGCGCGAGCTGCCACCGCGTGATGGATCCGCTCGGCTTCGCGCTGGAAAACTTCGACGGCGTGGGCGAGTGGCGCGTGAAGGAAACCGGCGGAACGATCGACTCGACCGGCCAGCTCGGAACGGGCGCGCCGGTGGACGGCCCCATCGGCTTGCGCAAGGCGATCCTGGCGCAGCCCGAGATGTTCGTCCGCACGCTGACCGACAAGCTGATGACCTACGGCCTGGGCCGTGGCGTGGAGCACAAGGACAAGCCGATCGTGCGCGCAGTCGCGCGCGAGGCGGCGCCGCAGAACTACCGGTTCTCCTCAATCGTGCTGGGGATCGTGACGAGCGCCCCCTTCCAGATGAAGAAGGCGCAAACAGACGCCGCGCAGGCGACGGCTGCCGCGACGCAATGACATGTGTGAGTCCGGCTGGTGCCGGATTACGTAGCTTCCGGCTTCAGCCGGGAAGACGTAGTGTCCGCCTTCACGCGGACCGGAGCAGATGATGGTGATTTTCAAGAAGCACCTGCCACGGCGAACCTTCCTGCGCGGCATGGGCGCGAGTCTGGCGCTGCCGCTGCTCGACTCGATGATTCCGGCCCGTACGCTGCTGGCGCAGACGGCCGCGAAGGGCGTGCCGAAGCTTGGCTTCGTCTACATCCCGCACGGCGCCGTCATGAGCAAGTGGACGCCGGCGACCGAGGGAGCGGGCTTCGAGTTCACGCCGATCCTCAAGCCGCTGGAGCCGTTCCGCGACTCCGTCAACGTCGTCACCGGCCTCGGTCACAAGGCCGCCGACACGACGGCGGTTCATTCGCTCAGCCCGACGACCTGGCTGAGCGGCGTGCGGCCGAAGGCCACCCAGGGCGTGGACGCGTACGCCGGCATCACCGCCGACCAGATCGCCGCGCAGGCGATCGGGCAGGAGACCATCCTGCCGTCGATGGAAATCGCCACCGAGGATCACTCGGGCCTGATCGGATCGTGCGACCGCGACTACGGCTGCATCTACATGAACACGCTGTCGTGGCGGACGCCGACGACGCCGCTGCCGATGGAGATCAATCCGCGCAAGGTCTTCGAGCGGATGTTCGGCCAGGGCGGCAGCGCCGCCGAGCGCCAGGCGCGCATCCACGAGGATCGTTCGATCCTCGACGCGATCACCGGTGAAGTCTCCGCGCTGCAGGCCACGCTCGGCCCGTCCGATCGCCGGACGATGACGGAATACCTCGAGAACATCAGGGAGATCGAGCGGCGGATTCAGCGCGCGGAGAAGAACCAGGGCGACGAATCGCTCCTGCTGCCGGCGCGGCCCGCAGGCGTGCCGTTCGATTTCGAGGAGCACGTCCGCATCATGTATGACCTGATGGCGCTCGCCTATCAGGCGAACGTCACCCGCGTCATCACCTTCATGGTGTCGCGCGAGGTCAGCAACCGCACCTACCCGCAGGTGAACGTCGCCGACGGCCACCACGCGATTTCGCACCACCAGAATCGCGAAGAGAAGATGGAAAAGAACGTCCGCATCCAGACGTTCAACGTCGGCATGTTCGCGGAGTTCGTGGAGAAGCTGAAGAACACGCCCGACGGCGACGGGTCGCTGCTCGACAACATGGTGCTCCTCTACGGCAGCAACATGAGCAACAGCAACGCCCACGATCACTTCCCGCTGCCGAACCTCGTGCTTGGCGGCGCGGCGGGGCGGATGAAAGGCGGGCGCCACCTGCGTTACACGGATCACACGCCGATGACGAACCTGCTCGTCTCGATGCTCGACAAGGCAGGCGTTCGCCAGGAGTCCCTTGGAGACAGTACGGGGACATTGGCGAACCTTTAAATTCAGAATTCTGAATTGAGAACAATGATGCGATCACTAGCATTTGGCGTCTGCCTGATGTTCGCCGTCGCGGCAGCCGGGGCCGCGGGCCCCGCCGTTCCGCGCGACACGCGTCTGATCGACGCCGTCAAGACAGGCAACAGCACGGCCGCAGCGGCGCTGCTGCAGAAGAAGGTGGACGTCAACGCGACGGAAGCCGACGGCACGACGGCACTGCACTGGGCCGTCCGCAACGACGACGCGGCGCTGGTGGATCGGCTGATCCGCGCCGGCGCCAACGCAAAGGCGCAGAACCGCTACGGCGTCACGCCGATGGCGCTCGCCTGCGAGAACGGCAGCGCTCCCGTCGTCGATCGGCTGCTCAAGGCCGGCGTCAGCGCCAACACGACCGGCCCGCTCGGTGAAACTGCCCTGCATCTCTGCGCGCGCACCGGGAAGCCCGGAGCAATCCGCGCCCTGCTCGCGAAAGGCGCCACGGTCGACCCGATCGAGAACTGGCGCGGACAGACTCCGTTGATGTGGGCGGCGGCCGAAGGGCACGGCGAGGCGATGAAAGTGCTCATCGAAGCCGGCGCCGACGTCAACGCGCGGTCTTCGATCATCGTCTGGGAGCGGCAGCGCACGGAAGAGCCGCGCGACAAGTGGCTGCCGCCCGGTGGCCTGACGCCGCTGCTGTTTTCCGCGCGCGAAGGCAAGGTGGCGAGCGTCAGGGTTCTCCTCGACGCCGGCGCGGACGTCAACATCGTCGATCCCGATCGCCACACCTCGCTCATCCTGGCGCTGAGCAGCGGTCATTACGACGTGGCCGGACTGCTGATCGAGCGCGGCGCCGACGTGAACATGGAGGACAAGGTCGGCCAGACGGCGCTCTACGCGGCTGTCGACGGACACACGGTGCCCGCGTCCAATCGCCCGGCGCCGCGCGAGACGGACGACACGCTGACCAGCTTGGAGGTCATCAAGATGCTCCTGGCGAAGGGCGCACGCGTTGACGCAGCGCTCCGGGCACAGCTGCCCTACCGCACCAAGCTCGATCGCGGCGGCGATGGCGTGCTCGGGGCCGGCACGACTCCGCTGATCCGCGCGGCGAAGGCTGCCGACCTCCCGGTGATCAAGCTGCTGCTCGAGAAAGGCGCGAGCGCGAAGGCGGCCACGCGCAACGGTGTCACCGCCGTGATGATGGCAGCCAACGTCAACACGCGCGAAGAAGACATGACCGGCCGCAGCAAAACCGAAAAGGACGTTATCGAGTCGATCAAGCTGTTGACGGCCGCTGGCGCCAGCGTCAACGGCGCCGAGACCACGCAGGGCCGCACGGCGCTTCACGGAGCGGCGCTGTGGGGTCTGACGGACGTCGTGAAATTCCTGCACGCATCCGGCGCCGACCTGAATGCCATGGACCGGCGCGGGCTCACGCCGCTGGATCACGCGCTCGGCCGCGCCGGTGGCTTCGGCTTCGACGGCCGGTCGGGCGTGGAGCGGCCCGAGACGGCCAAGGTGATCCGTGAGCTGGGCGGGACGGAAGGCAAACCGACCGGCGCTGCCGCACCGGAGCGCCGTCCCAACGGCGCGCAGGATGAGCCCGATCCCAACGACCGCTGATTTTCAGTCGGCGCGGACGTTGTCACGTCCGCGCCGGTGAGCCTGACAAGGCTCTCGCCCCACGCATCGATGCCCAAGCCATCGCTCTCCGACACGTTCACAACCCTCCGCGAAATTCTCGCGGCACAGAGCGACGAACTCGTCGTCACCGTCGATCGGCCGGGCGACTTCCAGGTCGCGTCGCCGACGATGCAGGATCGGATCGGCCGGCCGCTCTCCGTCGCCGGCGTGCGGACCAGGAAGCATTACGTCAGCTACTTCCTGATGCCGGTGTATGCGGCTCCCCGTCTGGTGCAGTCGTTGTCGCCGGAATTGAAGAAGCGGATGCACGGACTGTCGTGCTTCAACTTCACGACAATCGATCCCGATCAGATCAAGGAGCTGTCGAGGCTGACGAAAGCCGGCATCGAGGCATTCCGCGACGTGCCGCTTCCCTGGGCCCACGAAGGTCACGGCCGGCTTTGACAGTCGCAGCACTTGCAATCCAACTATAGATATAGTTAGATCGTCCAGCCTGATAGTTGAACATGGCTGGAACCTCCTACACCAAGCCTGAACTGCAAATCATGGAGGTGCTCTGGACCAAGGGCGCCTGCTCGATTCGCGAGATCCACGCGGCCCTTCCGCCCAGGGGCAAACCCGCATTCACGACGGTTCAGACGGTTGTCTACCGGCTCGAAAAGAAAGGTGCGCTCCGCTGCATCAAGCGGATCAGCAACGCCAACATCGTCGAGGCGGCGATCTCGCGCGACGAAGCGCACACGACGCTTCTCGACGAGCTGCTGGGGCTGTTCGGCGGGCGGCCGAAGCCGGTCATTGCGCGGCTCGTCGAGTCGGGCAAGCTGACGCTCGACGACATCAAAGAGGCGGAAGAGGCGCTCAAGAACCATCTGAAGAAAGGCGGCGCGCGATGACGTCCGGGTTCATGACGTACTGGGTGCCGTTCGATCTGCTCGATCATCTCTGGCAATCGACGTTGTTCACTGCCGCGGTCTGGCTGATTGCGCGTGCCATGCGCAGCAACGGCGCTCGCGTTCGCTACTGGCTGTGGTTCGCAGCGTCGATGAAGTTTCTGATTCCGCTGTCGCTGCTTGTCAGTGCCGGAGAGTGGTTCGCGTGGCGGACGGAGCCAGCCGCCGCACCCCCCGTGTTGTCGTTCGTCATCGACCGTGTCATCGACCCGGTGCTCACACCCGCCGCGGCAACCCTGGCGACAGCGGCGGCGGCACCCATCGCGTCCCCCGTGACGGTCATGCCCTGGCTGCTGCTTGCGGCATGGGCCGCTGGCGTGACATTCGTGCTCATCTCCTGGTGGAGGCAATGGCTGCCGTTCCGGCACGCGCTCGATGACGCACACGCGATCGACGTCGGCGCCGGGTACAACGCGGACGGGCTCACGATCATGGCATCGCCTTCGATGATCGAACCGGGCGTGTGCGGCATCTTCCGGCCCGTGTTGCTGGTGCCGGAGTGGATTGGCGATCGCCTCACGCACGGGCAGCTCCGCGCGCTGTTCGCGCACGAGCACTGTCACGTGCGTCATCGTGACAACCTGACGGCCGCTCTGCACATGGCCGTCGAAGCCCTGTTCTGGTTTTACCCGGTCGTCTGGTGGCTCGAGCGCCGGCTGATCGAGGAGCGTGAGCGCGCCTGCGACGAGTACGTGCTGCACTCGGGTTGTGCACCGCACGATTACGCTGAAGGGATTCTCGAGGTGTGCCGGTCCGCGACCGAGCGGCCACCTGCCTTTGTGGCCGGTGTGACCGGTGCCGATCTGCGGCAACGCATCGAGGGCATCCTTCGCGGCGGAATGAGTCGCCCGATGAGTGCCGGCCGCCGGTGTGCGCTGTTGCTCACCGCCGTCGCTTCCTTCGGACTACCGATTGTCGTGGGAGCCGCGAATGCGGTGCCGCGCATCGCGGTAGGACAGGAGTCGTCCACCCGCGTAGCCTTCGAAGTGGCGTCCGTGAAAGTGAACAGATCGGGTGAACGGGCCGCACGCATGGACGACGACGCGCCGGGTGCCTTCACAGGGACCAACGTCTGGCTCAATCTGCTGATCACGTACGCCTACCGGATACAGAACAACCAGATCGAGTCGGCGCCCGACTGGACCCGCACCCTGTCTCCAGAACGATTCGACGTCGCGGCACGACTCGAACAGGTGCGGCCTGGTGTAACAGACTCCGAAGCCAAGCGCCTGGCCATGCGAACCCTGCTCGCCGAGCGATTCAACCTCGTGGTGACACGAGTGACGCGCGAGGTGCCGATGTATGCGCTCGTCATGGCGCGTGCGGACGGGCGGCCGGGGCCGATGCTGAGACCCTCGTCGACGGATTGCTCGGCGACGGGGATGAAGGCTCGGGCCGCGGCCGAGCAGGCGGGGAAACCGCTGTCCGGCTTTTGCGGATTGCAAGTTAACACCGGGCGGATTCGGTTTGGTGGACGTCCTATGTCCGAGTTCGCGAGGGTGTTCAATCCGGATGGCCGCAACGTCATCGATCGCACCGGGCTGACGGGCAACTGGGACTTCGAACTGACGTTCATGCCCGACCAGCCCGCTTCGCTGCCGCCAGGACAGAACGCGCCACCGATCGATCCAGATGCGCCTTCACTGCCAGCGGCGCTGCAGGAGCAACTGGGTCTGAAACTGGAGCCGACGAGAGGCTTGGTTGAAAAGCTGGTCGTCGAACGCGTCGAGCGTCCGACGGAGAACTGATATGGCGAACCTTCCCTTCTTCGTCTCCGGCGTCCGCGGCGGCGATTTGAAGACGCGTATCGACTCGATCATGTTTGGTGCGGTGCAGCGTCCGGTCACGATGGTGAGCCGCCTCGCGCTCGCGATCGCCGCGGTCACCGTGGTAATGGGACCACTGGCTGTCGGCGCCTTCGATCAGCCAGCCGGTATCACGAAAGCGGCGTTCGAGGTGGCGAGCATCAGGCGGAACGTTTCGGGCGTCATGGAGGAGCGGTGGCCCAACCCGCGTCCAAACGGAGATATCGACGTCAGGAATCTTCGCGTGTCCGATCTCGTCCAGGCTGCGTATCGGGTTGGGGATCATCAGGTCCAGGCTATGCCGGCATGGGCTAGAAATACGCGGTATGACATTTCCGCCAGGCTGGACCCGCAGATCGCAGAGGCATCGCAGCCGCCGGGACTCCCGCCGACGTGGGCGCTCGCATTGCAGGCCCTGCTGAAGGAACGCTTCCAGCTCGCGTTTCACCGCGAGACCGCGCCGCGGCCGGTCTACGACCTGGTCATGGCGAGGCCGGGCGGCAAACCGGGGCCGAACATGCGGCCGGCGGAGTTCGATTGCGACGCGTTGAAGGAACAGCCTGTCGGGACGGATACGCGAATCGCGTGTGGCATACGTCAGGGTCCCGGGCGATATCTGCAGGGCGGCAGCAGGCTGCTCGAGTTCACCGCGATTCTCTCGAGGATGGTCGGACGGCCCGTCTTCGATCGGACCGGACTGACCGGCAGATGGGATTTTCTGCTGACTTACACGCCCGATTCACTGCTCAGCGCCGGAGAACCTCCGCGAGGTGATCCGCCGAACCTGTTTACCGCGCTGCAGGAGCAGTTGGGCCTGAAGCTCGAAGCGACGACCGGCCCGGTCGAGATGTTCGTCATCGATCGGCTCGAGCCGCCATCGGAGAACTGATATGGCACGGCTTCCCCTCTGTCTCTGCGGCGTCCGCGGCGGGCATCTGGCGCGGCGCATCGAAGACATCGTCGCGAACCGCAGGGGGTCCGCGCTCACGCGCGCACGGCGGGCCGCGCTGGTCCTCGGGGCGCTCACCGTCGGCGTTGCGCCTGTCGTCGTGGGAGCACTCGCGAGCCAATCCGGAGCGCAGCCATCGTCGCTCGCCGATCGCCCGCCCTCTGAGGTCGCGTCGGTCACGCTGCGCGGGCAGACAACCTTGCCATCTTTCGAGGTGGCGTCGGTCAAGCGAAACCTGTCTGGCCTAGGCAGGTCCATGATCGAGAACGTGCAACCAAGTGGTCTTTGGCTTCTCACCAATGTCCCGACGCGTGCGCTGATCCGCACGGCCTATCGCGTGCAGGACTTTCAGATCGTCGGCGCGCCAGATTGGGTGCAGACGGAGCACTACGACATTGTGGCCAAAGCGTCAGGCGATCTTCGCCCGGTAAGTCCGGGGGAACCTCGTGCCCATTTCCTAATGCTGCGGTCTTTTTTGATCGATCGCTTCAAGCTGAAGGCGCACGTGGAAACGAGGGATGCACCGGTCTTCGCGCTTGTCCTGGCCCGCGCTGACGGGAAACCTGGAGCAGGCTTGGTGCCCGCACATGATGACTGCGCCGCCATCGTCGCAGCGGAGATAAAGCGCGAGCGTCCCGCGGCCCCGCCGGGTGAACGCCCCGCCTGCGGGCTGATTGCCGGACCAATCGGAACCACTAGTGGCAACAGAATCGCTGGTGGTAATACGTCGATGAGTCAACTGGCGACGACGTTGTCCGGTCGGATGAGCCGCATAGTGCTTGACCGCACGGGGCTGTCGGGCGTTTTCGACTTCACTCTCGATTTCGTACCCGACGGCAGCCCGATTGACGCGAGCCAGAACTTGCCGCCGCTGCAGGCTGCACTTCGAGAGCAACTCGGCCTGAAGCTCGAACCAGCCCGAGGCCCGGTC
>JAICQE010000115.1 GCA_025938035.1 Vicinamibacteria bacterium
ATCGCCGACGTAATGTGGTCGTAGCCCGGAGCCACGTCGGTCGTCAGCGGACCGAGCGTGTAGAACGGCGCCTCGTCGCACCATTCGAGCTGCTTCTCGACGTTCTCCTTGATGAGATGCATCGGGATGTGGCCCGGCCCCTCGTTCATCACCTGGACGTCGTACTCCCACGCGATTTTCGTCAGCTCGCCCTGCGTCTTCAGCTCCGCGAACTGCGCTTCGTCGTTCGCATCCGCAATCGAGCCGGGCCGCAGGCCGTCGCCGAGCGAGAACGAGACGTCGTAGGCGCGCATGATCTCGCAGATGTCGCGGAAGCGCGTGTAGAGGAAGTTCTCCTGATGGTGCGCCAGGCACCACTTCGCCAGAATCGACCCGCCGCGGGAGACGATGCCGGTCACGCGGCGTGCGGTCATCGGGATGTAGCGCAGCAACACGCCGGCGTGGACGGTGAAGTAGTCCACACCCTGCTCGCACTGCTCGATCAGCGTGTCGCGATACACCTCCCAGGTGAGATCTTCGGGACGTCCGCCAACCTTCTCCAGCGCCTGATAGATCGGCACCGTGCCGATCGGCACCGGCGAATTGCGGATGATCCATTCGCGCGTCTCGTGAATGTTCCTGCCGGTCGACAGGTCCATCACCGTGTCGGCCCCCCACAGGGTCGCCCACTGCAGCTTCTCGACCTCGTCTTCAATCGACGAACGGACGGCGGAGTTGCCGATGTTGGCGTTGATCTTCACCAGGAAGTGGCGGCCGATGATCATCGGCTCCAGCTCCAGGTGGTTGATGTTCGACGGAATGATGGCGCGCCCCCGTGCGACCTCGGCGCGCACGAACTCCGCGGGCAGACCCTCCCGCGCGGCGATGAACTCCATCTCCGGGGTAATGTCGCCGCGGCGCGCGTAATAGAGCTGCGTGCCGACCGTACCGGACGCACGGCGCGCGGCAATCCACGGCGCACGGAGCTTCGGCAGGCCGGCACGCACATCGTGCCCCTGCGGACCGCTGGTGTCGTAGAGGCGCACCGGCGCCTCGCCGCCGCTGAGCGCAACCTCGCGCATCGGCACGCGTACGGTGATGTCGGCGCCGGCGGTCAGCGTCGCCGTCCGCTCTTCATAGACTTTCCTGGAATTCGGGTATGCCGCTGCAAAGTCGATCATGGGAGCTCTCGATGACCGTGCGGGGCAGGCGGGATCGGATCAGGATCGCCGCGCTCCCTCCGCCGGTCTGAACCGGGTCAGGTTCCAAGGGTCTGTCTCAATCCCGGTACTCCGGGATACCCCTGGCGGCCTTTGCGATTATACGTCGCTGTCCGCGACCACTCCTGACCATACAATTCCAGTATGGTTATCGCATTGCTGCTCAGCTTGCTGCTGGCGCAGGCCACGACGCCTCAGAAACCGCAGCCCACGACGCCTCCGAAACCACAGCCCACGACGCCCGCGAAGGCTGCGCCTGCGCAGCCACGAACAACCCCGCGGCAGCCCGCGGGAACTCTCGCCGGGATGGCGATTACCGTGAGCGACGGCAGGGGCAATCCGTTCTCCGATGTCACCGTCGAAATGACCGGTACCGTCGAACGCAACGGGAAGACGGATGCCGCCGGACAACTCAGCTTGCCTGGGCTGCGAGCCGGAACGTATCGACTTCGCTTCTCCGGTGACGCGGTGACCGCATTCGAACGGGAGGTCACGCTGAAAGGCGGTGAGATCGCCAAGCTGGCGATCACGCTGTCGCCCGCAGCGCCGGTCAAGGTTGCGCCGGCGCCGCCGCCCCCGGCGCCGGTGGCGCCGCCAGCACCCGCCGCCGGACCAGTGGGCCAACCGCAGCTCGGATCGTTGTCCAAGGTTGCAGATCAGTATCGGAACACGAAGGAGCGCCGCGAGGTGATCCTGTCCTGCAGCGGCAACACGCGGAACATGCTGCTCGCACTCACCGACGAACAGCCGCAGCGGATCTACGACACCGCCGAATCGACGTTCTACGTCCTCTCCGGCCAGGGGGCGGCAATCGTCGGCAAGATCCAGAGCGTCATCTCGACCGGTTCCTTCATCGCCGTCCCGCGCGGCACTCCATTCGTCCTCGCGCGCCAGGGCAATCGCCCGCTCATCATGCTGTGGACGTTGAGCGGCGAGCCGTGCGAGGCGTCGAAATAAGGAATGGGAGCGACGGCCGATCGGCAGGGCGTGATCGTCAGCTGCCCGTCGTGCGGCCGGTCGAACCGCCTGCGCTACGACACGCTTGGCAAGACGGTGCGCTGCGGCAATTGCCGCGCGAACCTGCCGCCACTGTCGGCGCCGATTGAAATAGCCGATTCCGCCACCTTCGATGCGGCGGCCGCGGGCAGTTCGCTGCCGCTGCTGGTCGATTTCTGGGCGCCGTGGTGCGGCCCATGTCGCATGGTCGCGCCGGAACTGGAACGCGTGGCGCGAACCAGTGCCGGCCGCTATCTGGTCGTCAAGGTCAACACGGACGTCGTCACGGACGTGGCGGCGCGATTCACCATCCGCTCCATCCCCACACTGGCGCTCGTGTTCAACGGCCGCGAGATCGATCGGGTGACCGGCGTGCGGCCGGCGTCAGAGATCGAAGCGTTCGCCGCACGCGCGCTCGCCGCCGCCACACCGCGCGCTTCCTAAGTCCCTGGTCCTTGGGGACCTTACTGGAGCCGCACAACCAGCGTGGCGCGATAGTCGTCCGGCTCGATCGGCGTCGAGCTGAAGGGATACGGCTGCAGTTCCACGAGCGAAATCAGATAGCGCCCGTGTGCCACGGTCGCGCGTGACGCGTCGCCGGTGTGCAGCTCGTACGAGGCGGTGCCGTTTCCGGCCACTCGAATCCGTACGATGGCGTCGCCTCCCTGGATACAGAGCGCGTCAGCAGGACAGCGTGAGTCACCGCTCACCCCGAGGAACTCGATCACCAGGCCGGCGCCGGAAATGCTCGTGGCTTCGCCAACGCCGATGGTGAAGGGCCTGTCGATCGGATTTATTGGACCGGCCACGGACGCACCGCAGCCGGTCGCGATCACGAGGCAAAACAGAAAGAGAAGCGTCCGCACGTGGACGGATAAAGCAGAGGTCGTACCACCAGGCTACCAGCCGGGGCGCAGCAGGAAACCGACGCGCCATCCGTTCGGCGTCCGATCCATTGGACGTGCGGCCGTCACTTCGATGACGAATCCGCCGAGGTTCGCGCGGCCGCCGAAGCCGACGCTGCGGAACCTGGCCCGGTCCGACGCGCCCGCGGGGGTCTTCGTCCACAGAGCGCCCCCGTCCGCGAACGCAATCAGCTCGATCGGTACCTGCCGTCCGTAGTCCAGCTCCCCTGTCAGGAGGCCGACGAGCGGCGCGCGCAGCTCGAGATTCATCAGCGCCAACCTGCTGCCGGCAAGCTCGTCGAGCACTGCACACGCGGTTGCTGTCCGCCCGCACGCGTCGGCGGCAAACGTCCGCAGGTCGTAGCCGCGAACGAGCGTCTGCAGTCCGACCACCAGCGGCGTGAGGCGCGGGTCCGAGGCCCCCGAACCGTAGCGGCCGACATGTTCGACGCGTGCGGCAATCGTCAGCGGACGGATCGGCATCCAATAGCGGCGGGCGTCTACCCGGACGTCCGTGAACGGCACGCGGCCGAACGCCGGCTCGAGTTCAAGGCGAAGACGTTGACCGAGTACGGGACCCAGCGGGCCCGACACCGCGGTGTCGTAGACGAACGCGAGCTGCGCCTCCGCCTGGTAGAGCGCCGCGTGCGCCGGCGACTCCGCGAACGTCTGATTGACGATCTCTCCGGCCGGGTCCGTGACGCGCGTCGCCGTCTGCCACGCGAATCCGGTCCTGCGCACGCCAACTCGTGCATCCAGGCGGCGCACGGCGTTGAAGTGGTAGCGCATGGCCAGGCCGCCCCATTGATGGTCGTAGCGCAGGCTGGTTGTTTCTCTCGTCGTCGCCTCTGCGCCGCGCTCGATTGCGCGGCGCGCACCGTAGAAACGGGCAGGCGCAAAGCCGGCGGTCACGCCCCAGTTCCACCGCCCACGGCGCGTGGTGTAGGCAAACTGCGCCGCGAAGTCGTCCAGATCCGTGCCGACGCGGAACAGCGTCTGCAGCTGCCGATCGCGCAGCAGATCTCCAAACGACGCTCCGAAGCTCGCGCGCACGAGCCCGCCAAAGGCGTTGCCCGTACCGCCGCCGATGAAGGGTTGCGCCACCGTTTCCAGACGCAGTCGATCGTCGTACGGACGCTGTGTGAACGTGTCGGCCTGCGGCAGCCCTGAGGCCGAATCCCGCAGGGCGTCCGCCACCGTCATCGGGTGCGGTGTCGCGGCGGTGACCGGCGAGACGCTGTCCGTGACAGGCGCGCATTCACCGCAGCCTTCGACGATCCGAATGCGGTACGCGCCGTTCGCGAAAGCCGTGAAGGCGACGGTTCCGCTGTCCGCCGCAACCGCCAGCGCGGGACTGGTCGCCGTGATGCCACTCACTCCCGCCTGTTCGTTCGTTACCCGCATCAGCTCACCGGTGGCCAGCGTCCGCCGGTACACGTTGCTCGTCCGCTCGTGGTCCGCGATGTAGTAGAGCGCGCTGCCATCCGGCGACCACTGCGGGTTGATCTCCTTGTCGGACAGGATCGGTGTGGCTGCCGACCGCTCGTGGAGTGGACGAACGAGTCCCGATTCCAGATTCAACAAACCGATTCGCAATGGGCCGAAGCGCAGCTCGTCGACCGACGAAGTAAAGCGATCGGTTGCGAACGCCACGGTCGCGCCGTCCGGCGACCAGGCCGGTTGCACATCCGCGTACGGGTCCGCGGTCAATTGCCGCAACGTGCGAGTTTCTACGGTGTAGATAAAGAGGTCAGAAAGCCCGCCCTTCAGTCCGGAGACGACGATCTGCGAACCATCCGGCGACCAGCTCGGGTTGAAGAGTTGACTGACGTCCGGCAGGCGTGTCTCGTCGCGGCTGCCGTCCGCAACGTCGATGAGGACGAGCACCGCTTCTCCATCCTGAACCGCGGCCATGGCGAACCGCGCTCCCGTCGGGTCCCAGGCGCCCGCCGAGTTGATGTATTGCAGGCTGTCGAAGTGCGGATCGGCCGCCGTGCTGACGACCTTGCGTCCCTCCGCGTGGTTCGCCGTATCCGCAACGAACAAATCAATCGACAGGCGATCGCGCTCGGAGAGAAACATCACGCGGCTGCCATCCGGACTGATCGCCGGGGCGAGCTGCATGCGGCTGCGGCGTTCGCCGCCGATATCGCGCCCGGCCTCCGCGTCGGGCACCGCCTCGTCAATCGAGCCGTGCCACGCCGCCGTGATCTGCGCGGACGTTTCGCCGGTGACCTCCTCAATCCGTTTGATCGCGTCCTTCCCGCGCGTCCGCAGCACCTTGCCGAACACGCCGTCGCCGAACCGCTCCGCCAGGTGCGACCACAGCGCGTGACCGTACCGATAGGGGAAGTAGCGCGGATCGTTCAACTGTTTCAACGTGGGCAGACGATCGTGGCCGGCGGCATCGCGGACCCACATCGACGTGTGGGCGTTTGCCGGGCCGAGCGACAGATACTCCGCCATGCCCTCGATGAACCAGCCGGGAAAGGCAAACGCGTCCTGCTTGACGCTGCGGGCGATGTCGATCTGAAACGCGTGCGCGATCTCGTGGCCGAGCACGTGGTCCGTGTCACCCAGCCCGGGTGCGAACGGCATGGCGATCCGCGATTTGATGCGCTCGGTGAAGCCGCCCGTCCCTTCACCGATGAATCCGCCGGTCAGGTTCGTCTGCGCGAAGTGCGAATGACTGGCGTAGAGGATCAGCGGCTGACGCCGTGCGAATTTGTGCCCGAGAATTCGCGACAGCCGCGCATACCAACGCTCCGCCATGCGCGCGGCGTGGACCGTCGCGGCCTCTTCCTCGGCGTAGTAATGGATGTCGAAATGTTCGGTCTGCAGCAGCCGGAATTCGAGACGATCGTACCGAACCTTGTTCCGACCGAAGTACTGCGCGTCGGCGTTCGTGGACGAAAGCATCGCCACGACCGCGAGAGTGATCACCGCGGACGTCCGGACCATGGCACCCCTGCAACTCGGACTGGAGGGGCGTTACTCTATCAGCGTTGCGGGTCGTACACAAACGACCAGCGTGTTCCGCCGTGACGCAGCCCGGTGGCGACATCGGCACGGAAGGTTCCAGGCGCGCCCGGCAGCGCCAGACGAACGCCGACTCCCGCATCGACATCACCGCGCGCGTCATCATCGGCGCGGTCTCCAACCCGCGCCGCATCAACGAACACGGCGGCACCAGTGCGAACGATTCCGGCCGACCACCATTGCTGCGCTTCGACGGATGCGTGCCAGAACCGCCGCCCCATCTGCTCGATGCGAAGGCGGCCGTCATCCACCAGCGGGTGCGCGCGAAGCAGCGTCTCGCGCGTCTGCCCGGTGTCTCCGCCGAACCAGAGGAGCGGCGGCAGATTCGCGCTGCCGGCGGCGGCGCCGCCGCGGGCGAGATAGACGCGGCCGGTACGCGCCGCAGACGAGGCAGCGGCAATATTCACGCTGACGCGTGAAAACGACGCTGCACCAGCCCACATCTCGCCATCAGCACGGACGTTGACGCGGCTTCCGCGTGTCAGCATCTGCACCTGCGCGCCGGATCGACCGAGAGTGCCGAGGCGATCCCAATCCTCCACGCCGGCTCCGGCCGTGATCTTCACGACCGCATTGGTCCAGGTGGACCACTCGACGAATCCGCCCGCGCGCTCCTCGTCGGGCGGTCCGGCGTCGCCGAACCGCTCGTGTTCGCCGAACCCGCCGACGCTCCAGACACCTCCCCATGGCGCTGGCGCGTCAACGGCGACGCCGAGGCGCGGCCGGCCGGGCCAGAACCGCCATTCGGCCTTCAGGCGTTCGCCTCCGCCCGTGAGCGACCCGGTCCCGGCAGCGAGCTCGCGCCGCGAGGCGACCACTGCGCCGAGAGCAACGTAACTCCAGACATCCGCGGGAAACACCGGTCGCTCGTTCACCGTCGCGCGGAGTTCCGCCAGGCCGCCTGCCGCCGGCCGCAGCTCGAGACTGGTCGAAACCGCCGCGGGAAGCTCACCTAACCGTCGCTCGCTTCGCAGCAACAGGTTCGGCGTCACCACCGAGCCCGCCTTCACATCGACAAGCCGTTCAACCACCCGCTGGCGCGTACGGTCCAGTCCCGCCACGCTCAGCAAATCAAGCCTGGGCTCGGAAACGCGGTTCCATGCCGCGAGCGCTCCGTCGCGGTTGTTCTGAACGAACCGGCTCGTTCCCAACAACCGCCAGCCGTATGCGTCGCCGGGGTCTGTGGCAGTGGCTGCGCTGCTGAGCGCCTCGACGTCGGCCCACCGGCGCTGGAGCACCCTGACGCCGGCCAGCTCGCGCATCGCCGCCGCGCCGCTGCAGGAAAGCGCGGTCGTGAGGTGCTGTTCCGCCGCGGCGAGATCGCCCGCCTGCGCCCGCGCGACACCGGCAGCAATCAGCGCATCGCATGGTTCAGCCGACGGCAACGCGCTGACGGGCGCAGCGGTCTCGCGCTCGCGCTCACCCGGGACGACGACGGCCATCCATCGCTTCGCCGGCTGCCAGCGCCGCTCGAATTCCTCGCGGCCGACGACACGCAAGGGTGCCCGTGCGGGATCGTGAAAAACCACGGCGTCCGGTGTTCTGGCGACGATGACGATGTAGTGAAATCGCCCGGGCCGATCCTCGATCAACGTGAGCACCGGCCGGCCGCGGCGCAATTCGGCGTCGATCGCCTCGCCGCTGCCGGCCAGTGCGGCCGCCATCCACCCGCGCGACCGCAGCTCGCTCACGAGTGCGTCGGTGCGGATGCCCGCGGCGCTGCGATCGACGAGATGGCTGAAGGACTCGGCGCTCAGCCCGCGCTCGCCCCAGTAGCGCAGCACCATCGCCGCGGCGGCGCCGCCGCAGAGCGCCTCGGATTGTGAAATGAAGGGAACGTCGAGGATGGTAAGGGGCGCTGGCTGCGCATCCACGTGCCCAGCCAGCGCCGCAACGAGAAAGAGCGCGCGCGCCCTGTCAGTCCACTGCAACGATGATCAGGATGAGCACCAGCAGCGCGATGATGATCAGCGTCGTCGAGATGACGATGCGCGACTGGCCGCCGGCCAGCGCACCCTCCACCTGCTGCGCCTGTGCCGCCACTCGCGCCAGATCCTCGCCCTGCAGGGTCGACACCGCGCCCGTCGCCCGGCGCAGATCGATGCCGGCCCGTTCGGCGACAGCTTTAACTTCGGAGCGACCCAGCACACGCAGCACGGCCTCCCGATCGGCCGCGGTCGTGTCTACGTGCTGCCGCACGGCGGCGTCGAGCGCCGATTGCGGTGCGGCATGAGTGGTTTGCGCCTGCAGCCGGGGCGCGGCGGCAGTCACCATCAGCAGAATTGCAACAAGTGAAACGAACAGTCGCATGCGTGCCCTCCTGAAATCGCATTGTAGCGGAGCCGCCGCCGTTGAGTCGCCAATTTAACGCGGCTGCGGTGCAACGTCGAACGACCGCGCCTCCTCGTTGACGGCCACTGTGAACAGACGGTCGAACCCCTCCTCGTACGCCGGTCGCTCGAGCCGTTTCCGCGCGGCGAAGATCGCGACCGCGGGAACGCGGTTCCGACCTTCGCGCGCCCGGTTGCGCCGAAGCGCGTCGGCCGCTTCCGTCGGGAAGAAATAGCCTGCAACCTCTGCGCCGTGGCGCCGCGCGATGGCGATGATCGCAGCGCGATCGGCGGCGGTGGGATTCGTGTTGTCGACCGCGACGGAACGGCCGGCGGCGAGCGCCGCGTCGATCAGCTCGTTCTGGCGGCGCTGCGGCTGCCGGTTGTGGCGCATGGCATCCTTGCTGACGTGCTCGTGTGTGCCGGCAAACCGCTCCAGATAGAACGTCGTCTTGCCGGACGCCGGTAAGCCGATCAGGATCACGCATTCCATGTGTATCTCAGCGCAGGACGAACGCTTTACCCGGTGGCTGGCGTCGCTCGAAACGCGTCATCTTGCCGACTTCCGGGTGGCCGAAGTCACGCGCGCCCTCCGGGCATTGTCGTCCGCATATGTACAACGCCGTCAGAAACTTGCTGCCGGCGCGGCCCTCTCCTCTGCCGGCAAGCGGGCGGCATTCGCGCTGTTTTACGGTCCGCTTCACCTGCTGACCGTCGCGCACATCGTCCGCGCCGTCGGCGGCGGCAGTCCGGCCCCGACCCAGATTGTCGATCTTGGGTGCGGTACCGGAGTCGCGGCGGCCGCCTGGGCGCTCTGTGCGGGTACGGGTCCTTCGATCCTCGGCATCGATCGTCATCCGTGGGCAGTGGAAGAAAGCCGGCGCACCTATCGGGATCTGAACCTGCGCGGGCATGCGCGTGTCGGCGATCTGAAACGCCTTCCCGCGCTCGGCTCGTCCGGCGCAGTTATCGCGGCCTATACCCTCAATGAGCTGGACGACCGTCAACGACACGGCGTGGAGATGCATCTGCTCGAGGCGGCGACTCGCGGGACGCGCCTGCTCATAGTGGAGCCGATTGCACGGGCGGTCACGCCGTGGTGGGACGAGACCGCCGCGCGCATCAAAGGCCTTGGGGGTCGGGAGGACGACTGGCGCTTTCCTGTTGACCTGCCGCCGCTGTTGCGCCTGCTCGACAAGTCGGCTGGACTCAACCATCAGGAACTGACAGCGCGAAGCCTCTATGTGGGGTGAAAGGCCGGCCTGAAGGTCGGCCTTTCAGGAGATCCGTCTATTTCATTCGGCCGCTGATCTGTTCAGCCCTTTCGAGATGCTTGGTTACGGTCGGCAGGGTCTTGGTGGCCCACTGATTCACGGCGTTGTCCAGCCGTGAGTCGTCCGAGACACGGCCGCTCGTCCCGGTCGTCGTTGGTGTCCGGTTGGCGCGCGTCTCGACCATGCTCTTCACCTCGCGGTGACCGTCGACCATCGCTTTCATGTACTCACGATCGAACTCGGCACCGCTCAGTTTGCTGAGACGGTCGTGGAGAGCCTGATGCTTCGCATCGAGCCGTGCCGGCTCTTCCACGCCCTGACCCTTCACGGCCTCCTTCAGCGTGTTCAAGCCATTCGTGTGCTCTTTCACCATCATCTGCGCGAATGCCTTGACGTCGGCGCTCTGCGCTTTCTGACCCGCCAGCTCACCAAGCTTGACCTCGGCCTTGTTGGCGAGCATCGCCTGTTTCGCGAAGCTTTCCGCGCTGACGGCGTCGCCGGCCGGCGCCTGCCCGCTTGGCCCCGCTGCCAGCACCGCGACGCACGCGGCGGTCGCACCCCATACACACAATCTCATCGTCACCTCCCGGAACACATGCGGAGTCCAGGTGCAAGTGAGGTGACGTGACGACGAATCGGGATGGCGGGAATCAGGCGTGAATGGCAGCGACAGCGCGGGCGTATTCGTCGGCGACACCCGGAATCGTCGAGGCCACGAAGCCGAGATCGCGAAGCAGCCCGTCCCGCAGCGAGTAGATCCAGCTGTGGACCGACAGTTCCTGGCCCCGGGTCCACGCATCGCGGACAACCGTGGTCTGGCAGACGTTGCGTGCCTGCTCGATGACGTTGAGCTCGCAGAGGCGATCCATCGCGCGTTCGTCCGGAGTCTCCCGGCCGATGAGGTCGCCGTGCCGGTCGTGCACGTCCTGGACGTGGCGCAGCCAGTTATCGATCAATCCGAGCGAGTCGCGACGGTAGGCGGCCTGAATCCCGCCGCACCCGTAATGGCCGCAGACGATCACGTGACGCACGCGCAGCACGTCGATCGCGAACTGCAGCACGGACAGGCAGTTCAGATCGGTGTGCACGACGACATTCGCCACGTTGCGGTGGACGAACAGCTCGCCGGGTGCGAGGCCGACGATCTCGTTGGCGGGCACACGGCTGTCCGAACAGCCGATCCACAGATACCGGGGCGTCTGTTGCTGGGACAGCTTGAGGAAGAACTCGGGCTCGCGCGACGTGATGTCGCGTGCCCAGGCGCGGTTCTGCGCAAAGAGCTCGTGAAGCGGTTGTGTGCTCACGGTTTCAACAGGCTGCGGAGTTGTTCGAGATGGTGGCGAAGGTGCCTGACGTAGTCTTCCATCAGAAAGCCCAGAGTCACTACATTGCCGTCAGGACCCTGGCCGGAGCTGGAAAGCGCTTCCACAGGCGTCGTCGCGATGACGTGGGCCAGGTGCCGGTTATACGCCGACCAGAGCGCGACGATGTCCCGGAATGGAACCTGCGCGTAGCGCTGCCGCCCGACCCAGTCGTCCTGGTTGTATCCCTGAAAAACCACTGGGGACGCGTCCCGCCCGATGACGAAGCGCCGGTGGTTGTTGCAGGCGGAGTCGACGAGGTGGCCGAGAACTTCCCGGGCACACCAGCCGCCCTCCCGAGGCCGCTCCGATGTCCTCGTTTCGTCCGCACGCTGAAACAATTCGAGGCCGTCTCGTATGGCGGCGTGCAGATCGGCGGCGATGGCTGCGGGCGTCATGGCGGTAGAAACAGGCCGGAAACTTGCGTTCGAGCCGTCACATGATACAAATTGCCGGTATTCGGTAGTTCTTTTGTAGTATCTGATCGTTTCGGGTCTGCCCGCGGGGGGCCTCAGGTTGCGCTTCGGAAAGGAGCCACGATGCGGATTGTGTCCAGTTCAATAGTTTTGGCGGCGTTTGTTCTCGCCAGTGCCAGCACCGTCGTCATCGCGCAGGGCGGCAAGCCGGTGACGGTCGAGCAGCACGCCGCCACGATGAAGATCGTTCAACAGAACATGGGGGCGGCGAACAAGGCGCTGAAGGGCGGCGATGCAGCAGCCGCGGCGCCGGCCGCCGAGGCGCTTGTCGCGGCGTTCACGACGATCGAAATGTTTTATACCCAGCGGAACAAGCCCGATGCCATCAAACTGGCGCAGACCGCAAAGACCGGCGCCCAGGACGTTGTCGCGGCGCTCAAGGCCGGCGACACGATGAAGGCGCAGATGTCGCTCGGAAACACCCAGGGCACCTGCAAGCAGTGCCACGGGATGTATCGCGAAGGCGACGCACAGACCGGCTACAAGTTCAACGCCGCGTCCGGCATCACCCCTCCGTAAGCGTTCACCCGGGTCACCGGTGGCGGATGTGCGTCCGCTACCGGTGCTCCATTCTTGCCGTCCGGACGAGTGGGCCGTGCCGGAGTTTCACGCCGAACCGTATCTCCACCTTGCCAGCCTCTCCGACACCTCCGCGCTGATCGCCTGGGGCGCGTTCTATTTCAAGACGCGTTCGAACGGCGAGTGGAAGCTCGTCGACGATCACGATCTCCGCTACGTTCATCCGCCACGGCGCGACAGCATCGGCGCGCGCTCGGCGCCGTACGGCCCGGCCCAGGTCAATGTCTACGCGCTCGACGGAACGCTTGCCGCAACCGCGAGCACCGACACCACGAACTTCTGCTGGATCACCGGTCTTCAACCTGACACCCGTTACCGATACGAAGTCATCGTCAAAGGCGAGCGCTGGGGACACGAGGAACGGTGGGACTGGTCGCACACCGACGTCGAAGGCCTGGTGCAGCGCGGCGGACGTTACGTCAACGAATTCCGCACCTTTCCCGATTCGAAACAGCCGCTCGACGCGCCAGTGACGTTCATCGTGCTCGGCGACTACGGCACCGGCATCCGGCGATCGACGCCGAAGCGGCGTCAGCGCGAAATCGCGCTTGCCATGCAGGCCGTGTTCGACCGGCACGACGTTCGCTTCGTCATCACCGCGGGCGACAACATCTACGCCGGGACGCGCATCCTCGGGCTGCCGCTCGGGACGAGCACGGGCGACGAGGACGACGACTGGTTCTTCACGTTCTTCCAGCCCTACCGCTACCTCGTGAACCGGGTTCCCGTCTATCCCTGCATCGGCAACCACGATACGGCGGAAACAGAAGATCGCGATGACCGCGAGCAGGTGCTCGACAACCTCTACCTGCGCGAGCGGTTCGCGGCTGATGCACAGTCGGGCCGGGCCTCGCTCGATCCGGGACTCTTCTACCGGTTCCACTATGGGCGCGACCTCGAGTTCCTGTGCCTGGACACGTCCAAGGAGCACTTCTTCCGCGGCAAGCGTCTCTTCGAATATCCGAAACATCGCGAGTGGCTCGAACGGGCGATGGCATCCGACGAAAGAACGCGTTGGCGCATCGCGTTCTGCCATCACCCGCCTTATTGCGCCGGGCCGAAACACGGAAATACCGACCGCATGGATCAGTTGATTCCCCTGTTTGCCAGCGGCGGTGTGCGGGCGGTCTTCAGCGGGCACGAGCACAATTTCCAGCACTCCTCTCACGGCGGCATCGACTACTTCGTGACGGGCGCCGGAAGCAAAGTCCGCAAAGGCTCACCAGACAAGTTCGAGGAAGCGCATACGCGAAGCTGGTCGGACCATGCGCATTTCCTTCTCGTCACCGTCGACTACTCCATGCTGCGTGTCGATCCGATCGGCGAGCTCATCGACGGCAACATCCAGCCGCTGCCACGATTCGATCGCCATGGCTTGCCGGTCACGGATGGAATCGTCGTCGAACGATGAGTGCTATCCGCTTCGGCACCCTCGTTGCAACGTCCCGGGCGGGGGAGTACGTGCGATATGGCAGAAGTTCTGGTGTCATTCGACCAACCGGTTCGTGACGAGCTTGGCGAGTACCACGCGCGCGCCATCGGGAGGCCGGCGGACGATGGCATGTGGGAAGGGTGGATCGAGTTCACGCCGATCGACGGCAGCACCGAAGTGCTCGTTACAGGCACTGAATCGCGCCAGCCGGAACGCGAACACCTTGTGTATTGGGCGACCGGACTGACGCCGATCTTCCTCGAAGGCGCCCTCGAGCGGGCTCGCCGTCCGGTGACGGTTCGCGTGCGGCCGGTGGAGATTCCGAACTCGACGGAGCCAAAGCCCCGCGACCCGGTGCTCCCGCGCGTCATGCCGCCGGGACCGGAGCCTGTATTGGATCCGTTCGAGGTGGGTGGAAAAAACCTCGATATCCTGCGCCAGGAGCTCGGCGCGCTGAACCGCCCACGCCTCCTGAACATCATCGCCGCCTACGATCTGAACCCCGCCGGGGAGGACGTGTCCTGGATGTCGGATCGGCAGCTCATCCAGTTCATCGTCACCGCCGTCGAGGCACAAATCACGCTTCGCAGCCGCATCTGAAGCGCGGCGGGTATAATTCGCGCCTCTGCCATGGGTCCGCCTGAAGCGGACGCTACCGATGGCAGAGGTCCGCCACTATGAGCCCCCAGAATCTCGAACAACTGCTCCGGACCGTCAAGAGTCCGGTCGACATGCTCCGCAACTCGCAGATCGGCCCGTATGCGTTTCCGGTCGTGCGCCACGAGTTCACCAACTGGCGCGACGAGCAGCGCTCGTGGCGTCATACGTGCGCGCTGTTCGACCAGTCGCACCACATGACCGACCTGTACGTCGAAGGACCCGATGCCGTACGGGTGTTCAGCGATCTCGGCGTGAATACCCACAAGAACTTCCGGGTCGATCAGGCCAAGCAGTTCGTCGCCTGCAATCACGACGGCTACGTCATCGGCGACGCGATCCTCTTCTACCTGCACGACGACCCGACGACGATGGTGCTCGTCGGCCGCCCGTCGGCGCACAACTGGGTCCAGTACCACGGCGAGACCGGTGACTACGACGTGAGTTTCGACC
>JAICQE010000034.1 GCA_025938035.1 Vicinamibacteria bacterium
GATCCCGCCGGCGCCGCGCGGGGTCCCGCAGATCGAGGTGACGTTCGACATCGACGCCAACGGGATCGTCAACGTGTCCGCGAAAGACCTGGGCACGGGCAAGGAACAGAAGATCACCATCACCGCGTCGAGCGGACTGAGCAAGGACGAAGTCGAGCGGATGATGAAGGACGCCGAGTCGCACGCCGAGGAAGACCGCAGGCGCCGCGAGGAGATCGAGGTCCGCAACCGCGCCGACCAGGCGGTCTATGCCGCGGAGAAGATGCTCCAGGACATGGGCGACAAGCTCCCCGCCGCGGACAAGTCGGCAGTCGAAAGTGCGATCGGCGAGCTCAAGACCGCCGTGAGCTCGAACGACACGTCGGCGATGAACCGGGCCATGGAGCAGTTGACGCAGGCGCAGCACAAGGCGGCGGAGTCGCTCTACAAGCAGACGGGCGCATCGGCCGGGCCCGGATCGGAGGCGGGGGCCGGGCCGGCGGCCGGCCAGACGGCCGGCGACGCGGCGCCCGGGGACGTCATCGACGCAGAGGTGGTCGAGGACGAAAAGAAATGACGAGTTGTGATTAGTGATCTGTGATTGGCAATCACGAATCACAGATCCAGATTCACCAATGGATTTGTACATCGTCCTCGGATTGGCGCATGGCGCGACGGAGGCCGAGATCAAGAGGGCCTACCGGCGGCTCGCGCGGCGGTTTCACCCGGACATCAATCCGGGAGACCGCGTTGCCGAGGCGCGGTTCCGCCAGATCCTCGACGCCTATGAAACGCTGATGGACCCGCAGCGCCGATCGCGCTACGACTCGGGCCATGGCGTCGAGCCGCGCGACGATCGGCCGAAGAGCGGCTTCGAAGGGTTCGATTTCTCCGCACGTGGGGCAGACCATTCGGCGACGTTTGGCGATCTGTTCGCGGAGGTATTGAGCCGCCGCGGCGGGCGGAATCCGGCGCCCGAGCGCGGAGCCGATCTCCATCAGGATGCGCACGTGTCCTTCGACGACGCGTTCAAGGGGACGGAGCAGACGTTGACGGTGACGCGGCGCGTGACGTGCCGGGTGTGTGCCGGGAGCGGCGCGACGCGGATGAGCGGTGGCGCATGTCCGTTGTGCCAGGGAAGCGGTGCCGTACGGACCGTCCGCGGTCACATGGTGTTCACCCGCAGCTGCACATCGTGCAGCGGTTCGGGTGAACAGCGGCCGCGGTCATGCGATCGCTGCGGTGGCGCCGGGCAGGAGACCCGCGCCGAGGCGATCAGGGTGCAGATTCCCGCCGGCACCGCGGATGGCGAGCGTGTTCACGTGCAGGGAAAGGGAAATGCCGGCGTTCGCGGAGGTCAACCGGGCGACCTGTACGTGACGGTGCACGTGGCCCCACATCCGGCCTTCCAGCGCGACGGCGACGATCTGCACACGGTGGTGCCGATCGCCGTCCACGAAGCCGGCCTGGGAGCACGGGTGGAGATCGAGACGCCGGATGGCGTTGCGCGGCTTCGCGTGCCTCCGGGGACGCAGTCGGGACAGCGGTTCCGGCTGCGCGAGCGCGGCGCCCCGTCGCGGCTGAACGGCCGCCGCGGGGATCTGGTGGTTGAGGTGCGGCTGATGCTGCCGAAGCTCCTCGACGAGCGCTCCAAGGAGCTGCTGCGCGAGTTCGGCCGGATCAACAGCGACATGAGGCGGAAGTGATGGCCAAACGTGCTGACCGCGGAAAGGCGTACTACATGATCAGCGCCGTGTCGCAGAAGTACAACATTCATCCGCAGACGCTGCGGCTGTACGAACGCGAGGGGCTGCTGAAACCGTCGCGAACCGAGGGTAATACCCGGCTGTACTCCGAGGAAGACCTCGAACAGCTGGAGACGATTCTGACGTTGACGCGCGATCTCGGCGTCAATCTCGCCGGCGTCGAGATCATCCTGAACATGCGCCGCAAGATCGAGCAGATGCAGGGCGAGGTCAACGAGTTCATGGACTACGTCAAGCGGGAGCTTGCGCGCGGCATCGACGACTGGGAGACGCGGCTCTCCACCGCGCTCGTCAAGTCGTCTCCGACCGACCTCGTACGGCACACGCCGCCGGCGGAAGGGCAGATACCAGAAGCGCGCGGCGCGAAGCGCAAGAGCTGAGCGCGCTCGCGGGAGTGCAAAATTCAAAATGCAAAATGCAAAATGCAAAAGAGCGCGCACGCATTTCGCGTTTGCATTTTGCATTTTGAATTCTGCATTTCAGCGTTAGTATCGTTCCGTGGCTTGCGAGATCTGTGACGACACGACCTGGAAAACCGTCACAGTCGATGGCATCTCCCGTGTCACCCGCTGCGACTGCGTCCGCGGGTCCGCGTCGGCACGGCTGCTGGCGGACGCGCGAATTCCACGCCGGTACCAGCACTGCGACTTCACCAACTACACCGCCTACAACGAGCAGCTGACCAAAGCGCTTCAGCACGCGACGCGGCTTGCCGAAAGCTTTCCGGTCACGGACAAGGGGCTGTTCTTCCAGGGACCGCCCGGCGTCGGCAAGACGCACCTTGCCGTGGCCGTGCTGCGGCGGGTGATCATGACCCGCGGTGCGCGCGGCCTGTTCTACGACACGCGCGACCTGCTGCGGGTGATTCGCAGCACCTACGATCCGGTGAACCGCACCGCCGAGATGGACGTCCTGCGGCCGGTCATCGAGTGCGACCTCCTGGTGCTCGACGACCTTGGCGCGGAAAAATCGTCCGAATGGGTGGAGGAAACGCTCAACCTGATCGTGAACTCCCGCTACAGCGAGCGCAGGACGACGATCTTCACCTCGAACTACGACGACAACCCCGACAATACCGATCCCGACTCGCTGCTGTTCCGCATCGGCTTCCGCATGCGGTCGCGGCTGCACGAGATGTGCGAATTCCTGTATCTGGATGGCGGCGACTATCGCGAATTGCCGCCCAACGGCGGGGTGGACGACCTCGTCGCCCTGTGGAAAACGCGCAATAAGGCCTCCCGCAAGCCGTCGCTGCCGGCGCGAACCGGCGGACAAGTCCGTGCCCAGGCCCGCGCGGGCGAGCGCGGAGACGGGAAGGCCGATCTGAAGTGGAGCGGGGGGCGGGCTGGATCGCAGTAATGCAGAATGGTGAATGCAGAATGCAGGCTTTGCCTGAATTCTGAATTCTGCATTCTGAATTCATGCCACTAGGCCTCTACATCCACGTCCCCTTCTGCTCCGCGATCTGCAACTACTGCACGTTCAACCGCGGCCTCTTCGACCCCGCGTTGAAGACCGAATACGTCGCCGCCGTGTTGAAGGAAATCGAGCGCGCCGGCGACTCGGGCACGGCCGCGGCCGACACCATCTTCTTTGGCGGCGGCACGCCCTCGCTGCTCGAGCCGGAGGAAATCGGGGCGATCGTCGACGCGTGCCGGCACGCCTTCGTCCTTTCCGACGATCCGGAAGTCACGCTCGAGGCCAATCCCGAAAGCGTCACGGCCGAGCGACTGACGGGATTCCGGGCGGCTGGAATCAATCGACTGAGCTTCGGTGTCCAATCCTTCAGCGACGCCGAGCTGCAGCGGTTGAGCAGGCTGCACTCGGCCGGCCGCGCCCGCGACGCGTTCCGACTGGCGCGCGCCGCAGGGTTCGACAACGTGTCGATCGATCTCATGATGTGGCTGCCGCTGCAGTCGATTGCCGAATGGCTCGCGTCGGTCGACTCGCTCATCGAACTCGGCCCCGAGCATGCGTCGCTGTATTTGCTGGAGATTTACCCCAACTCGCCGTTGCGGGATGCGATGGCGAAATCGAAGTGGACCGTGGCCGCCGACGATGATGCGGCCGAGATGTACCTGCTGGCAATGGAACGCCTCGATGCGGCGGGTTACCAGCAATACGAAATCTCCAATGTGGCGCGAAATGGCCGCGTTTCGCGGCACAACCTCAAATACTGGACCGATGGCGAGTGGGTCGGCTTCGGTCCGGGTGCCCATTCCACCCGAGGGGGGGTCCGCTGGCGGAATGTGTCGGCCACGCACGACTACATCGGCGCGGTCCACAGCGGTGGACAGCTCATCGCCGAGCGGCGAATCCTGTCGCGACAGGATGGTATTGAGGAGGCGCTGTTTACTAGGCTGCGGCTGACTGAAGGGATTGATCTCGACTTGGTAAGATCACGATACGGGCTGGATCTGTGGCGGCAGTATGGCGGGGAGCTGGAGCGGTTCGTCGATGCGGGGTTCTTGATCTATGATCACCGCCGCCTGAAATTAAGCAGGGCAGGAATGCTTCTTGCCAACGAAATAATGACCGTATTTCTGGGTTCCCACGTACGGTAGGATACCCGCGCTTTTCCGAGGAGAAATGCACATGCGACGACTTTCGGGAATGGTAGTGGCTGGCGCGATGCTGGTTCTGCCGGCCTTTGCGCTGAACGGCTACGCGCAGGAGGCCGCGGCGCAGCCGGCGGCCGCCGCACCTCAGAAGACGACGTATAACGCTGATACCGTCATCGTGATGTACGCCGTGAACCCGGGGAAGGATGCCGAATACGAGCAGGTAATCGCCAAGCTGAGAGAGGCGCTCGGCAAGTCCACCGCTCCCGAGGCGAAGCAGCAGCTGTCCGGCTGGCAGGTTGTCAAAAGCCAGAAGTCGCTGACAAATGACACCAGCAGCACGTACATCCACATCATCAGCCCGGTGGTGAAGAACGCCGACTACTCGATCGTCAACATCGTCTATGCGGTGTCCACAGACGACGAGAAGCGTGCGTTTTACGACCTCTATAAGGGCGCGCTGAAGGGCGCGCTGTCGCAGATCACGGCCAACAACCCGGTCGGCGCGCCGGCAGCACCGGCCGCGGCCGCGGGTGGCGCCCAGTAGACTCGCCGCGTCGTACAGGTCGAGCCACGAGCGGCCATCGGACGCTCGTGGCTTTTTTATTGGGTTCGGAGACTGACGTGATCGATATTAGCCGGGCAGGCGCCGCCCTCATGCTTGCGATGAGTCTGGGCGCTGGACCAGCCGCGCAACAGGCCTCTCCACCCGCCCCTCAACCGGGCGCTCCGGCGCCGCCGCCGGCATCCGTCCCGGCGCCGGAACCCGTTCCTGGAACAGTGACATGTCCCGCACCCCCGCCCCCGGCGCGCCTGCCGGAGCGAATGTTCAACGCCCCCGTCGGCGTGCTGATCCAGCCGGTACAGGCAACGAAGGTTGAGGACTTCGAGAAGTTTCTCGGCTATGTCCGCGAGGCAATTGCGGCCAGCACGGACAAAACCGTCCGGGAGCAGGCGAAGGGCTGGAAATTCCTCAAGATGGCTGAGGTCGGGCCCAACAAGGACGTGCTCTTCTGGTTCGTGCTCGACCCCGCCGTTCCGTGTGTGGACTACGCCTTCGGCCCCATTCTCGCGGCCGCTATCCCCGACGCCGCGAAATTGAAGGAGGTCTGGGCGCTCTTCACGGGATCGGTAAGGGGCGGCCCGACGCTCGCGAATCTCGTGGCGGTGGAGCCGCCGGCAGAATCCAGTGGGGGGGCATCGACTCCGTCGGCGGCGCCGAAGCCGGTGATCCCGGCTCCACCGCTCGATGCGAAGCCGGTCCAACCGCCGAAGTAGGGAAGAAGGCGGCTATCAGAACGCGACGTGAAATCCGGTGTACACCCGATGCACGTTGCTGTGTAACGGCTCACCGCGCAGCTTCAGGACGCGGTAATCGAGGCGAACCATCACCGGCCCGAAAATCCGCCGCTTCACGCCGACGCCGCTATGGAACGCCCACGCCGTTTCCTGGTGCGCGTCCAGGGTTTCGCGGTACACGCCGGTCCCCACCAATCCGTACGGCTGAAATCCGGCAACCGGAAACGGCGTCTGCAGCAGCAGATTGCCGAGGAAGGTTCGCAGGCCCGGCGTCGGTCCGTCTTCGTCGTCGAGATCCTCGCCGTTGTTCGCATATTCGAATTCCGTGGCGATCATCCCGCCGCCGCCAACGGCGAACCCTTTCGCCGCCCGGCTGGACGGGGTCCGGTTCGACCCGATGATGAAGGTGAAATCGGCATACGCCGGGGCCGTGAAGCCCAGGAGCAGGACCGTGACGAGAAGCGGTCGGACCAGGTGCATGCGTAATGGTACGATCGTCGACAAGGCGCGGGACCTCCTTGAACCTATCTCTTTCATCGGATCAGGAACTGCTTCGCAGCAGCGTCCGGGAGTTCGCGGAGACGGAACTGCGCCCCCACGTCATGGAATGGGACGAGGCGCAGCAGTTTCCGCGGGAACTGCTGGCCAAGTGCGCGGCCCTGGGGTTGATGGGGATCCAGTTCCCCGAGGAATACGGCGGGGCGGGGATGTCTTCGGTCGATTACTGCCTGTGCATCGAGGAGCTGGCGCGTGTCGACCCGTCCGTCTGCCTCTCCATCGCCGCGCACAACGGCCTCGGCGCGTCGCACATCTTCATGTTCGGCACGGAAGAACAGCGGAGGACGTATCTGGTTCCGCTGGCGACGGGCGACAAGCTCGCGGCCTGGGGGCTGACCGAGTCGTCGTCCGGCAGCGACGCCGCGGCAATGCGCACGACTGCCGTTCGTGACGGCGCGCACTGGGTCATCAACGGGTCGAAGCAGTTCATCACGCATGGCCGGACCGGCGACATCCTCGTCGTGACGGCCGTCACCAATCGCGCCAAGGGCAACCGCGGCATCTCCGCCTTCATCGTCGAGCAGGGCACTCCAGGGTTCCGGCCGGGCAAGAAGGAAAACAAGCTGGGGATGCGCGCAAGCGAGACGAGCGAGCTGATCTTCGAGCATTGCCGCGTCCCCGCCGGTCAGTTGCTCGGCGCGGAAGGACAGGGGTTCATCAACGCCCTCCAGGTGCTGGATGCCGGCCGCATCGGCATCGCCGCGCTCGCCGTCGGGCTCGCACAGGGTGCGTACGACGCCGCGCGATCGTATGCGTTCGAACGCGAACAGTTCGGACAACCGATCGGAACGTTTCAGAGCATCCGCGCCAAGCTGGTGGACAACGCGGTGCGTATCGAGGCCGCGCGGCTGATGACGTATCGCGCCGCCGCCATGAAGGATGCCGGCGAGCGCACCACGCTCGAGGCGGCGATGGCGAAGCTGTATTCGAGCGAAATCGCGGTGCGCGCTGCCGAGGACGGCGTCCAGATTCATGGCGGCTACGGCTTCATCAAGGACTATCCGGCGGAGAAATATTTCCGCGACGTGAAGCTCACGACCATCGGCGAGGGAACGAGCGAGATTCAGCGGCTCGTCATCGCGCGGCAGCTGCTTGCCTCCTAGCGAGTTGCTCCACGACGGCGTGCGTGCCGGCGACGCGCGGGCGATCGCGCGCGCGATTTCGTTGATCGAGGACGAGGCTCCGGACGCGGCGGCGTTGATCGGACACATCCATCAGCAGACAGGGCGTGCCTACGTGATTGGGGTCACCGGCGCGCCGGGCACCGGCAAGAGCACGCTCGTCGATGCCCTGACCGCCGAAATCAGGCGATCGGGTCAGACGGTCGGGATCATCGCGGTGGACCCGACGAGCCCGTTTACCGGCGGGGCGATCCTCGGCGATCGCGTTCGCATGACCGGGCACGCGGCCGACCCGGGCGTGTACATCCGCAGCATGGCCACGCGTGGCCACCTCGGAGGGCTGTCGCGGACGACGAGCGACGTCGCGCTGGTGCTGGATGCGGCCGGAACGGACGTCATCATCATCGAGACGGTCGGGGTCGGCCAGGACGAAGTCGATATCGTCCGAACGGCCGATATCTCGATCGTGGTCGTCGCGCCGGGTGCAGGCGACGACGTCCAGGCGATGAAGGCCGGCATCATGGAAATCGCCGACATTTTCGTCGTCAATAAGGCGGATCGCGAAGGCGCCGACCGTGCCGCACAGGCGATCGCCGCGAATCTGTCGCTTGGCGTGGCTTCCGCCTCACGGCGGAAGCGGCGAGAGGAGAGCGAGAGTGACTGGCAACCGCCGATTGTGAAGACAGAGGCGACCCGCGCGATCGGGATCGACGAACTGTGGCGGCAGATCCGGCGCTATCGCGAGCACTCAGCGGGCGGCCTGGCCGAGCGGCGGCGCGAACGCCAGCGCGTTCGGCTGCGCGAGCTGCTGGCTCGCCAGCTTGTGCAGCGCATCGAATCAGTGCTGCCGTCGGGCGCGATCGAGCGGATGGCCGAGCGCGTTGCGGCGCGCGAGCTCGATCCGTATTCGGCGGTGGATGAGCTTATTGCCAGCGTAGGCCGCGTGCCTTAAATGAAGGTGATCCTCGACCACGTCGGCATCGCGGTGAAGAACCTCGAAGAGGCGCTGGCTTTCTATCGCGATGGACTCGGCCTGCACGTCGAGGTCCCCGAGGAAGTCGCCAGCCAGCGAGTACGTGCCCACTTCATCCCCGCTGGTCAGGCCGCCCTCGAACTGCTCGAGCCCACGAACGGCGATTCCGCGATCGCGCGCTACGTGCAGAAGCGCGGACCGGGGCTTCACCACATCACACTGCGCGTGGACGACATCCACGCCGCCCTCGAACAACTGCGTGCTCGCGGGGTCCGCCTCGTTGACGAGCAGCCGCGGCCCGGCGCCGAGGGCGCGATGGTCGCGTTCATTCATCCGTCCGCCGCTCATGGCGTGCTCGTTGAACTGAAGCAGGGCGCCGCGCCGGTGGTGCGCCTCGACGTCCGGACGATCCCCTTCGGCGATTTCCAGCTCACCACGCTTCACGACGGCCCGTTCCGCCTGGACGGGGGAGCGATGTTCGGGGTCGTGCCGCGTCCGCTGTGGGAGAAGAAGGCACCGCCGGACGATCGACACCGGATTCAGCTGGCGATGCGGCCGCTGCTCGTCGAAGCGTCGTGGGGGCGCATGCTGGTGGATTGCGGCGTCGGCGAGAAGATGACCCCCAAGGATCGCGACATTTACGCACTCGACCGGGTACGGACCCTGGATGACGCGCTCACCACAGTCAAATTGTCGAGCGAGTCCATTGAGATCGCGCTGGCCACTCACCTCCACTGGGATCACTTTGGTGGTGCGACTGCCCGGATGACTGGCGGTTTGCGGCCGCGCTTTCCGAAGGCGGAGTACGTCATCCGTGCCGCGGAGTGGGACGATGCCACTCATCCGCACGAACGCAACCGCGCGAGCTACCTGCAGGACGACTTCGTTCCGCTGAAGGAGGCCGGAGTCGTCACGTTCTTCGACGGCGACCAGGCGATTCGGCCTGGCGTGCGCGTGGTCCGGACCGGCGGCCACACCGGTCAGCATCAGATTGTGTTCATCGAGTCCGGCGGACGGACGGCGGTGTTCGTCGCGGATCTGATTCCGACGGCTGCGCATCTGGAAAACGCCTGGGTGATGGGCTACGACCTCTTTCCGATGGAGACCCTCGCGTTCAAGCGTCAGTTCATTCGCGAGGCGATTGACCGCGAGTACCTCATCTTCTTCGAGCATGACCCGGTCATCGCGGCCGGTTTCATCCGCGAGAAATCCGGGCGGCGCTACGTAGAGCAGGTTCTCTAATCCTCTTCAAACCGGTGCCGCGGTTCGCCCGGGCCCGAATGACGTCTTAGCGAGTAAGAGCGCCTTCGCGATTCCTACTCGATGAGCGCCCGCCTGACGATCGAGTACAGGTACTGGACCTCCCCATCGTCCAGCCCTTCGCCGAACCTCGTCAGGCCTGTGCGGGTCTTGATGACGACTCCCTTGCCCCTGGCGAAGCGGGCGAGTTTTACGACGATACGTTCGACGCCGGCCCTGACCGCCGGAGCCTCCGAGGGGTGCGCCTGCAGCACCTGCTGTTCGGTCGCGCGTTTCGCCGAGGCAAGGCTGGATTCGCGGCTGCTGTAGTCCACATCGAGGATGTCCGCCACATCGGCTGACATGATCGTTCGAGTCGTCCACGCTCCGCGCTCCCGGATGCGGAGGCCCTGTTTCGAGACCTCGACGATCGTGGCACCCCTGCGCGATCGGAGGAAGGCACCGACGATCGTCGTCAACGGAAGGAACCCGAAGAACAGGCCCAGCAATCCGAGAAACGTCCAGCCGACGACATCTGGCGTGTTGGATTGCCTGAAGAACGTTGCGAGCGGCGGGCCGAACGCGAGGAGGATGCCGATCGGAATCAACGTCGTTGCAAGTACGAGCGGATTCTGGCGCCGGAACGGAACGACAATCCTGACCTTGCCCATTTCACGCGTCACCTCACTCCGCGCGTCGGTAGGACGCACCGCATTCGTGTGCATTGTCGGGTTCTGTCGCGCACGCTGACGCAGTGCGAGGTCGATGTCGCTGGGGGTCAGCGTGATCGAACGGTCCGTTGAGGCATCTTCGATCTGCAGGTGCAGATGCTCGGCAATCGCCCTGGCGTAGTGGCGTGCTTTCGCGTAGTCGGAGAGGCTGCACAACCGCAGGTCGGGTCCGCTTCGCGCCTTCAACGTCAGTGGAAACGATTCGGCCGTGTCCGAGTCGCCCGGGACAAACCCGAGTGTGACCGCGGTATATCCCTCGAGCGGTACGGTGTGCCCGCGCAGCGGAACCAGCAGGCCCCACTGCTTGACGACTTCTCGCTGTGCGCGATCAATGGTCATCCAGCTGCGACCGAACACCAGTGCTCCGCCGACAGTTGTAAAGGCGATCGCCATCAGGACCAAGAGTGGCCACATGGAGGCCGGCATTTGATCCGCGTTGTTCACCGGGACGATGCGGAGAAGTATCAGGAAGAGGAACACGCCCGCGCCGAAGAACGGAAGTCCGAACACAGACAGACAGCCGCCGCCTTCCTGAATCCGGAGGCGGTCTGGCGTGACGAGCTGGACGGGCCCGTTCATTGCCACTCTTATCGGATGAGGTCGCGGGAACTGTCAGCAGCTCCTGGCGGAACTGAATTTTGCAGTAAGGGTCGGCAGCGATGCTGGAGAATCTCGCGCGGCTTGGCTACGCCTCGAAAGCGGTCATCTATGCCATCGTCGGCGTTCTGGCGGTGCTCGCCGTCACGAACCGCGGCGGCACGATCACGGACACGACCGGTGCGCTGCAGGTCATCTTTACGAAGCCGTTCGGCCGCGGCCTGCTGCTCATTCTGGCGGCGGGCCTGTGTGGCTACGCCGCCTGGCGGCTCCTCGACGCCTTCATGAACCCCGATCGCGACAGCCTGTTCATCCGCATTGGCAACGGTGTCCGTGGGCTCGTGTACGGGGCCCTTGGTATCCGTGCCATTCAGTTGCTGCGGGGATTGCGGGGGTCGAACGGCGATGAGGCAGAGTTGTGGACGGCGAAGATTCTCGACTGGCCGCTCGGCGCCCTGCTTGTGGGCCTCGTCGGCGGCATTGTCGCGGCGTATGGCGCCTCGCAGATCGTGCAGGGCGTGAAAGGCACGCACGACGAGAAGATCGACTGGTCGCCGATCCCTGCACACATGCGGACCGCGGTCCAGCGGATCAGCCGGTTCGGCGTCGCCACACGCGGTGGTGTGCTGATCACGCTGGGCCTGTTCCTCGTCCGCGCGGCGTTCGCGCACGATCCGAATCAGGCGGCCGGCACGCGCGAATCGCTGCTGCGTCTTGGCGGGCTGGCCGATGGCCGCTGGTTTCTGGCGATCCTTGCCGCCGGCGTGATTGCCTACGCCGTTGACCAGGCCGCCCATGCCCGCTGCCGCCGGATTCGGCCGGTGATGTAGGCCAGTGCGTAGCTTCCGACTTCAGTCGGAAGGCACTAGTATTAGAGGCTCCGGTTGGCACGTAGTGTCCGCCTTCAGGCGGACCCGCAGACGACAGCATCCAATGGAACAAGTTCAGATTGGAATCATCGGCGGCAGCGGTCTGTACGACATGGCCGAAGTCACCGATCGCACGGAAATTGCGCTCGACACGCCGTTTGGCGACCCGTCCGGGCCGTATGTCGTCGGCACACTCCGCGGAAAGCGCGTGGCCTTTCTGGCGCGGCACGGCGCCGGCCACCGGCTCTCGCCGTCGGAGTTGAATTTCCGCGCCAACATCTTCGGCATGAAGCTGCTCGGCGTCGAGTACATCCTCTCCGCCAGCGCCGTCGGCAGTCTCAAGCAGGAATACAAGCCACTCGACATCGTCATCCCGGACCAGTTCATCGATCGTACGCGCGGCCGTGTGAGCACGTTCTTCGGCCGGGGCCTCGTCGGGCACGTCGCGTTCGCCCATCCGTTCTGCACGATCCTCAGCGAGGTCGCATTCGGGAGCGGAAAAGCGGCCGACGCGACGATTCACAAGGGCGGCACCTACGTCTGCATGGAAGGGCCGCAGTTCTCGACGCTGGCGGAATCGAACCTCTATCGATCGTGGGGCGCCGACATCATCGGCATGACCAACCTGCAGGAGGCGAAGCTCGCGCGCGAGGCGGAGATCTGCTACACGACGATCGCGCTGGTCACCGACTACGACTGCTGGCATCCGGACCATGACTCGGTGACGGTCGAGATGATCATTGCCAACCTGACCCGGAACGCGCAGACGGCGCAGCAGATCATCGCCGGCGCCGTGGATCGTCTGCCGTTCGATCGCACCTGTGAGTGCGCGTCGGCGCTGAAGTACGCATTGATTACGCGGCCCGACGTGATTCCGCCCGAGACCGCCCGCGATCTGGCTCCGATCGTCGGCAAATATCTCGCACGCGTGTAAAGGAACGTGATGACGACCCCCAATAAGTTCGACGTAACCGCAATCGGCAACGCCATTGTCGACGTCATTGCCCAGGCAGACGACGCGCTGCTGGCGGCGCACAACCTGCCGAAGGGCGCCATGAACCTGATCGATGCCGCCATGGCCGACAAGTTGTACGGCGTCATGGGCCCCGGCAAGGAAGCGTCGGGCGGGTCGGCGGGAAACACGATTGCGGGAATTGCGATGCTCGGTGGCAGGGCCGCCTACATCGGGAAGGTCGCGGACGATCAGCTCGGCAAGATCTTCACGCACGACATCCGCGCGGTTGGCGTCACCTACGACACGGCGCCGCTGCAGGGCGGCCTGCCGACGGCACGCAGCCTGATCTTCGTCACGCCCGACGCACAGCGGACGATGCAGACGTTCCTCGGCGCCTGCACGCAGCTGGGCCCCGAAGACATCAACCTCGGCCACATCACCGGCTCCAAGGTCGTCTACATGGAGGGCTACCTCTGGGACCTGCCGCGCGCCAAGCAGGCGATGCTCTCCGCGGCAATGCAGGCCAAGGAGTCCGGCGTCAAAGTGTCGCTCACGCTGTCGGATGCCTTCTGCGTCGGCCGCTTCCGCGATGAGTTCCTCGAGTTGGCCGAAAAGTACGTGGACATCCTCTTCGCGAACGAGAGCGAGATCCTGTCGCTGTATCAGACGGACGACTTCGACATGGCTTTGCAGCAGGTCAGGGATCATTGCGAGATTGCCGCGCTCACCCGCAGCGAGAAGGGCTCGGTCGTGGTCAACGGCGACGAGGTGCACGTCATCGACGCGGTCAAAGGCGTCAAGGTGGTGGACACCACGGGCGCCGGGGACGCGTATGCGGCGGGATTTCTCTACGCCTACACGCAGGGCCTCGACCTGAAGACCGCGGGCCGGCTCGGTGGGGCGATGGCCGCCCAGGTGATCAGCCAGTACGGTCCGCGCGCCGAAGCAAAGGACGTAAAGGCGCTTGCCGCGAAAGTGCTGAGTGGCTGGGTAGCTGGGTAGCTGGGTGGCCTGCGTTGCCTAGGTTGCCTGCGTCCTTACCCAGGCAACCCAGCCACCCAGTCTACCCAGTCTACCCAGGCAACCCAGTCTACCGATCGAACGATTCGCGGCGGCTGGATTCAGTCAGCCGGATCACGAAGCGCTCGGGGTTCTCACGGAACTGGCGCTGCAATTCCGTCAGGCTTGCGGCGCCGCCGTAGCTGATCGCCGAGCAGAGGTGCTTCAGCATGTCGCGGATCACCGGCCGCACGGAGCCGCGCGCCGGCACACTGATCTCCATGCCCTCCGCCCCAAGCGCCTCCACGTCCGCGACGGAGGAATCCTCGACGTCGAGCCGGTCGACGATCGCCTGCAGTGACGCCATTCCGCGAAACACCTTGAACGGCACCGTGACCGTCTTGTGCGACTCGGGAATCACCACCGGCTTCTGGACGGTATCTCCCGGCGTCTCGATCGTTCCTGCCAGCGCGCCGCCCAGCATGACGGTATCGCCGCCGAAGAGCAGCGCCTGCACGAGCGCTCCATCCCGCTTCACCCCGCCATCGGCGATGAGCGGCACCTCGTCGCCGGCCGCCCTGCGGCATTCGACCAGCGCGGCCACCTGCGGCACGCCGAAGTTCGTGTTCAGCCTCGTCGTGCAGCCGCCGCCGGGACCGATGCCGACCTTGACGCCGTTGACGCCGCGATCGATCAGAAACCTGACCCCGTCGGCGGTCGCGACGTTGCCGGCGATCAGCTCGGCGTCGCCGAACTGCTTGCGGAAGGTCTCGACCGCACGTGACATCACGACGGAGTGACCGTGCGCGATGTCGATGACGATCACGTCCGCGCCAGCGCGCAGCAGCTCCGCGGCACGTTCCAGGTAGTCGCCTTTCGCGCCAATCGCGGCGCCCACCATCAGACGTCCGTGCGGATCGCGTGTGGCGGCCGGCAGCTGCTTCTGCTTGATCAGATCTTTCGCCGTGACCAGACCGAGGAGCCGTCCGGCGCCGTCAACCAGCGGCAGCTTCTTGATCTTGTGCTCGCGCATCACGGCTTCGGCGGCGGCGCTCTCGATGCTGCCTTCGCGGACGATGAGCCGATCGCGCGGCGTCATGCGCTCGCTGACGCGCCCGGTTCCGCCGCTGAAGCGGAGATCACGCGCCGTCAGCAGGCCGATGACGCGGCGGGCCTCGTCGATCACGACGAGCGTGCCCACACCGGTGCGCCGCATCACCTCGGCCGCTTCGTTGAGATCCGCATCGGGGCGAATGGTGTAGGGGTCGATGATGATGCCGTGCTGGCGGCGCTTGACGCGCTCGACTTCGCGCACCTGCGGCTCGATATCGCCGGATCGAAATCCGCGGTCGATGATGCCGATGCCGCCCTCCTCGGCCACGGCGATCGCCATCTCGGCGCGCGTGATGGTGTCCATGTTCGCCGAAACGACCGGCCGCTTCAGCGTCAGATGCTGCGACAGCTTCGACGAGAGATCGATGGCGGCGGGATCCCGCCGCTCGAGGACGCTGTACTGCGGCGTAAAGAGGAAGTCGTCGAACGTGGCGCCGCGAACGAGGTCGGCGAGCGCGCTCATTCTGGAAACACCGCGGCGGCCACGGCGTACACCGCAGCCGCGGACGTGAACGTCGTCGAGAAGCCCCAGTTCATTGCGATGAAGACGGCGAGCGTGGCGCCGACGACCGAGAATGCGCCGTTCATGCCCCATCCCCACGGCGCAATTTCCGGCCGCCTCGCTGCCAGCATCCGCATGCCTCCGGGAAGTGCCATGCCGAGGAGGATTCCGGCGGGGACCAGAATCGTCACGGCAACCGCGATGCGTACGCCGAGCGGCCACGGAATGGCGGCGTCGACGAGCCAGGGAACGGCGAACCTCGATGCCAGCGCCAACGCCACGATCGCGATCAACGCCGACATGGTGACACGGCGGATCCTCAGGTCGTCAACGGCCCGGGTCAGGAAGCTGCCCAGCCCGGTGCCGAGCAGCAGCGAGAACAGCGTCACCGTCAGGGAATAGACCGGGTGACCCAGCAGCAGCACGAACCGCTGCAGCATCGCCACTTCGAGCAGCATGAACCCGGCGCCGAGCGCGCCGAAGTAGGCAAGCCATCGGGCCCAGCCGGACCCCGGCAGCCCGCCGCCGATGAGGAGCGGTCCGACAACGAACAGCACGACGAGCACCGCCGAGATCCCGAACAGCGTGAGCAGGGCGCTCAGGCCGTTTCCAAACAGCATCGAGCGGCCAAACGCCACGTCGAACTGGTCGGCCAGCCGCGTGGTGTGGAAGAAAAACGGCCTGTCGTCCGTGGTGGCGCGGATATCGACCGGATAGGCGTCGATGAATCGCTGACGATCCGGGGCGCGGATGAGCCGTGCGTAATCGTCGGCGCTCGTCCGCGACTGGAGCATCTCTGGCGGATCGGCAGGGCGTGTGTCCGCGCGGGATGGTGTCGGTGCGTCTGTGCCGTCCGCCGCCTCGCCGGTCCGCGGTGCATACAGCACCACGAACCCCATCGCGTCGGCGTGCGACGTGAGACGCGCGACCTGCTCGCGTGTGAACGGTCTTTTCGACAGGAGGAAGGTCGCCACCCGGTCGTGGCGGACGATCGCGATGTGTCGCGCCGGATCGAGACCGCGCGCGGCGCACGCCTCCTGCGCCAGGGAGACGAGCCGCAGACCGTCGAAGACCCAGCGTGTGACCGTCAGAAACCCGTCGTCCGTGAGGTGATCGAGATACTCACCGAACGCTTCGGACGTGTAGAGCGAGTTCTCGGTCAGGGTATACGCACCGGCCGCCGTCGCCGCCCATGTGTCCACGAGGGAGGCCTGGATGACGTCGTATCGCTTCGGGCTGCGCCGCACGAAGCTCCGTCCGTCGTCGACATGGATGGCCACGCGCGGATCGCCATACAGGTTCCCGGAGTAGTCGCGGAAGCGTCCCAGCATCACGTCGCGAACGATGATCGGATTGATCTCGACCCCGTCGACGTGCGTGGCGCCGAACACCAGCGCCGAGAGCAGATCGCGCCCGCCCCCGGGCCCAATGACCAGCGCGGTGAATCCGCGTGGACGTTCGACCAGCTGGTAGGCAATTGCGGTCAGCTCGTAACGAAGATATGCCGCGTCAGCCGGACGGCCGGTGCCCTTCAGGATTGGCGTCGACGCGGCGGAGTCGATGTCCATGAAGCGCGACTCGCCCGGCGTGCCAGTGAACTTCGGGCTCAGCGACCAGTCGCCGTGCGCGCGGTCGTAGACGCCGATACGCGAGAACGAATTCCACTTGCTGAAGAGCACCCGGTCTCCCTCGTGTCCCTTCGTGTCGAGCACATCGAACGGTTGCAGACCCGCCAGCTGTGCTCCCAGCGGAGCCGCGAGCAGGGCGGCGCCGGCCGCGGCAAATGCCCGGCGCGAGCCGGCACGTGCAAAGGAAACCGCCGCAATCAGGGAGAGCGCGGCCGCAACGAGGACCACCCCCGGGGCCCCCACTGTGTTCAATAACGGGATCAGCGCCAGGCACCCGGCTGCCGCGCCGATCAGGTCGGCGGCGTAGAGAAGATTTATCCGCGGTGTCAGCCTGGCGAACGCGGCAGATATCACCGTGCCCCCCGTCAGAAAGGGCAGCGCAGCCAGGAGATAGATGGTCAGCATCAGCACGAGATTGCGCGGTGAGTAACTGAGCCCGACGCGGATGCGGACCAGGCAGGCGAGCGCGACCAGTGTGGCTGCCGCGTGACCGATCGCGCCAACCGCCAGCAGGCGGTCGGTGGGGACATTCGCCAGCCGGCGACGGAGCACGTAAACCAGCACGCCGCTTGCGCTCAAGCCGAACAGCGCAATTGAGATGGCAAGAAAGGCGAAGTGGTAATACATGGTGACGGAAAAGATCCGAGTCAGCGCCAATTCCGTCATCAACAGCGCGCCTGAGACGGCGCCGATTCCCAACAGGATCGTTCGATTCAGTCCGGGTAGGTCCCCACGAGCGTCGCTCATCGTCTGCCGAGTCTACAGGAACACCCTTTGCACACGACCGCATCGTTGAGTCCGCGGCGGCGGGCGGCCGCGGCGAGAGGTCGGTGGAATGAAGACGCTCGTGTTCGTGATTCTGTGTGCCGCGGGGACGACGGGGGTGTTTTGCCAGGACAACCCGGCGACCTTCAAGGGCGGCATCGACCTGGTCGCGTTGAACGTCGTCGTCGTCGACCCGCGGCAGCAGTTCGTCAGTGGTCTGACTGCCGGGAATTTCGCCATCTACGAAGACGGCGTTCAGCAGGACGTTTCCTTCTTCGCGGCGGCGGAGATTCCGCTCGACCTGGCCATCCTCCTGGACACGTCGTCGAGCATGCACGCCAAGCTTGCCACTGCACAGGAGGCGGCCGTGGGCTTCGTATCCGCCCTGCGGCCCGTGGACAGACTCCTCGTTATGGACATCAAGGATTCAGCGCGCGTCCTGAGCCCGCTGTCGCACGATCTGGACACGGCGATAAGCGCTATTCGCGGAACGTCGGCGGCGGGGAACACCGCGATCTACAACGGTCTCTATCTCACGTTGAAGGAGATGGCGCGGCAGAAGCAACCGGGTCGAAACGTTCGCCGGCAGGCGCTGGTGCTGCTGTCGGACGGCGACGACACGACCAGTCTCGTCGCCTACGACGACGTGATGGCGCTGGCCAGGCAGACGGGCATTTCCATTTACACGATCATGCTGCGCTCATCGCAGTTCGACAGCGATAGCGCCCGCCGGAACGCGCAGGCATCGAAGTCCGAGTACGGTATGAAAGCGCTGGCGCAGGAGACTGGCGGCCGCTCGTTCCTTGCGCTGCAGATCAACGATCTGGCGGGCGTCTATAAGGCCATCGGCGAGGAGCTGGCGAGCCAATACGCGATCGGCTACATGCCGACGAATCAACGGCGCGACGGGGCGTACCGGCGTGTAAACGTCCGTATCGTCGATCGCGCCAACGCGCAGCCGCGCACCCGCGCCGGATATCTCGCACCGCGTGGATAGTGCTCCGATCGCCCCACACGTTACGATCCAATCGTGTCGCGCTGGACCGCGCCCTCGGTGGCGGCTGTGGCTGCCGCCTGGCTGCTGCTGCTCATCACCGCACCTTTTCTGACGACGCCCGTTGCCGGCGTCCTCTACGCCGGCGGCGCGTTGATCTGCCATCAGCTGCCCGAACGATCCTTCCACCTGCAGGGGATCCAGCTTCCCGTCTGTGCACGATGCTTCGGCCTCTACGGCGGTGCGGCCCTGGGGGGTGCGATTGGCGCTGCAGGTTTCGCCCGGCGGTGGCTGGCGGGGCGCCCGCTGCTGTGGACGCGAGCGGCGAAGTGGGTCGCCACGGGAGTCGCAGCCGGACCAACCCTTGCCACCTTCGCGCTCGAATGGGGATTCGGCTGGCCGATCTCAAACGCGGTCCGAGCCATCGCCGCGCTGCCGTTCGGATTTGCCGTGGCTCTCGTGGTGGTGAGCGCGCTGGCTACGGTACACTACGAATAATGCGTGCCGCCGCGGCCGATCAGGTCGAGCCAGCTGCCAACAAGTACCTGATTGCCGCGCTCGCGTGGGCCATACCGGGCGCCGGCCATCTCGTGCTTCGGCGCCGGCAGAAGGGCCTCACGTTTCTCGTCGCGCTCACGATGATGTTTGCGACCGGGTTGTGGCTCGAGGGCCGCATCTTCCCGCTCGGCTTCGACCTGTATCAGCCGCTCGTCGGTCTAGCGGCAATCGCCGATCTCGGGATCGGGCTGCCGTACTTCATCGCCAAGTTCATGGGACACGGAGCCGGACGTGTCGTCGCCATCACCTACGAGTACGGAAACGCATTCGTGATCGTCGCCGGTCTGCTGAATCTGCTGGTGGTCCTTGACGCCTGGGATGTGGCGGAGGGGCGAAAATGACCACGCATGTCGGCTTGATGGCGCTCTTCTCGATCTTCGTCTCGGTTGTCTTTGCGACGTTGATGCGTGACGAACCGCGCGATCAGCTGTGGTTTGGGGTGCGGCTGTTCGCCGGCTTCATCGGCGCCGGAATCGGGATCGGCTGGCTGCTGTATCCGCTGCCGCTTTGACCACGGTTGGACGGCGGGTGCTTCTGTGGGGCCCCGTCGTCGCGTATATGGCGGCGATCTTTTACTTCTCGGCGCAGTCCTCACCGCCGACACCAGGCGGACTCCCGGACACGTTCGCGCACGCGATCGAGTACTTCGGGCTCGGGGTGGTTGTGTTCCGCGCGCTTGCCGGAGGGCTCGGTGCGCAGGTGACCGCAGTCCGGGCGATGGCGACGATGGGCATTGCCGTCGCATATGCCGTCAGCGATGAGGTGCACCAGCTCTTCGTGCCCAACAGGACCGCAGACGCCGGCGACGTGTTCGCCGATGCCGCGGGCGCCTCGGTCGCGCTGTTCGCCTGCTGGGCGTGGAATATAATCGTTGCTTCGAATCGTAGGGGCCGCGGGCCTGACAAGGCCCGCGCCACGGACGCACCGAGATCCGGCTCCCGACATTGACAACACCGCGCATCCTGCCGCAGATGGACATACGGGGCTCAGTCGTCGCGACGGGCTGCCGGTTCGCCATCGTTGTCTCGCGATTCAACGAAGCAATCACCTCCGGGTTGCTGAGCGGAGCACGCACGACGCTGCTGGACGCTGGCGTCCGCGAGGACGACGTCACCCTCGTCCACGTCCCCGGGGCATTCGAGATACCGGTGGCTGCTCTGCACCTGGCCGAGACCGGCCGGTTCGACGCCGTCATCTGTCTTGGCTGCCTGATCAAGGGCGACACGATGCACTTCGAGTACATCGCCGACGCGGCGTCGCACGGGATCATGAACGTCAGCGTTACCACCGGCGTCCCCGTGGCATTCGGCGTGCTGACGGCGTTGACGGAGGAGCAGGCCGTGGTGCGCGCCGAACCAGGCGAAGGCAACAAGGGACGTGAGGCAGCGCTGGCTGCGATTGAGATGGCCACGCTGTTCAAGAAACTCGGTGCGCTCCATGCGCCGCATGGAGGGGGCGCGTGACAGCGCGCGCGGAACGGCGCTCGGCGCCGCGGGCGCCGAAAGAGGCGCGCCATCGCGCCCGGCAGGCCGCCCTCCAGATGCTCTACCAATGGGAGGTGGGGCGGCTCTCGATGTTCGAGGTTCGGCAGACATTCTGGTCGCATGACGACGAGATGGAGGAGCCTCTTGGAGCCGAGCTGCGGGAGTTTGCGCTGGGGCTGGCCGACGGCGTGGTGTCGAACGTTGCCGCACTCGATCCGATGATCGCCGAGGCCGCCGAGCACTGGCGTCTCGAGCGCATGAACGTGATGGATCGGCTGATCCTGCGGCTCGCGGTCTACGAGTTCCTGCACTGGCCCGACACCCACGCGAAGGTCATCATCAACGAAGCACTGGAGCTGGCGAGGAGCTTCAGCGGCGACGACGCGGTGCGGTTCATCAACGGCATCCTCGACGGCATCCGGCGGAAGCTCGGGCGGGAATGAGCACAGGCGAAGAATCCGATCAGGTCGCGCAACGCCGCGCCAATCTCGACGCGCTGAAGAAGCTTGGCGTCGATCCGTATCCGCATCGCTTCGACACGCAGGCGACGGTCGCGGCCATCGTTGGCGAGCACGGCGCGAAGAGCGGCGAGGAGCTCGACGCCGCCCGCATCGAAGTCCGGACGGCCGGGCGGGTGCTGGCGATTCGCAGCTTCGGCAAGGCGAACTTCCTGGTGTTGTCCGACGGCACCGCACGCGTGCAGGTGTACCTGCGCCAGGATTCGCTGCCCGAGCGCGATTTTCAGATCTTCAAACTGCTCGACTTCGGCGACTGGGTGGGGGTCTCCGGCCGCCTGTTCCGGACGCGGACGCAGGAGTTCACGATTCACGCCGCGTCCGTGCACTTTCTGTCGAAGTGCCTGTTGCCGTTGCCTGAAAAGTGGCACGGCCTCCAGGACGTCGAGATTCGATACCGCCAGCGCTATCTGGACCTGATCGTCAACCCCGAATCGCGGCGTGTGTTCGAGATCCGCAGCCGCGTCGTGACGGCGATCCGCGAGTTCCTGATCGGCCGCGGGTTCCTCGAAGTCGAGACGCCGATGCTGCAGCCGATTGCCGGCGGCGCGCTCGCGCGTCCGTTCGTGACGCATCACAACACGCTCGATATGCGGCTCTACATGCGCATTGCGCCGGAGCTGTATCTGAAGCGATTGACCGTCGGCGGCGTCGAGCGCGTCTTCGAGATCAACCGCAACTTCCGCAACGAGGGGATCTCGACGCAGCACAATCCCGAGTTCACGATGCTGGAGTTCTACTGGAGCTACGCGGACTACAACGACCTGATGCTGCTGACGGAACGGATGTGTCAGGACGTGGCGCGGAAGGCGACCGGCAGCGATCAGATCGTCTTCGGCGATCACACCATTTCGCTGGCCTCCCCATTCCGGCGGCTGTCGCTCCGCGAGGCTGCACGCGCCGCCGCCGCCCGACAGCTTGGAACGGATGTTCCGGCCGCGGCGCTGCGCGCGCGCGAATCAGCGGCCGACCTGGCGCGCCGCCTGGGTATCGAGACGGACCCGGCTGCCGGTCCCGGAAAGATCACGGCCGAGATCTTTGAAAAGCTCTGCGAGGACGAGCTCATCCAGCCGACCTTCGTCTACGACTTCCCGACGGAGGTGTCCCCGCTGGCGAAGCAGAACCCGGACGACCCGGAGACCGTCGAACGGTTCGAGCTGTACATCGGCGGCTTCGAGGTCGCGAACGCGTTCAGCGAGCTGAACGACCCCGGTGAACAGCGGCGCCGCTTCGAACAACAGCTGCGCAGCCGGGCGGGCGGCGACGAGGAAGCTCACGCGATGGACGAGGACTACATCCGGGCGCTTGAATACGGGATGCCGCCGGCGGCGGGCGAAGGGGTCGGCATCGATCGCTTTGTCATGCTGCTCACCAACAGTCCGTCGATTCGCGACGTCATTCTGTTTCCGCTGATGCGGCCAAGGTAAGCAGGCGTGCGCTTCGAGCTGTTCATCGCCCTTCGTTACCTGCTCGCGCGCCGCAAGCAAGCGTTCATCTCGGTCATCTCCCTCATTTCGACGATCGGCGTCGCCGTCGGCGTGATCGCTCTGATCGTGGCGCTCGCGCTCATGACGGGCATTCAGGGCGAGCTGCGCGACCGCATCCTCGGATCGACGGCGCACATTTACGTCTGGAAGACCGGCGGCATCGAGGACTACCACGCCGAGGTGCAAAGGCTGCTCACGGTGCCGCGCGTCCGTGGTGCCGCGCCCGGCATCATGGGGAAGGCGCTGATCAGCAGCCCGAGCGGCAAGAGCTTCATTACGGTCAAGGGCATCGATCCTGCGCTCGAGCCGAACGTCACCGACATTCAAACCGCGATGCAGAGCGGGCGCGTCGAAGATCTCGCGACCGGCGAGCCGCCGGGAATACTGATCGGGCGCCAGCTGGCCGAAGCGTTAGCGGTGAAGGTCGGCGATACCGTGACGCTGCTGACGGACCAGGGGACGCTCTCGCCCGGCGGGATGCTGCCGCGCAGCCGGCCGGCGCGGGTGGCCGGAATCTTCAACCTCGGCCTGCAGGAGTTCGACGCGGAATGGGGGTTTGTCTCCCTCGATTTTGCCGGGCGCCTGGTCGGCGTCGATCAGGTGGAGATGATCCAGCTGCGCGTGGACGACATCAACGCGTCGCCGGAAATCGCCGACAGCATCGAGGCTCTTGGCCCCGCGTATCGGGCGCAGGACTGGAGCGACCTCAACGCGTCGCTCTTCTCGGCGCTAGGCCTGGAGAAGATCGGGATGTCGATCGCCATCGGGCTGATCATGATGGTGGCGGCGCTGCAGATCGTCGCGTCTCTGGTCCTGCTGGTGATGGAGAAAAGCCGCGACATCGGCATTCTGAAGACGATGGGCACGTCGCCGCGACGGATCTCGGTCGTGTTCATGATGCAGGGGACGATCATCGGCCTCGTCGGGACGGCCGCCGGCGCCATCGTCGCGGTGGCGCTGTGCTGGGTGCTGACCGAGTACAGGCTCGTGACGATCCCGCAGGACATCTACCAGGTGGCCTACGTGCCGTTCATCGTCAAACCGCAGGACTTTGCCACGGTGGTGTTGTCCGCCATCGTCATCTGCTTCCTGGCGACGATCTATCCGTCGCGGCAGGCAGCGAAGCTCGATCCCGTGCAGGCGTTGCGCTTTGAGTGACAACGGCGCGTTCGTTGCCGTGAGCGGCCTCAACAAGTTCTATGAGGCCGGCTCCGGCCGTCTGCACGTCCTGCGGGACGTGGACCTCGAGGTGCGCCGCGGCGAAATGGTGGCCATCGTCGGTGCCTCGGGGGTCGGGAAGAGCACGCTGCTGCACCTGCTGGGCGGCCTCGACCGCGCCGACTCGGGATCGATCCGCGTCGCGGGCACCGAGCTGCTGTCGCTGTCGGACCTGTCGCTCGTCGAGTTCCGCAACCGCAATGTCGGCTTCGTGTTTCAGTTCCACCATCTGCTGCCGGAGTTCGACGCGCGCGAGAACGTCGAGATGCCGATGCGGATTGCGCGGATGCCGCTCGATGAGGCGCGCCGGCGCGCCAGTGAGCTGCTGACGCGCGTCGGACTCGCCGAGCGGCTCACCCATCGCCCGAACATGCTGTCCGGAGGCGAGCAGCAGCGGGTGGCCGTGTCACGCGCGCTGGTGATGCGACCGGCGCTGCTGCTGGCCGACGAGCCCACCGGCGATCTCGATGAAGTCACGGGCGATGCGCTGCATGGCCTGCTCCGCGACATGCACACCGAGCACGGCCTGACGTCCGTCATCGCTACCCACAACCCGCGCCTCGCCGCGGCGTGCGACCGAGTGCTCAGGCTCGAACGAGGTCAGCTGCGCCCGGCCTGAACACCGAACCGAACCAGAACACGAACAGCGAACCCGAGCGCCTGGAAGAGTGAACTGCGTTACCGGGTCATCGCCCAGTCCCAGTGCCTTCCCGCCCGCTGCACCGAGAACTCGACATCCTCGGCCAGCATGAACCCGCTCTTGACCAGCGCCAGGGCCGAGGCACGGATGCGAGTCAGATAGTCGTCCTTGTTCTTATAGCGATCCGAAATCAAGGGACGTGGGTCGGCGCTCGTCTGCCGTTCGGCGGGCGTCCGCGGGAACGGGATATACGAGCCGAGCAGCGCGACGATTGTCGTGGGGTTGCCGATGCGGCGCGCCCGGAAATTCCAGCCGGTTGTCGTCGCCAGCGGCACGACCTGCTCGGGTACCCGAATTCCCGCGATCTCGTTCCCGTCCTCGTCGACTTGCGGCACGAGGAATGGCAGCGATGCCAGCGGTCCTTCGATAACCGTCGGGTCGGCTCCTCCGGGCAGGACCGGGAATCGCAGGCGGTCCACCGGAGTGAGCGTGCCATTCCGCAGCCTGGGATACAGACTTGGCGGAGCCGGCGTCTTGCCGCTCGCCCAGAGATGTGCGGCGCGCAGCAGGGCGCGCATCACGTCCCCCTGAGGGATCGGGTTGGGCAGTGCCTGCCCTTGCCCGGGGGCAGGAGGAAAGGCGGCCTCGCCGTGCTGTGTGCCTGCCAGCAGGTAGCTGCGCACGTTGTCGGGCAGCGTCAGATCGCGCGTGCCGTCCAGCGACGTGTGCGTGAGGGCGGCGGCGCGACCCTGTCCCCAGTACTCGACGGGGGTGTTCGTGTAGATCACTTTCGGCTGCAGCCGCGACGGATAGCGGGAGAGCAGCCCGTCCCGGCGGCCGGTCGCATCGGCCTGTTCGAGATCGGTGTACGGGAACTGCGTGGCCGGAAACGACGAATAGCCCGGCAGCGCGAAGCGTTCGTTGAACGATCCCATACCGGCCCCGGCGATGTGCGGCCAGACGAGATCGAACGCTTTGCGGTCGCGCTCGTCGGCGTTGAAGCCGTCGTGGAGGAACTGCCGGAGGAATCGGCCGCTCTGCGAGATGCCAAACACGTAAGCCGTTCGTCCGCGGACGGGAAGGTCGGTCCGATACCGGAACGCTGACGCCGCGTCCCGAATCGCGGCGAAGCCGACGCCAGCCACCCGTGCCCCTTTGGCCGCGAAGTCGACCTCATAGATCCGGCCGGGCTCGAAACCGGTGTCGAGAATGACGCGCGGACGCCCATTGTCTGCGGGCGTTCCGAACCGCCAGCTGCTTCTCGGCAGCGGTGTCGGCCGATCGCGGAACAGGGTCCGCACGGTGAGCGTCGCGGACGGATCGTTCGGATCGACCGGCACGTACGAGCCAGGGAGATCGTTGAACGTCGCGTCGGTGCGTTTTTCGTTCTGAATGGTCGTCACGCGAACGCGACCGGGCACGTTCACCGCCGGCGCCTCGATGCGAAGGTTCGGCGCCGCGACATCGAACTGCCAGCCGACCCAGACCAGCGTGTAGCCTTCGCGCATCAGGAAGCCGTCGCCCATATGCGCCGCCGTTGTCGGGTCGCGGTTGTTCTGGGCGCGATTGAAGCGGCCGAGCATCCCTTTGTTGCCGCGGTTGGAGATCTCGAACAGGAGCACGCCGTTGCCCCTGGCCGGATCCGCCGGCTGCAGGACGAAGAGATCGGCCGTGAAGTGGACCTTGCCGTCCGGTCCCTTCGCGGCATGTTCGAGGTCGACGATGGCCTTGTTGTGCCGATCGGATGGATCGAGCGCGAACTCGATCGTTCCCACGAGCTTCTCGTAGGCGCCCGTGTTGCCAAACGGCTGACCGTCCAGCACAGGTGTTCTCGCCGCGATGGTCACCTTCGTGACCTCCGCGAACGCCGAACCCGGAACCGCGACGATGAACGTGAACCGAACCCAGAACACGAACCAGGCACCGAGAACCGGGAAGCGTGAACTGTTCCTGTTCATTTGAGTCCTGCCATTTCAAAGATCGTTTTCGCCATCACGGAGTTGTCGTCCTCGCCATGGCCGGCGGCCATCGTCGCGTGCAGCAGCTGCTGGACGACGGCGGTGACCGGCGCGGGGACGTTCTGCTCGGCCAGCGTGGCCACGACGTTGCGCATGTCCTTCGCGTAAAGGTGCGTCTTGAACCCGGGCTTGAACGTGCCCTTGAGGGCGCGCTCGCCGTGCACTTCGAGGACGCGGCTCTGCGCGAAGCCTCCGAGCAGCGCTTCGCGCACTTTTGCGGCATCGACGCCGGCCTTCCGTGCCAGCGCGAGCGCCTCCGCCACCACTGCCAGCGTGCCGCCGATCACCATCTGATTACACAGCTTGCAGAGTTGACCGGCTCCTGATTCGCCCACGTGGACGACCTTCTCCGGGTTGCCCATGACGTCGAGGATTGGCTTCACCGCCAGGAAATCCGCCGCGTCGCCGCCGACCATGATCGAGAGCGTGCCGTTGATGGCGCCGATGTCGCCGCCGCTGACCGGAGCGTCGAGCATGCCGCCGCCAAGCACGCGCGCCTTGGTGGCGAGCCGTCTTGCCGTCGCCGGCGCGATGCTGCTCATGTCGATGATGATCGTGCCCGGCTGCATCGTGGTGAAGACGCCGTCCGGCCCCTCGAGCACGCGCTCGACATCCGGCGAATCGGGAACCATGGTGATCACGCGCGACGCGTGGCGGGCCACGTCGGCAGGGGAGGCTGCGCCACGGGCGCCGGCGGCGACCAGGTCGTCAACCGGGCCGCGGCTGCGGCTGTGGACGACCACCGGATAGCCGGCCTTGAGCAGGTTCTTCGCCATCGGCCGGCCCATCAGACCGAGGCCGATGAATCCAATCGTGTCTTTCATGGGGGCAGTATATTCAGGTCTTGAGCGCCACGAAGGCACGGAGTTCACGGAGCAATAATTTCAGCGCCAAGGATCTCCGTGCCTTCGTGTCTCCGTGGCCTTCTCGGGAGCGTCGATGCACGTTGTTTTGGTACTAGTTACGGTCAGGCCGGAGCTGCTCGAGGAGTTCGAACAGGCGCTCCTGCACAACGCCCGCGAATCGGTCGCGCGCGATCCAGGCTGCGTCCGGTTCGACGTGAGCCAGCAGCAGGACGATCCGGCCCGGTGGGTGCTCTACGAGGTCTACGACTCGCCCGACGCGCATGCCGCCCACCGGCGCTCCCCGCACTTCCTGGCCTACGACGCTGTCGCCGCCCGCGCGCTGGTCGATAAGACAGTTATCCGCGCGTCTGGTCGGTACACAACCTGACCCTTCGAGCCTTCGAGAGCCTCAGGGTCAGCCCTGAGCAAAGTCGAGGGGCTGAGACCCCGCGCCGTGATTTGGCGTCGTAAGGATCAGGACCCGCCTTCGCACGCGTGCTTCGGCGGGGCAGGCCGCTTGCAGGCAGGTGCCCGAAGCGTTCGTCGAACTCTAAGGGAACGTGTGACTTAGCGCGATGCCTCCGTTGGTTCCGCCAGAGCTTTGCCTTATAATGGCGACCAAGAAGTCTCGCACTTCTCACCAACCCGTAACTTCTAGGCAGGCCGGATGTTCGAACGGTATACAGAACGGGCGCGACGAGTCCTCTTCTTCGCGCGCTATGAGGCCAGCCAGCTCGGCAGCATCTCTATTGAGACCGAGCACCTTCTCCTTGGCCTGATTCGCGAAGGAAAGGGGCTGACGAGCAGGATCTTCGCGCGTTCGCACCTGTCTCTCGAAAACATCCGCAAGGAAATCGAAGGCCGGACGGTCTTCCGCGAGAAGGTCTCGACCTCGGTCGAGATCCCGTTCAGCGCGGAAACCAAGCGTGTGCTTGGCTTTGCGGCTGAAGAAGCCGACCGGCTGCTGCACAACTACATCGGCACCGAGCACCTGCTGCTCGGCATCCTGCGCGAGGAGCGCAGCGTCGCCGCCTCCATCCTGATGGAGAAGGGGATGCGCCTCCACACGGTCCGCGAGGACATCGTCCAGCTCCTCAACGAGAAGACGACGCTGACGCGCGGCGTCAAGGAGACGCCGCTCCTGGCCGAGTTCAGCCGCGATCTGACCGAGGCGGCAATCAAGAACTCGCTCGACCCTCTGGTTGGGCGCGACTACGAGCTCGAGCGCGTGCAGCAGGTGCTGTGCCGCCGGACCAAGAACAACGCCGTGCTCATCGGCGAACCGGGCGTCGGCAAGACCGCCATCGTCGAGGGGCTGGCGC